>NZ_VZPF01000129.1 GCF_008801695.1 Pantoea stewartii subsp. stewartii
GACCCGCGACGGAAAAGTCCACCTGACGCCGGCGCAGCTGTCCATGCTGCTGGAAGGAATTAACTGGAAGCACCCGCAGCGGACGGAACGTCCTGGCCTGCGGATATAACCTGCTGTAAAGTGGGGTCATGGACACCTCACCCCCTGATGAAAACGCCCGGCTCAGGGCGCTGCTGCAGGAGCAGCAGACCACTATACGCCAGTTGGCGGAGTACAACCGCCTGCTCTCACAGCGGGTGGCGGCCTACACCAGCGAGATCAACCGGCTGAAGGCGCTGGTCGCTAAGCTGCAGCGCATGCAGTTCGGCAAAAGCTCCGAAAAGCTCCGTGAGAAAACAGCACGCCAGGTGTGCGAGGCAGAGGAGCGCATCGGCGCCCTGCAGGAAGAGATGGCAGAGGTGCTGGGCGAACAGCATGACCCGGTACTGCCACAGCCGCTGCGCCAGTCTTCTGCCCGTAAACCTCTCCCCGCCACACTCCCGCGCGAAACCCGCACGCTGTTGCCGGCAGAAACCGCCTGCCCGGCATGCGGCGGAGAGCTCAGCGCACTGGGCTGCGACGTGTCAGAGCAGCTGGAGCTCATCAGCAGCGCCTTTAAGGTTATCGAAACGCAGCGGCCGAAGCTGGCCTGCTGTCAGTGCGACCACATCGTTCAGTCTCCAATGCCGTCAAAGCCCATAGAGCGCAGCTACGCCGGCCCGGGCCTGCTGGCCCGAATCGTCACGGCGAAGTTCGCAGAGCACACACCACACTACCGGCAGTCAGAAATCTACCGCCGTCAGGGCGTGGAGCTGAGTCGCGCCACGCTGGGGCGCTGGTCTGGTGCGGTGAGCGAACTGCTGGAGCCGCTGTACGACCTGCTGCGCCAGTACGTGCTGATGCCGGGCAAGGTGCATACCGACGATATCCCGGTACCGGTTCAGGAGCCGGGCAGCGGCAAAACGCGCACGGCCCGGCTGTGGGTGTACGTGCGGGATGACCGCAACGCGGGTTCACAGCTTCCGCCTGCGGTCTGGTTCGCGTACTCACCGGACCGTAAGGGAATGCATCCGCAGCAACACCTTGCGGGGTACAGCGGTATCCTGCAGGCGGATGCGTACGGTGGCTATAATGCGTTGTACGAAGACGGGCGCATCACGGAAGCGGCCTGCATGGCGCACGCCCGGCGGAAAATCCACGACGTTCATGTCCGTACCCCGACCGACATCACCACCGAAGCGCTGAAGCGCATCGGTGAGCTGTATGCCATCGAGGCGGAGATACGCGGCAGCCCGGCAGAGGACCGACTGGCGGTGAGAAAAGCCAGAACCGTCGCGCTGATGCAGTCGCTGTACGACTGGATACAGTCGCAGATGAAGGTCCTGTCACGCCACTCGGATACGGCGAAGGCGTTCGCGTACCTGCTGAAACAATGGGACGCGCTGAACCTGTACTGCAGCAACGGCTGGGCAGAGATAGACAATAACATCGCGGAGAACGCGTTGCGCGGTGTTGCCCTGGGCCGGAAAAACTGGCTGTTCGCTGGTTCAGACAGCGGCGGTGAGCGGGCTGCGGTGCTGTACTCCCTTATCGGCACCTGCCGGCTTAACGGCGTTGAACCCGAGGCGTGGCTGCGTTACGTCCTCGGTCATATCCAGGACTGGTCGGTGAACCGGGTCCGCGATCTGCTGCCATGGAAGGTAGACCTTACCTCTGCCTGAACGTCAATACGGTCTAGATGCGACGCTTACACAATTGTTCCGCCTGTGTTTTTAGCTGCTTTAAACAACTCACATTCCATCAGCTTCCCCTGTCGTCATGCCCGCGACGGGATTTCTTTCTACCCGGAGTGGCTGATATGCAGCGAAAAACGTCTTCGCACGCAAATTCCCTCTCAATCCGTTCATGATGCGGTAAACTACGGCCAGATTAACCCCGTGAAGGCCTTATCATGTCCAGCTCGTATACCTCCTTAAAAGCCGACAATACGCTCGGTCTTGATGTCAGCACACAAATTCGTATTGTCGCCGAAACGCCTGAAGCCATACTTGCGGCATGGCAGATGAGCCAGCGTAACCAGCAGCCCTTTTTGATCCTGGGTGAAGGCAGCAATGTACTGTTTCTTGAGGACTTCGCGGGCATTGTGGTGCTCAACCGCATCGCTGGAGTTGAAATACGCGACGAGAATGAGCGCTGGAAGCTGCATGTTGGCGCGGGTGAAAACTGGCATCAACTGGTAAAAATGACGCTGGAAAAAGGGATTTCCGGACTAGAGAACCTGGCACTTATTCCCGGTATGGTCGGCTCTGCACCCATCCAGAATATCGGCGCCTATGGCGTTGAACTGAAAGATGTCTGTGAATATGTAGACGTGCTGAATTTGCAAACCGGCGTCACTGAGCGTTTAAGCCGTGACGATTGCCAGTTTGGCTATCGCGACAGCATTTTTAAACATCAGTACCAGTCGGGCTATACGATTGTTGCCGTCGGGTTTGCATTAACCAAACAGTGGCAACCGGTGCTGACGTATGGCGATTTAAAGACGCTTAATCCGGCGACTGCGAATGCCTGGGATGTGTTTCATGCCGTTTGCCATATGCGACAGAGCAAATTACCTGACCCCAAAATAACAGGCAATGTTGGCAGTTTTTTCAAAAATCCAGTGATTAGTCGGCAGCAGGCCGAAGTATTGCTTAATCACTATCCTGCGATGCCAAATTATCCCCAACCAGAGGGTACGGTAAAACTTGCCGCAGGCTGGTTAATCGATCAGTGTCAGCTTAAAGGCTGTCGGGTTGGCGGCGCGGAAGTTCATCAGCAGCAGGCATTAGTGCTGATTAATGCCGCCGATGCCACGCCAGGCGATATCGTTGCGCTGGCAAAAAAGGTGCGCGCACGCGTAGGTGAGAAATTTGATGTCTGGCTTGAGCCTGAGGTCCGTTTTATCCGGGCACAAGGTGAATGCAATGCGGTTGAGGTGATTGCATGAAAGACCACAGCGTACCGCTAAAGCTTATTGATATCCTGTCAGATGGCGAATTTCATTCTGGTGAGCAATTAGGTGAAACGCTCGGCATGAGCCGCGCAGCAATTAATAAACATATTCAGACGTTAAAAAGCTGGGGCCTTGAAGTGTATACGGTTACCGGGAAAGGCTACAGCTTCCCTGCACCGCTTCAGTTGCTCAATGAAGAGGCGATTCTTGGTCAGCTTTCTCAGCCTGATGTCGCCGTGATACCGGTTATCGATTCGACGAACCAGTATTTACTTGAGCGTATGGATTCACTGCCTTCAGGTGCCGTTTGTGTGGCGGAATATCAGCAAGCGGGACGCGGACGACGCGGGCGGCATTGGTTTTCTCCCTTCGGTGCTAATCTTTATATGTCTATGTACTGGCGTCTGGAGCAAGGGCCTGCTGCAGCGATGGGGCTCAGCCTGGTGATTGGTATAGTGATGGCAGAGACGCTTCAGTCATTAGGTGCGGAGGATGTTCGCGTAAAATGGCCGAATGATATTTACCTCCATGACAGAAAATTAGCAGGCATCTTAGTGGAGTTAACCGGTAAAACCGGCGATGCTGCGCAGATCGTAATGGGAGCGGGCATCAATTTAGCGATGCGAAATGCCGACGCGGCGCAAATCAATCAGGGCTGGATTAATCTGCAGGAAGCGGGCGTAACGCTTGATCGTAATGACCTGGCTGCAACGTTAATCAATCGCCTGCGTGAGGCACTACCTGTTTTTGAACAGGAAGGTCTGGCACCTTTTGTCGCACGCTGGGCAGGCTTAGACAACTTTATCAACCGTCCGGTCAGGTTACTGATGGGCGAGCGGGAAGTTCACGGCATTGCACGCGGCATTGATAATCAGGGTGGTTTGCTGCTGGAACAAGAGGGCGAAATTAAATCCTGGATGGGTGGGGAAATATCGCTGCGTCCCCTTTAAAAGTCTGTAAAGCCTGCTTTTAAGGCAGGCTTTTATTGTCGTAACTTATTTTCTCAGGCGGACTTTTTCAACCGCATGATTACCACTTTTGGTCATAATCAAGCTGGCTCTTTCACGTGTAGGAAGAATATTCTCTTTCAGGTTCAGCCAATTGATCTCTTTCCACAGCGATCCCGCGATCTTGATGGCCTCATCTTCAGGTAACTGTGCATAATGATGAAAATAAGAGTCGGGATCGGTGAAAGCGCCCTGGCGAAATTTCAGAAAGCGATTGATATACCAGTGTTGTAAAAGATCTTCTTCCGCATCGACATAGATAGAAAAATCGACAAAATCAGAAACAAATACGTGGTGCGGATCGTGGGGATAATCCATTCCACTTTGAAGAACGTTTAAGCCTTCCAGAATTAAAATATCGGGTTGTTGCACCACTTTATCCCCATCCGGAATAACGTCATAAATGAGATGGGAATAAACGGGCGCCGTCACCTGCTGGGCGCCAGACTTAAGGTCTGACACAAACTTAACTAACCGATGCATATCATAAGATTGAGGAAACCCTTTTTTCTTCATGAGACCGCGCTCTTTTAGTACCGAGTTCGGATGAAGGAAGCCATCAGTTGTAATTAACTCAACCTTACGGTGCTCAGGCCAGCGGCTGAGAAGCGCCTGTAAAACGCGGGCAGTCGTACTTTTCCCCACCGCAACGCTACCAGCAATACTGATAATGTAAGGGATCTTTTGCCCGTCTGTGCCCAGAAATTGTTCCAGAACAGCCTGGCGACGCACATTCGAACTTATATAGAAATTCAGCAAGCGTGAGAGCGGCAGATAGATTTCGGCCACCTCTTCAATAGAAAGGTCTTCGTTTATCCCTTTTAACTGAGCAATTTCATCCTCTGCCAGCGTCATGGGAACGGAGTCGCGTAATGACGCCCATTGTTCACGGGTGAACTGTAAATAAGGCGTGGTGAGTGATGTCGTTTTATCCATAAGTATACATTTGACTGCAGATTCAAACCAATCTGTACATTTTCACCGAAGATTACTCGGGCACGGTAGCGTAATGAATTGCGGGTCACAGAGTTATTAACGAGAACAATGGGCTGGAGGGTACCACCAGTATAGCTTTTAAAAGAAGTAAAAAATAAACGGGGATAAGCTTTCGTCGGCGCCTCCGCAATTTTAACAAATCCTTGATCAAGAGGCTTGATCTCTGTAATTACAGCATGCGATGTGACAGGTAAATCTTTAGCCCGGTGGGTAGCACTGATCAGGGCACGTAAACGGGCCTCCGCTCATTATCGTATGGTTCACTTAGCCAGCAGCCGGTTAACGAGCGGTCTTTCATGATAGCGCGTGCAACGAATCCGTGGCTGTCTGTTACTTTATGCCGGACGTTAAGCCGCAAATAAGGTGCGTGTCAGGCGCGTCACTGTTTTGGGGCGTGCTTTCATTCGCCAGGTCATTTGTCTGAACATCCACAAGGCACTTTATTGCCTTCAGAGACCAGTCTGCCTCAGGCACGGATACCTTCTGTACTCTCTTTCCCGTGACGAATAACCCTTACCACGACCCTTTCTCTGCCCTCGCATGGCGTGTCCATCAGATCAGCCCAATACTGTTGCTGCCAACATAAGGCCGCCACAGGCTTTGTGGTGTGCTTAAGCTGTCTGAGAGCCAAAGGAGAGAAGAAGCGCTTCAATTCGCCTGACCGGGTTTCTATGCAGGTTGAACCGGGAGGCACAGCGCGTTCTGACAACAGAAGGGACAAACATAATGACTTTCGGCGGCGTTCCAGTTGGTCGCAGCCGTCATCGGTGCGGACAGGGTGGAATCTGCACATCAAGCATCGGGCCGTTCTCATGTGTCATGTGACTTCTCTGTTGTACGTAGGCAGTACCTGTTCATATGCAACCTCGCTCATCTTCACCGCGTCGACATCAATACACATGCACTCGCGCGCCTGTCAGGCCAGTAACCGAACAGAGCAGCGCTGTCGGCCACAGAAAGCATACAAGCAATGCCTGATTCACGCGTATTGAAAGCGGTATTGTGCCAGTGTCCATTCCCACCTCTTTAGGTGCCAGTACGTTTTCTCTGCAACCCTGTCAACTTAACATTACTCATCGCTTACTCTGTGGTGGCGTTTTTGCACAAACAAACCGATATCCACAAACAAAAACCGGCTGTCGATGGAAAACACCGGGCAATAAATAAGCAATCGAGACGAATTTTGCATGATCAGCAAAAAAAGGGGACGTGAAAAAAGCCATCCATCAAAGAATGAAATCGTGAAGACCCAATCCAGGGACAGAAGATGACGCGAAAATTTGACCAATAATTGGATGTTATTTCTGCAGAATAGGGGTAAATTGCGATGCTTTGCACAAATAGTAAGCGATAGAACAAAAACAGTGATTTTTTTGTTGCATCCTTCAGCCGACCTTCCTAGAATGCGCGTCACTTGATGCCGGCTTAGCTCAGTTGGTAGAGCAACTGACTTGTAATCAGTAGGTCACCAGTTCGATTCCGGTAGCCGGCACCATCAAGTAGGTGGGATTCCCGAGCGGCCAAAGGGAGCAGACTGTAAATCTGCCGTCACAGACTTCGAAGGTTCGAATCCTTCTCCCACCACCATCTCGACCCTCGGGTTGAGAACAGATAAACAACCTGTTTATCTGGCAGGTGAGTCACTTCTTCTCACCCTGAATTCAGATTGGGTGTAAGCTCAGTCAAAGTCTGCCAGCTTCGCTGGCAGGCTAAGAATAATGGGGGACTTCCCCTGTTATTCACAAGCTACAGAAAGAACAGGTAGCCGAGTTCCAGGACGCGGGCATCGTATAATGGCTATTACCTCAGCCTTCCAAGCTGATGATGCGGGTTCGATTCCCGCTGCCCGCTCCAGATGTGCTGATATGGCTCAGTTGGTAGAGCGCACCCTTGGTAAGGGTGAGGTCCCCAGTTCGACTCTGGGTATCAGCACCACTTCCTTTATCTCCCTCCTGATTTTCTCTGTAACTCCTTGCAGTCAGGCAATGCCTGGTTAATGTGACGATATCTTTGATATATCCGTGTCTTAGAGGGACAAGCGATGGCTAAAGAGCAATTTCAACGTAACAAACTGCACGTAAACGTGGGCACCATCGGTCACGTTGACCACGGTAAAACCACCCTGACTGCAGCAATCACCACCGTTCTGGCTAAAACCAACGGCGGCCAGGCGC
>NZ_VZPF01000130.1 GCF_008801695.1 Pantoea stewartii subsp. stewartii
ATGTCGAACGGTTGTGGCAGGCGCTTCATGAGACAATAACCCGAAATCACCAGTGCAGTTCAATGTGGCAACTGTTGAAAAAGGTCCATCACTTTATGAATACCGTCAGCCCATTCCCCGGGGGAAAACATGGGCTGGCTAAAGTGTAGCGGTATTAGGATCAGTTATTTAGTGTGGATATCAGCGCCTATCCGATTCCGTCTGACGATAATGGCTATTTTGTTTTTGGCAACAGTAAAAGCCCCTATTTAATCACTCTCAATCCAAAACTTAACGGTCTGGGACGGCTTTGTTGAATAATAGGTAATCATTCTGTTTTGTCTGCACTGTTTTGGTAGAAAACGCTGATGCCAGACAGAACACCGTCATACGCAAGCATGTAATGCATTGATTTTATGTTATCTGAAACAACCGTTTTCATAGTACCACAGCATAAAATCCATTTATTCAACAAAGCCGTCTGGGACAACTGGATAACAGTCTGTTTGGCGATCTTAACGCCCTGCTTGGCCGGCAGCCCGGCCAGGCACCGCAGGAAACGCGTCAGCTTTATACTGATAAAACCACGTTCCTGGGGTCGTCTTATCTGCTTGATCGTCTCAACCTCAAGCCAAATTACGACTACCGTTTCCTTGGCGATGCGGCCTTTGATACGCGCTACGTCAGTAACGTGGTGCTAAACCAGACCGGCAGCCGTTACCTGAACGGCATTGGTTCCGAACTGGATCAGATGCGCTATCTCATGGATAACGCTGCTTCTGCGCAACGCGCGCTGGGATTACAGTTTGGTGTTTCACTGTCCGCTCAGCAGGTAGCCTCACTTGATAAAAGTATTGTCTGGTGGGAAGCCGCGACGATAAATGGCGAAACGGTGATGGTGCCCAAAGTCTATTTATCGTCTAAAGATGTGAAAATGCATGACGGCAGCGTGATTGCGGGTAACAACGTAACGCTTTCCGGTGGTGATATTACCAACAGCGGCAGCACCATTACTGCAAAAAATAACCTGGCTGTGAGCAGTCAGAACAGCGTGAATAACCTCAATGCAGGCATACTTTATGCGGGCGAAAGTCTGCAGCTGACCGCGATAAATAATATTAACAATGTCAGTTCGAACATCAGCGGTAAAAAGGTCGCGCTTGAGAGTATTAATGGCGATATCAACAACAACACCCTGACCACGCTTTGGCAAACAAGTGCGTCTGCGGGTTATCGAGATAATGCATCGGCACGTCAAACGTTGGTTGGGCAAACAGCGGCAATAACATCCCTGGATACACTAAGCCTCAAAGCGGGCAATGACATCAACGTAAAAGGAGCCAGCCTTAGTTCTGGCAGTGAGCTGTTAATGAACGCATGGCACGATATTGCCATTACCAGTAATCAGAAAACAGATAGTTTTAAAATTAATGGCTTCGGTTTTCAAAACAGCAGTACGCAAAAAATTACCAACACAGCCAGCCAAATTTCGGCAGGCCATAATCTGGCGATCCAGTCAGGCCATGATTTAAATGTGATGGCCAGTAATCTTAACGCTGCAAATGATGCTTCGCTACAAGCGGGCAATGATCTGAACCTCAGCAGGGCTTTGTTGAATAATAGGTAATCATTCTGTTTTGTCTGCACTGTTTTGGTAGAAAACGCTGATGCCAGACAGAACACCGTCATACGCAAGCATGTAATGCATTGATTTTATGTTATCTGAAACAACCGTTTTCATAGTACCACAGCATAAAATCCATTTATTCAACAAAGCCCCTCAGCAGTGCTACCAACAGCCAGAACAGCAGAAATGGCAACCAGGAATCCCATTCCACCGGACTGGATCGCACGGCTGTCAGCAGCGGCGGTAGTCTCAGCCTTTCTGCGGGTCAGGACATCAACAGTCAGGCCGCCGCCATCGCTGCCACCGGCAATGCTGCGCTGAAAGCGGGCCGGGATATCAACCTGAATGCCGACGCTACCGGTTCCGGTTACAGCGAAAGGGGCGACAAAAAAACCGTTATCAGTGAAACCGTGCGCCAGCAGGGCACGGAAATCGCCAGTGGTGGCAGTACGACCATGGCTGCCGGACGCGATATCAACACTCAGGCGACAGACGTGACGGCACAGCGGGATATCGCGCTGCAAGCCGGGCGCGACGTTAACCTGAATACCGCGACCGAAAGCGACTATTACTACAAAGAAGAAACCAAAACTAAAAAGGGCTTCCTGAATAAAAAGACCACGCACACGGTTGAGGAAGACAAGGCAACGAATGAAAAATCAACGCAGCTGAGTGGTGATAACGTCACCATTATAGCGGGGAATAATCTCACCGTTCAGGGCTCATCTGTTGCGGGGCAGAAAGGTGTTGAGCTGAATGCCGGTAATGATGTCAACGTTCTGGCTGCAACAGATACGCAATCCACTTACCGACTGAAAGAAGAGAAGAAAAGTGGTTTTGGCAGCTCAGGATTAGGGATTAGTTACGGTAAACAATCCGCCAAAAGCGAATATAAAGGCGCGAAAGTGACTCAGAGCGACGCACGCAGCCTGATCGGCGCTGCCGATGGCGCTGTTACCGTGACTGCAGGGAATAATGCGCTGGTTAAAGGCAGTGATGTTATAGCGGGAGGAAGCAACGGTGATATCACCGTCACTGCGAAGAATATTGCTCTGATGGCGGGACAAGATCGCATATCTGAAAGTACGCATCAGGAGAGTAAAAGTTCAGGTTTTGGTTTAAGCCTCAGTGGAACTCCGCTGGACACCGTACGTAATCTGCGTGATGCAATGCATCAAAACAGTTCAACCTATCAGCAAGCTAAAGCCGCAGGTAATGAACTCGGTGCCTCAATGCTGGATAGCCCAGGATTGAGCCTGACCTACAACCGCTCTTCTTCAAAAGCTGACCAGCAAAGTAACAGTATTTATCAAAGCGGCAGCTCACTAAGCGCTTCGGTCAACGTGCTGCTGAAAGCGAAAGGTAATGGACCCGATGGTAATATCCTCCTGCAAGGCAGTTCGGTTGCAGCCGGAAATAAGGCTGAGCTTAAGGCCACTAACAATGTCGATATTGTAACGTCTCAGGACAGTCAGTCAGTTAGTAGTGAAAGCAGCAGCAAGCGGTTGAGTCTGACGTCGGGTGCATCGCCAGCTGGATTTGTACGGATGGTGGGAAACTCGCCAAATCATGGCTCCCCGGCATCGCCTGTGGGGATTGCACGTGAACAGCAAACCAGTAATGCCAGCTATCTCACGCAGCATACTTCGTCGGTAACCGGAAATACGGTTAGCATCGACAGTGATAAAGGGGACATCAATCTTTCCGGTTCAACGGTGACCGGTAAGCAGTCAGTTACACTGACGGCAAAACAGGGCAACGTAAACCTGACGACAGGTGAAGATAAGCAGGACATTTCTGCGCAGGGTGGAAGCACTTTAATCGGATCGCTGGGCGGGGATGGCTACAGCGGAACCCTGGGCTGGGGCAGTACGGCGTGGAATAAAGCCCAGACGGGAACCCAGCAGAGCAACCTTCGCAGTGGTGTGGTAAGCGAGCAGGGGAATGTATCAGTCTCTGCCGGTAAGGATATCAGTCTTCAGGGCGCAGACGTTTATGCAGGTAACGCATTAAATGTTGATGGCAGGAATATCAATCTTAACCCCTCTGAGGACAGCAACCGCGCCAGCAGCAACAGCAAATCGGCACAATATGGCGTAACAGCACAGGTGTCAGGCTATGCGGTGAGTATTGCTCAGGCGGCAGACAAAGTTGCGGATGCACACAAGAACAACAGCGATCCTCGCTTGCAGGCTATTTATGCCGCCCAGGCTGCGTTAACGGCTTTATCCGCCGCGACACAAAACACGGCTGCGATCAAAGTCTCCGTTAGCGCTACAGCGGGAACCAGCCACCAGTCTGTTGAGCAAAGCAGTACGGTTCAGAGTGGTTCAGTACTCAAGTCTCAGGGCGATACGACCTTAACGGCAGCAGAAAACATCACCGGCAAGGGCGCTAAAATCAGCGGTGACAATGTCGCCTTAACGGCAGGTAAAGATATCGCCTTAAGTTCAGCCCAGGATCAGACCAGTCAAGAGTCGACCAGTGGCGGTAATCACTATGGTGTTGGTGTCGGTTTTGGGCTGGGAGGCAGTCAGAACGGTTTCTCCATTGAATTAGCGGCAAGCCAGAACAGCGCGAATGCCAATGGCAGCAGCGTTACCCACCATAACAGTGACATTACTGCCAGGGGAGATTTATCGGTCAAAGCTGGTCAGGACGTCACGCTTAACGGCGCCGGTCTGAAGGGTAATCATGTTGAGCTTAATGCAGGACGCAATCTGAACATTGCGAGTCAGCAGGATCAGTCAACCTACGACAGCCATCAGAGTTCGTCCGGATTTAGTGCCAGTCTCTGCGTGCCACCCATTTGCGCAGGCGTACCGGTACAGGGCAGCGCCAGCATGAGCGGCAGTAAAATTTACAATGATTATGCTTCGGTACAGCAGCAGAGCGGCATCAGGGCGGGCGACGGTGGCTATAACATTTACGTCGGCAACCACACTCAGCTTGACGGTGCAGTTATCGCCTCTTCTGCGACGCCGGATAAAAACCATCTCAGCACCGGTACGCTGGGCTGGAGTGATATAGATAATCACGCGAAGAGCGGGGGAAGTGGTTATGGCATCAGTGCCAGCACATCCGGTATGCCTTCAGCAGGTCTTACGCAGGTAAAAGCAGGTGCGGATTCGGTTACACACAGTGCGGTGTCAGCAGGCACGATTGATATTCGCGATCCTGCTTCTCAGAAACAGGATTTGGCAACGCTGAGCCGGGATACGGATTCCGCATCGCGCGCACTGAGTGATCACTTTAATGCGCAGAAAGTGCAGGATAACCTTGACGTGCAGCGCGAGATGACGGCGTTAGGTCAGCAGGCCATTCAATCGACGTTCGATTATTTAAAGGAGAAAGAAAAGAATGAGCAGCTTGACAAGCTGAAGGATGACCCTGCTTTCAATAAGCTGACACAAGAACAAAAGAGCCTGGTGCTCAGTAGCCTCGACAAGCAAACAGAAGAAAAATATGGCATAGGCTCCAAAATGCAGATTGCTGCGCAGGCAGTAAGCGGCGTATTCTCAGCGCTTGCAGGCGGAAATGCCAGCGGTGCAGTCGCTGCAGGTGCGGCACCGTTACTTGCTCAAATGATTAAGCAGGCATCTGGTGACAATGATGCCATGCGCATCCTGCTTCATACACTGGCCTCCGGTCTTATTGCCAAGGCTCAGGGTGGTAGCGTGGCTGGCGCTGCGGCGGGTGGATTCACAGCCGCTGCTCTGGGCACCAACGATGCGCTCAGCAAGCTGTTTTTCGGTAAAGAAGCAGCTCTCCTCACAGCCGATGAAAAACAGTTGATTGCCAATATAGTTACGCTTGCGGGCGCTGGAGTGGGCGGTGCTGTGGGCGCCGGCACCGGGGCAGGAAGCGGTGGCTCGGCGGCGCGGACTGAGGTGGAGAATAACTCGTTGAGTCCTGATCAGTCGCTGACGTTCGATAAAGAGCTGTCGAACTGTCGAAAATCCGGTGGTGACTGCCAGGCTGTTATCGAGAAGTGGAAACAGATTAGCGATAAACAGAGTGCTGAAACTGAGCAGAAGCTGAAAGATAATCCGCTGGAAGCCCAAGTTGTTGATAAGGAAATCGCTCAGGGCGGCTATGATATGGAAGATCGTCCCGGCTGGTTGAGTGGTGTCGGTGCCGATGTCATGACCAGTAAGGAAGCCAAAGCCTACGTTCAGCAATGGAACGGTCAGGATCTAGCGAAGATAGATCAAAGCAGCCCTGAATGGACAAAGTATGCGGCTTTTGTGTCTGATCCGGATAATCAGGCCCTACTGGTCTCTGGCGGGCTGCTGGCAAGTAATATAACCAAAGCGGCGATGTCGTTTTGAGCCGCAATACGGCAACGGCGACAGTTAAGGCCTCAGAAGTCGGAATACAGTGGGGGCTGGGCAATATGAAGCAGGGGATGCCGTGGGAGGATTATGTTGGTAAAGTTCTGCCTGCTGATGCTCGCTTGCCTCAGAAATTCAAAACCTTTGATTATTATGATGGCGCGACTAAAACAGCCGTCAGTGCTAAAACAATGGATACGCAGACAATGGCGAAGCTGAATAATCCGAATCAGGTTTACAGTTCGATTAAGGGAAATATTGATGCGGCAGCTAAATTTGAGACATATACCCTTTCGAAGACTTCCCTTGATTCTTCAATGATCTCTAATAGAGAAATCCAACTTGCAGTTCCGGCCAATACTACTAAAACACAATGGATAGAGATAAATAGGGCTATTGAGTACGGTAAAAGTCAGAGTGTAACCGTTAAAGTGACTCAGGTGAAATAATGAAATTTAATAAAGAACAGGATTATTGGGCAACTTGTTATTTTACTAATGAATTTTTACTGATTGAAACTCAATCAGGACTAGGAAGAACTAGTGCAGATCCACTGTTCCCTCCCCATTTACTACTTCCTGAAGCTGACGACGAATATGTTGGTGAAACTATATTACAGGCTTTATCCAATAGCCGGACACTGAATAATTTAGAGGGTCGTGTTGCTTTTTTTGACCTTGAGAAAGGCAAGGAGAAGTATGCGGCTTGGATTGCCATGTTGATGGATAAATACGGTTATAAAACCAAACGCGCTTTATTCAAGCATATGAAACATTGCATTATCCATTGTGTGAATGGAGTTATCACCATACGGCCCACTCGCCATGAAAAACTGGAAGCATGGGGAAGAACAAAAGGAGATGGCCTTGAAGATGTTGTTCTTTCTACCCACAACTCTCCTGCTGAAATTGGTGCTGGCCTTCGCCTGGCATTAAGTCGCTGCAAAGGTTAACCTAAATAACTGATCCTAATACCGCTACACTTTAGCCAGCCCATGTTTTCCCCCGGGGAATGGGCTGACGGTATTCATAAAGTGATGGACCTTTTTCAACAGTTGCCACATTGAACTGCACTGGTGATTTCGGGTTATTGTCTCATGAAGCGCCTGCCACAACCGTTCGACAT
>NZ_VZPF01000131.1 GCF_008801695.1 Pantoea stewartii subsp. stewartii
GAATATTTTACGGCATTCTCCGCTAATGCTCAGGCGAATATCCCTGAAGGACGTTCTTAACAATTTAACAAGGGTTTACCACAAAATGGTGCTGGTTTATTAGCGTCAATTTGTGGGGATCCCTCAGGGCTACAGCCCGTTTACCCTGGCGGTCGAAGTCTCCGCCCTTCTTGCTGCCGCGGACCTGCTTTCGCTAGACGGCGATGAGGTGGCTGCAAACCATCTGCGCGAAACCGCCGACTGCTGGAATGAGCAGATTGAAAAATGGACCTTTGCCGGAGAGCCCGATTTTTGCGCATCGGTTGGTATTGCCGGTCACTACGTCCGCATCGCTCCCCCCGGCGCAACGGATGAAGCAAGCGCATCCGGCGAAACCGAGATCCGCAACCAGACGCCGGATCGGGCGATTCTGTCAACCACCGATGTGCTGAGTCCGGATGCTCTGGCATTGGTGCGTTTTGGTCTGCGCGCCGCCGACGACCCGCACATCGTGGATACGGTAAAAGCAATCGACCACAGTCTGCGTGTCGAACTCCCTCAGGGGCCACTATGGTATCGGTATACCGGCGATGGCTATGGTGAGCACGAAGACGGCGCGCCGTTCGATGGTATTGGCCAGGGACGTCCCTGGCCCTTGCTGGCGGGCGAACGCGCGCATTACGAGCTGGCAGCGGGCAGGCGCGAGGTCGCGGAGGCGCTCTTATCGACGCTGGAGAAGTCGGCAGGTCCGGGCGGGTTGTTACCGGAACAGACCTGGGACGGTCCCGATATTCCTGAAAGGGAGCTGTTCTTCGGCCAGCCAGCCGGGAGCGCCATGCCACTTGTCTGGGCGCATTCCGAGCATATTAAACTCGTGCGGTCGCTCCGCGATGGCGTGGTCTTCGATATGCCACCGCAGGGCGTTGAGCGCTATATCCGGAATAAAACCGCATCGCACTTGCGCATATGGCGCTTTAACAACCGCCTGTCTTCTGTTCCTGTCGGGAAGCAGCTGAGGCTGGAAACGGAAGCGAACGCACTGGTGCACTGGAGCACAGATAACTGGACGACCGTCTCTGACAGCCCGGCGATCCCTTCCGGACTTGGCACATACTATGTGGACCTGCCTTTACAGCATGAGGACGCAGGAACCCGCGTTGTCTTCACCTTCTACTGGCCTGATGTTGAAAACTGGGAACACACCGACTTCACCGTTCAGGTTGTGAATGAACCGGAAAATCAAATGCGCATTGACAGAGAGGAATGATATGCAGATTGGAATGGTAGGACTCGGCCGTATGGGCGCAAACATGGTTCGTCGTCTTCTTAAACAGGGCCATGATTGCGTGGTCTTCGACGTGAACGCCGATAACGTTGACGCACTGGTTAAAGAGGGGGCAACCGACGCGTCGTCGCCAGCCGATCTTATTGCTAAACTGGCGGCGCCGCGCGCGGTCTGGCTCATGCTGCCTGCCGCGATCACACCGAAGATTGCGCGGGATTTCGCATCAAAGCTGAATAAAGGCGACGCCATCATTGACGGGGGCAACTCCTTTTATCGTGAAGCGATCGATCTCTCTGGAGAGTTTTCCCCCCTTGGGATCGACTATATCGACGTCGGTACATCGGGTGGCGTGTGGGGCCTGGAACGTGGCTATTCCCTTATGATCGGTGGCCCGCAGGCGGCTGTGAAGCGTCTGGATCCGATTTTTGCGTCGCTCGCGCCCGGTGCCGGTCAGCACATTGAGGAAGATGCGGCCGTAGGCACAGCGCCGAGAGGCTATCTTCATTGTGGGCCGGCGGGCGCCGGACACTTCGTCAAGATGGTACATAATGGCATTGAATATGGTGTGATGGCCGCCTATGCCGAAGGCCTGAATATACTGAAAGCCGCCAATGCCGGAAACGGCGAACGGGAGGCAGATGCGGAAACCGCGCCTCTGTCCCATCCTGAATATTACCGTTTTGACATCAATCTTCCCGCCGTTGCGGAGGTATGGCGACATGGCTCGGTTATCGGTTCCTGGCTGCTGGATTTGACCGCCGAGGCGTTGAAGCAGGACCCGCACCTTAAAAACTATGATGGTCGTGTGTCAGATTCCGGTGAAGGCCGCTGGACACTGCAGACAGCGGTGGAAACGGGCGTTCCCGCGCCGGTTCTCGCGTCTGCTCTCTTCGGGCGTTTCTCTTCTCGTGGTGAAGCTCTGTTTGCTGAAAAAGTTCTTTCAGCCATGCGGCACGCCTTCGGTGGCCATCTGGAAAAAAACCGCTAAAGCGGAGGGACACAGCGATGGTACAGCAACGTTCAGACGTACTGGTAGTGTTCGGTGTCACAGGCGATCTTGCCTATAAAATGATCTTCCCTTCACTCTATGCAATGGTGAAGCGTAACACGCTCAATACGCCCATTATCGGTGTGGCGTTTGAAGACTGGACGCGCGACCAGTTGATTGCGCGTGCAAAAGAGTCGGTTGAAAAACACGTCGATGAGTTCGATGAGGCAGTCTTTGCTGCGCTGGCGGACAGGCTGTCCTATGTTTCCGGCGATTATCGCATTCAGTCAACATTCGATGGATTGCGCGATGCGCTGGGGGACCATCATCACCCGCTCTATTACCTGGCTATACCCCCGTCGCTGTTTGAAACGGTCGTCACAGGTTTGCAAGAGGCGGGTATCGCGAAAGGCGCCCGCCTGATGGTGGAAAAGCCGTTCGGCCGCGATCTCGCGTCGGCAAAACAGCTGAACAACGTGCTTCACAACGTTTTCGATGAGGACGCGATTTTCCGTATCGATCACTTTTTAGGGAAGGAAGCCATCCAGAATCTCCTTTACTTTCGCTTTGCCAACAGCTTCCTCGAACCAATATGGAATCGCGATCATATCGAAAGCGTTCAGATTACTATGGCCGAGGACTTTGGTATTAAAGGACGCGGCAAATTTTATGATGAAGTTGGCTGCCTCCGCGATGTGATCCAAAATCACCTGGTGAATGTGCTTCTGTTGCTGACTATGGAACCTCCCGCCTCCGGCGCGTCCGACGATCTGGTTGATGAGAAAGTTCAGGTGCTGAAGGCCATTCCCCCCCTGTCGGACGATGATGTGGTTCGTGGACAGTTTGCAGGCTATACCGATGAACCCGGTGTCAACCCTTCCTCTTCGACAGAGACGTTCGCTGCGGTTCGTTTCCGGATTGCGACATGGCGCTGGAGTGGTGTTCCCTTTTTTATCCGTGCCGGCAAAAATCTGCCTGCGCATGCGACGGAAGTGATCGTGCGCTTCCGGCGACCACCCGTTACACTTTTCGATGACATTGCCAACGAGGCCGCTAACTATATCCGCTTTCGCCTTGGTCCGGATATTACGATCGGCATTGGGGCGCGACGCAAGGCGGCTGGCGAAAAGATGCGAGGTGAAGCCGTTGAGCTAACGGCGCTTGACGATGGCATTGGCGATATGGCGCCCTATGAGCGGCTGATAGGCGATGCGATGGCTGGCGATCGTCAGCTTTTTACCCGACAAGACTCGGCGGAACTGGCCTGGAAGATCGTTGAGCCAGTACTGGATAAGAAAACCGTCCCCCTTTCCTACAAGCCCGGAACCTGGGGGCCGGATACGATGGCAGACTTTGCGCCCCCCGGCGGCTGGGTCGATCCCGATTGAGTTATGGAGCACTATCAATGACGCGGCAACCTAAAAAGAAAAAAGATCAAATCGTTCTGGCCATCGACATCGGCGGAAGCCATGTAAAAATCCTCTCCAGCGCTGGCGGGGTGAAAAAGAAGGCGGACAGTGGAAAGACAATGTCTGCGGCTGAAATGGTTGCTGTGGTTAAGAACCTGGCTGAAGGCATGACCTATGATGTGATTGCAATGGGATATCCCGGTCCGGTCGCGCACAACAAACCGCTTCGGGAACCCGCCAACCTCGGTGAGGGCTGGGTGGGATTTGACTATGCGGGCGCATTCGGTTGCCCTGTTCGTATCGTCAACGACGCCCTGATGCAGGCGCTGGGTTCCTATCAGGGCGGACGCATGCTCTTTCTCGGTCTTGGCACGGGATTAGGTGCTGCGATGATCGTTGAGAATGTCGCTCAGCCCATGGAGATTGCTCACTTACCTTATCGCAAGGGCAATAGCTATGAACATTATGTGGGTGAAGCCTATCGGATAAAAAAGGGCAATAAAAAATGGCAAGAGCGTGTTTTTGATGTAGTGGAGATGCTGACCGCCGCGTTACAGCCTGAGTACGTCGTCTTAGGCGGCGGAAACGTAGGTGAACTCGATTCACTTCCGCCCAACTGCCGGAAAGGCGACAACACGCTGGCATTCGAAGGTGGATTTCGTCTCTGGAACGACCCAAACTTGATCACGTGATCCCTGCCTTTTAAGAAGGTCAGAATAGCGTTGCTGTGTTTTAGGTTTACTGCCGTGAACGTTTATTCGCGGCAGACTAACGAAAACCGCCAGCGAATGCGACATTCATGGCTGTTCGACCCGACCCGTCATTGCCGGTGACTGGCATCGGTGGGTTAAGAAAACCTGTCAGAAACCCCAAAAAAGCCTGAAAATGGCGTTTTTTATTGCTGCTTCATACTGACTGACATCACCCACTTTGTCCCCTAACGCTTTCACCGGGACAGATGCAATGTCGGTTGTCACAACGCGGTACTTGCTGCCGTTAACCAGTACCTCAGGATAAAGTTCACCTGAACCCACGAACTCGCCCGGAAGAGCAAGGGGGGCGACCATTAAACGGCCTGGTGTGTCTATCAGGTAGCTTTGTACTTCAACAAGATAAGGATATTTTTTACCATTCTTGTGTGAGTAAACGTCAAATTGCATCCCTACCAGTTCCTGTACATATCAGAAAGCGATCCCTCTTCTCCCACAAAGTCAGAGAAGGCTTTCATGCTTTCACGGTTTTCTTCTTTCCAGCGTTCAGCCCGGATTCTGCGAGCCTCAGTAGTGACAAGCTCGTTAACCATTTTAGAAAGGTTTAAGCCCGCAGATGAAAATATCTCGTAGGCTTCTTTATCAATGGTGACGTTAGTTCTGTATTTCATGTACACCTCCGAAGTGTGAGTTACAAGTATACACTGCTGATACACACCAGCAAGGAACGATTTTTAGGTGTACTCTGCTTTCACGATGCGCCTGGTTTGACCCGCCCGAAAAGCGTTGTTCAGCTTGTCAGACTGCCTATAACCCAGAATGTACAATCACACTGGCCCAGAGAAAAATGTCTGCTCAGATAACAGGCTCTTTCTGAATGAGTGGCCACTTTGTTATCGTCTTGGACGGGCCAAAGCAGATAGCCGTGAAGAAAAACGAAACGGTGACGATATACTAGCTGACCACTTGTCCGCGTTTCTGATGCGGATAGCTTTCTGTTGAAACCTTTCAGCGACAGGAAGGAAGGTGAATGCAGGAAGCGGATTAATGTAAGTGCAGGTTTAACTCTCGTTGTGCGGCAAGAGCGGAGGGACGGCAAAAAGCTCGTCCTAATGGTCCGTCTGCCGTGGTTACTCATACACAATAAAAAAGATTCAAGCTAGCCATTTGACTGGAGCACCGCATGTTAGACACCAGCATATATCACACCTCAGAAACAACCACCGGCGTTTCCTGCTCACCCACTAACCTGGTGACCCTCAGGGACAGAAATAATAAAACATGGATGATCCAGAAAGAGCTTATTGCATGGGTCCGTGAAGAAGAATTTTCAAAAGGCTGCCGCGTCGTTCTGTCGAACGACAAATGGTTTGACGTTCCTCTTAGTATTGATGAGCTGGTAAGCGCATTAGGTCTGCCGGTTCCACCGCATACTGACGACTGAGTGGGCGCCGTGTGACAGGTGCATAAGTGCCTGTCCAAAAAAATATTACAGAACTGCGATGCCATAGGTTGAGTGCGTGTGCCGCTCAGAACGTGTCGTTGAGTCTGTTGTTATCAGCATGGACATACGTAGGGTAACACCGCGTTCGCCCGGCGCAACAGCTTATCAGTCCAGTACATCCGCTCATAACAGGCATTCGGCACTAACATACCAACGACTTTTCCAGCAAAGTAATATTTTTGCCCGCCGAGTATTCGATCCGGAATTTATCCACATACCACAAAATCAATTTCAGCCCTCTGCCGCTTTCCTTGTTTATTGTCTGGTCAGAAAAAGCATCACAACGTGCCGCCTGGAGGCGTTCAGCGGGAAATACACTCCCCTCGTCCATAAAGCGAAGCGTAATGCTGATGTCTGACGCAATAAATTCCACTGTAAACCGGCGGTGACTGTCTTCGTTTAGCGCATGACGAATGATATTGGTTGCTGTCTCACACGCGGCGAGATCGAGTGAGAACCGCCACTCATCATTCACGGGTAACGCTTCCATCTTTTCCGCAAGCCATTCTGCCAGGCGAACGAGCGAGGTCAGCGTAGCGGGAAGCGTAATATCGCTGTTCACTGACATCTCACTTATTTAACTGCGCAAGCGCCGCGGAGCGGTCCGGACAGATCCGGAAAATGCGATCCATTCTGGTGAGTGTGAACATCTTCTGGATATTGGCATTTAATGCACATAATGTCATTTCCCCTTTTCCATTCATTAACTTAAGCAACGAAACCAGTGTTCCCAGTCCACTGCTATCGATAAAGTCAATTTTGCTAAAATCCACAATGAGGGCTTTTTTATCCTCACCAATTTCCCGCGAAACCGCTTCTTTAAAGGCTGCGGCTACCGATGCGTAAGCGTCGCATTCAGACCGTATTGACGTTCAGGCAGAGGGAAGCTCGACCTTCCATGGCAGCAGATCGCGGACCCGGTTCACCGGCCAGTCCTGTATATGACCGATGACGTAACGCAACCACGT
>NZ_VZPF01000132.1 GCF_008801695.1 Pantoea stewartii subsp. stewartii
ATGTCGAACGGTTGTGGCAGGCGCTTCATGAGACAATAACCCGAAATCACCAGTGCAGTTCAATGTGGCAACTGTTGAAAAAGGTCCATCACTTTATGAATACCGTCAGCCCATTCCCCGGGGGAAAACATGGGCTGGCTAAAGTGTAGCGGTATTAGGATCAGTTATTTAGTGTATCGTTCACCTCTTTAAAACTGTCTAAATCCGTCATCAGCAAGGTATAAGGTACGCCGGATTCCGTCAGCTTACTGAGTTGGGTCATAAACGCACTGCGGCTGGCAAGACGCGTCAGCATATCCAGTGACGCCAGCTCACACAGTCGCGCCTCGCTTTCATAACGCAGCGTAACATCACGGATAATCATGCCGACATAGCGTTCCTCCCCTTCGCGCCAGCCCGAGAAAGAAACTTCTGCCGGAAACTCTTCACCGTTGCAGCGTTTCCCCCAAATCTGCAGAGTGCGAGGGACTGCGATCGCGTCATCGTCATGCTCAAGCCGATCAAGTTCGTTGCGGTAGTCCGTCTGGCAGCGTTCCGGGATCAGTCCGGCGACATATTTTCCCATCATTTCGCTGGCGTCATAGCCAAACATGTTGGTCGCGGCAGGGTTCCAGAATGTAATCCCGCGATTCAGATCGGTACAAATAATGGCATCTGGCGAGGTGACCGATATGGCTTCAAGCCGCTGCTGACTGGCATGGCGCAGCACCTCCATACGATGAACCTCCATGCGGTCCATCACCAGCGCAGCCAGATCGGTCAGGTTCTGACGATCCGTTGGGCTCATTGCAGGGCGGGGATGATTGTCGGTCAGACATAATGTCCCAATTCTGTGCCCGTCGGGCGTAATCAGCGGGACGCCAGCATAGAATCGAATATAGGGATAACCCAGCACCAGCGGGCTGTTACAGAAACGGGGATCGTTGAGTGCGTCAGGCACACAAAGAATCGAGTCACTCTCAAGCGTATGATGGCAGAACGCCACGCTCCGCGAGATTTCAGTAATCTGCAGACCATAGCGAGACTTGAAAAACTGGCGTTTTTCATCAATCAGCGACACAAACGCCACCGGCACGCTAAACAGTCGCGCGGCCAGAATCGTCAGGCGATCGAACGCTTCATTCGGCGGCGTGTCCATCAGGTGATACTGGGCCAGCGCACGCAAGCGCGCTTCTTCAGCGCCGTTTTCGGTTGAGTGCTTCAGAGTATGTCCTCCTGAGGTCGTATACTGTGGCCGGGCATCTCACAGTAAAAAGAGGACGCCTGCAATCAGACAGAACCAGGTAAACGTCATCTGCCAACCTGAAACCGCAACAAAGGCCCGCCTGTACAGCAAAAATCCCAATCTCAGTCATCTGCTCTGATCACGGGATCGCCTTTAACTTCGACCCCGTTTTTACTGTTATCGTCCTCTCAGAGATGAACTTCATAGTCTGAGGCTGCTTATCTGTGTAAAACGGTAAAAATCGCTATTTTTTGGACTGTGGCACCAATTCATAATAGGGATGCTTGCCTGCTAACAGCAGCAATTCATACTCGCCCTGACTCAGTAACGCGACTTTCGCCGTGGCTTCTTTTGTCTGCCAGGCGCGTAAGCTGAGATCAAAGCGTTCGGCTGCGCCCTCCTGTGACAGACCTGCCGCAATACGCAACTCCCGGACGTTATTCTGGACGGGCACGGGCCGTCGGACGATTGAATTTCCCAAACCAGGCTCCCTGTTGTTGACTTAGGGTAACAGTGCCTTAGCGCAGCCCGTATCGGTTCTCTCACACGGTCATCAGCCACCGCCGCAGCACACATTTCATAAGAATACTTAATATTAACAGGGGAAATGTCAATCGAGGGAAGGCCGTTCTGGCAGGAATTTTATGGGTCCGAATCTATGCTTTGATCAACTTATATCACTTTCCCTTAAGCGAAACGGCATGACTTTTAAAAAAACCAATAATTTGAGTTTATTTCGTAACGTAAGATGTAAGGAAATATAAATTTAAAACAGGGCGTTCAACAATAAATTCCCCCGCCATAAGGCGGGGGCATGAAAACCACAGTGGTTATTTTCAATTGAAAAACAGACCACCGGCTGGCTTATATATCTTTATTTGCCAAACGCAATCCAGGCCGCATCATCTTTTGTCGCCACAGAGACCGAAGGACGAAGAGGTTGCGTGGCCTTATGGCTGGCTGAACGGACAACAGACGAGGTTGTCACGGGCAGTGTAAACCGTGTAATGACGCTGGTCAGTGTCTCAGTCTGGCTGCTCATGCTTTCCGCAGAGGCTGAGATAGTCTGCACCAGACTGCTGTTTTGCTGCGTAACCCGGTCAATTTCCGCTACGGCGAGTGTGACCTGAGAAATACCTTTACTCTGTTCTTCGGAAGCCAGAGCAATCTGACCAATCAGGTCGTTCACGCTGCCGACGTTACGTAACACCTCTTCCATCGTGCTGCCCGCCGTGTTGGCCGCATCACGTCCTTGACTGATACCTGCGACCGTATCCGCAATTAATCCTTCAATCTCTTTCGCCGCTTCGGCACTGCGTTGCGCCAGAGAGCGTACTTCGCTGGCCACTACAGCAAAACCGCGCCCCTGCTCTCCGGCGCGCGCCGCCTCGACGGCGGCATTGAGCGCCAGAATATTGGTCTGGAACGCAATACCATTAATGGTAGCCGTAAACTGACGTATTTTTTCTGCGCCCACAGACAGGCCTTCCATCGCGCCAACCACCGTTTTCACCAGTTGTTCGCCCTGCTGAGTGGTTTGCGCAGTGATGCCTGACAGCGCGCGCGCTTCACGGCTGTTTTCTGCGTTATAGCGCACGGTCGCGGTTAACTGCTCCATGCTGGCAGCCGTTTCTTCCAGCGCGGCTGCCTGAGTCGCCGTCCTGTTCGACAGATCGGCATTGCCTTTAGCGATATCGCTGGCCTCATCCCGTAACACGGATGCATTGTCGCGAATCGCCAGAACGGTCTTCAGCAAACTTTGTTGCATTTCTTTAAGTAACGGCACCATTTGCCCGACACAATTCCGACCAAGATCTTCGGGTTCCTGGGTCAGATCGCCGTCAGCAATGATGCGGAAGTGATCACGCAGTTTTGCTACGGGGCGAACAAGATGGACAACCAGATAGCGGTCACAAAAGAAAAGCAGCCCCGTGACCGCAGCCAACGTAATCAAAAAGAGTTCTACCAGTCTCTGATGCTCTACGCTCAGCGGCACGTTATTGCTGGAAATCTGCTGCGTCAGAGCACGGAGTCTTTCCTGCGCAGCCGCAGGATAATCCTGTGGCGCGCTGGTCAGCGCGGCACGGTAGCGCTGCCACTCATCACCCGCAGGCACGTCTGCCGCCAGCGCAGCACGATTCGCTGTCGCATTCTCCTGCATCTGCAAACTGGCACGATTGAGGAAAATAAGCTGCTCTGTCAGGCTGTTACTGCGCGTAACTTCCCGATTAATGTCTTTGAGAATCACCGAACCATAGGCACCCGCAAGCGCAATGACGATCACGGCGATAATGAGTATCCATAAGACGACACGTCTTATCGTAAAATTTTTTAGAATATTCATAGTATTTCCCCGGTGTGGCTGTGTAAAAACGTCAATAAAAATATTCATGCCTAATAGTTGCGGGCAAAACAATAGCGCGCTACTTTTTATAAAAATAATTGTGGCAGTGTTAATGAAAAAATAAAACGTAAAAATTGATTAAATGTGTGCATCGTTCATAACTAAGAAATTTTTTAAAGAAAATAAAAAGAGACATAAACCCAGAACACGCCTATTATTTAGTGAAAATAAAATTATTTCCTGTTTTTCCTTTCGCGCCCTTTGGCCAGCGTTGCGGTGCTTCTATCCGACACTTTTTCTTTTTAATTTCGCGCCGTTATCAGCACGGAGCGGAGGACACACATGCTTATGAGTCTCGACGGCGATCCTGAACGCCGCATCCGTGCCCTTGAGGCACTTCGTCATCCTGATGAAAGTCGGGATGACATACTGAGAAAATTTGTCAGACTGGCCAGTCAGGCACTGAACATTCCCGGCAGTTTTATTTCTATCATTGATGATGAGTTTCAGTATGTGCGTGCCTCACACAATTTTAAGCTGGAACGTTCGTCCCGGGAGGATTCACTTTGTCGCTATGCGGTAGATGGTGATACCGCCGTCGTCGTGCCTGATACCTATCTCGACAGCCGCTTTGCGGCTCATCCCCTGATCGTTGGGGCGCCCTTTATTCGGTTTTATGCGGGCGTCCCACTGAAAAACCGTGATGGCATAAACCTGGGTACGCTGTGCGTCACGGATGTTCAACCGCACCCCTTCAGCGCCTCACAAATTACGACGCTTCAGTTACTGTCATCATTAGTGATGTCGTTTCTGGAGGCCTGGCATTCTGCGGGCTTTGTCGACCCGGTGACCGGGCTGCCCAACCGCCAGCGCCTGATTCGTGACATGCATTATTTATCGGCAGCAGGCGACACAACCTTACGCCGCCTGGTCCTGATTGACTGTATTGATATGCCGCGCGCCTATGAACTGGCCCGGTCGATGGGCATGGGGCCCGTTGAAAGCCTGCTCAAGGATGTCGCTACCCTTTTGCCCCTTCGGCTGCGTCCTGCGGCCAGTGACATTATTTATACTGTTGCCACCGGGCGTTTTGCGGTGCTGACGCGTGCGGACAGCCGCATCAGTGCGCACTGGGTCGCCTGTCAGATGGAAGGCATCAGCGCCGACCTGGGTGAAGGCCTGTCAGTGGGGCTCAGCACCCACACCGGCGAGGTCGATTTCGTCTCCGGTATTTTCCCGCCCCATGAAACCCTGCGCCAGGCGGTCAGCGCCTTGCACGAGGCCATTGGGCGCGGTTTACCCTCTTTACGCTTTAGTGAAGCCACGGATATCAGACGTACGCAGGATTTCACGTTAATCAACGATCTGGCGCGCGCGCTGCGCGAAGATGTGGGCCTTTATCTGGTTTATCAGCCTAAAATTTGCCTGCAAAGCGGTAAACCCATCGGGCTTGAAGCCCTGATTCGATGGCATCATCCTGAACGAGGCGAACTCTCACCGGCCACTTTCATCCCGCTTGCCGAGCAGACCGAAACCCTTACTGCCCTGACATCATGGGTGATTGACAACGTTATCGCCCGCCTGAAGCGCCTGCGCAACAGCTGTATCCAGTTGCCTGTTACGATTAACGTGAGTGAGCGCGATTTCTCGCTTGACGGTTTTGCGGATAGCCTGGAAGAGAAAATGCTTAAGGCAAAACTCCCCACCTCCCTGCTGGGAATCGAGTGTCTGGAAACGGAGCGCATTGTTGAGAGCCCCTCGTCCATGCGGGGGCTTGAGATGCTGAAACTGCGCGGCTTTGGCATTTCTCTTGATGATTTTGGTACCGGCTACAGCAATATCAGTTATCTGCGCCGGATGCCGCTGGATGTGATCAAGCTGGACCGTTCGCTAATTAGTGAGCTTTCATCCGATATGGCCTCACGCATTATTGCCCGTAATATTATTACCATGCTGAAAGAGCTGGATTATGTGGTACTGGCCGAAGGCGTGGAATGTGTCGATACCGTGGAAGCGTTAACGGAATATGGCTGCGATCAGGCCCAGGGTTTTTTCTATTCCCGTCCCCTGGCAGACAGCGAACTGGACCACTGGCTGCACTGGAAACTCCGCGAAATGTGTTAAGACGCCGTTGGGTTCACGCCCACGGCGTTACCTGGCAGGATAGCGAGAAATGTTCCCCTCATGGTTCACCATGACGCAGTTACGGCCTTCGTCTTTTGCCGCGTACAACGCTTCATCTGCTCGCCTGAGTAGTGAGGCGTCGTCGCCCAAACCGTTTAAGGTAGCGACGCCGAGGGAAACCGTCATGCTGTTGATAAACGGGAACACCGTATGACTGACGGCCTCACGGATGCGTTCTGCCATTGCGGCCGCGTCGCCCATAGAGGTGCCCGGCAGCAGCAGCACAAACTCTTCGCCGCCGAACCGGCTGATTACATCCAGCGTACGGCAGCGCTTTCTTAACAAACCCGCCAGGCTCACCAGGACTTTGTCGCCAGCATCGTGTCCATAGCGATCGTTGATGATTTTAAAGTGATCGATATCAATGGCAATCGCACTCTGCACAGGCTCCTCGCGGTGCTGGGCCGCCTGTGCATAAAAACCGCGACGGTTATTTAATCCGGTCAGCGGATCGGTCATGGCTTTATCGTTCAGGTCCGCAACATGCCCGGCGACCGCACGCCGGTGATGCTGAACCGCTTCTCTTAATCTGTCAGCTTCGTTGTACCAGGTGTTAACGGATGACAGCGGATCCGGGCTGGCCTCACTTCCCCCGTCACGCACCATGCCTGCCAGTTTTTCCAGCGGATAAGAGATGCGGGACGCCAGAAAGGCCATGCAGGTTGCAGTCAGGAGTAAGCGTCGCATTCAGACCGTATTGACGTTCAGGCAGAGGGAAGCTCGACCTTCCATGGCAGCAGATCGCGGACCCGGTTCACCGACCAGTCCTGTATATGACCGATGACGTAACGCAACCACGTCTCGGGGTCAACGCCGTTAAGCCGGCAGGTGACGATCAGAGAGTAGAGGATCGCCGCACGTTCTCCGCCTGTATCTGAACCGGCGAAC
>NZ_VZPF01000133.1 GCF_008801695.1 Pantoea stewartii subsp. stewartii
AATGGAGGCGAAGCGCCTCAAGGAGCCATGTCCGGTGTTTCACGCGATAGTGTCCATTAAAAAATGATGGACACTATTTTCCCGGAACCGGAGCCCGCTGCACAGACGGTTTAAATGTGACGCTTACGCATATTCTCGCTAAACAGTATGCCGAGCAGGCACTTGCTCCGCTTACCTCTGATGCTGATGGCCGTGCTAAGTCTGTAAGCGTTGAAACTTTCTCATCCGAGCCCGGCTGGCTCCTTTTGCATGTGACGGTCATTCAGTCCAATGACGAGAGAATAACCTTTAAACACCCCGTGAGGATTACATAATGCCTTTTACCGTTCCGGCATTTGAAAAAATCCGCAGCGATATGTTACGGGATATCCGCAATCTCGATACTGACGCGGACATTACCGAAGACAGTGACAACTGGATTCGTGCGACCTCAGTCGCAAGCGTTGCAACAGGGCTTTATCAGCATCAGGCATGGATAGTTCGCCAGATTTTCCCCGACACAGCAGATACTGAATTTCTTGTCTGGCACGCCCGAACTCGCGGTCTTTACCGGAAAGCTGCCACGACGGCCAGCGGTTCCGCCAAAGTCACCGGAGAGTCGGGGGCAAAGGCTGTGGCCGGGCAAATTATTACCCGTGGCTCTTTCAGTTGGATAACTACCGCTGAGGTCACAACAGGAGCTGATGGTACAGGTGTAGTCCCTGTCCGTGTTGTTACAGCGGGTGCGGCGGGTAACAGCACAGCAGAGGTCTCTGGCACATTTGCCACACCGCCTACCGGCTTTGACAGCACTGTGACTGTAGGTCTTCTCAGTGGAGGAACCGACGCTGAAACTGACGCCGCTTTGCTAGATCGTCTGCTCGACGTTATACGACGTCCACCTGCAGGCGGAAACAAATATGATTATCGACGCTGGGCACTCTCGGTAGATGGCCTCACGGCGGCGTATGTCTATCCTCTTCGACGTGGGCTCGGCACTGTTGATGTGGTAATAACCTCTGCCGGGGGGATGCCCTCAGCCGACATTATCGCAGCCTGTCAGGCATATATTGATGAGCAGCGGCCCGTTACTGCCAAAGATACCATTGTGCTGGCACCTACATTCCGTAAAGTTGATATTGCAGCGGCTATCACTGTGCAGGGTATTACCTTTGACGCGGCTAAAGTCCAAACGATTACGGACCTGACCACATTCATCAATAACCTTGAGCCAGGACAGCCCTTCATTAAATCGCAGGCGGAAGGCGTCATTACAAATATTACCGGTATAACCGACCGCAGCATCAGCGCACCTGCTGGAAACGTACAGCCAGTAGTAAACGCAACTGTCGTTGAATGGATACGCGCCGGTAATGTCACGGTGACGCAGCTATGAATTATCGCGACCTTCTGGCTTCACTCCTGCCGCCAGTGGCCTATGACGCTAATCAGGTGAAGCTTGATGCGGAGCTGACCGCTAAGGGGAATGCACTTTCTCTGATTTCTTCCAGTGCAAATGAAGTTACAGAGGCTGTGACTCCGTTATTTTCAGATGGATTACTGAATGACTGGGAGCGCGTCCTCGAACTTACACCCGGCGAAGAGGATACATGGCAGCAACGCCTTGATGCGGTACTGATTAAGCTTGCTGAGACGGGTGGACTGAGTCGGGCCTACTTTATAAAGCTCGCTGCCACGGCAGGCTACACAATCACTATTGATGAATTTGAGCCATTCCGCGCGGGTATTAACCGTGCCGGAGATCAGCTTTATGTTCCCGAGATTATCTATGTCTGGGCTGTGAATGTTAAATCCAGTGTCACTGTTTATTACTTTCGGGCAGGTGCCTCTTTGCCAGGTGAGCGCCTTGCCACTTATGGCAATAAAGTCCTTGAGACCATATTTGAGAATCTCAAACCTGCACACACCTATTGTTATTTTACTTACGAGGAGGAGGTCTGATGCAACCACTCATGCCACCCCTGACAGCCTTTTTCACAATGGCAACCCTCTTACCGGCGAAAAAGGGACAATCGTCACAGCTACATTTCTGAACAATACTCAGGGAGCGATTCGCGACGCGCAGTCAGAACTGATTAACATCTTAACCGCAGCAGGCATCGTTCCTGACTCTGCGAAAGGTACACAGGTATTATCTGCTCTTAAAAAGATATTACTTACTCGCTCAAACCCTTTTTCAGATATAGCGTCAGACGGTCAGGTTGCAATTGATGCGGCATTAAAAAATCTCGGTTTACTATCTGCGGCCAAGAGAGATGTCGGTACAGGCCAGACTCAAATACCTGATATGTCTTTCTGGACGAGTAATCAAGGGTGGCGGAAAACACCAGACGGCTTTATAGAGCAGTGGGGAATATCTAATCCCACTACTGATACAACGTCCGTTACGTTTCCCATAGCATTTTCCAGCTCAGTGAGTTTTCTGAGTGAACATGACAACGGAGGCGGGACAAGCGTTACTCTCTGGCAGCTTAATTCAATCACATTGAGCGGTTTTCAGGCGAGAAACATTGCGCGAATTGCAAAGGGTGATAATGCTGTTGAGCCTTCTATATCAGCCAACTGCATCTGGTTTGCGAGGGGTAAATAATGAGCTACGTTTTTTCACCTGCCACTAACGGTTTTTTTCTCCAGGAACTGGAGGCTGAATACCACAACAGTGGGATATGGCCAGCAGACGGCATTGAGGTTTCAGACGAAGTATTTGTGAAGTTCAGCGCAACACCGCCAGAAGGAAAAATGAGAGGGGTAGGCAGCGACTCAATGCCAGTATGGATTGATATTCCTCCACCTACCCAAGATGAACTGGTAAGCGCTGCGACCATCACCCGGCAGGCGTTAATTAGCCAGGCAAACACTTTCATGAATTCACGTCAGTGGCCCGGCAAAGCGGCGCTAGGAAGGCTGAAAGAGGATGATTTAGCGTTGTACAATAAGTGGCTGGATTATCTCGACGCGCTTTATGCTGTTGACCTTGCCAAAGCCCCCCAAATTACCTGGCCTATTAAGCCAGATTGATTTATCTGCTTCTGTTGTGAGTGGTTGCCCCTTGTCACTCACAACAATTCTTTAATCCTTGAGGTGTTCTTTTTTGCACCGTGCATAATCTTCCCTCAATTTTAAGAAACATCCGTGCAGAATATATCGCCTTGCTGTGCAACAAATTTCGCCGCGCTACATGTCAGCATCCAGGAATACCATGCGCCGATACTCGGTCAACTGCCAGGCGCGCAGCTTAGTCCAGACCTCGCCAAAGCGTTCAGAGGCATAGTGCTGATTCAAATCATTGTCCGGATAAAGCGGATCAACCCGGCGGATAATACAGCCCTCATCCCTGAGGGCTTCACACTCGCTGTCACTGATAGCATTGGTGGCCATCACAAGCAGTGGCCAGCGTGTTTTCGTCTGTTGCAGTGAACGGTGCAGCGCTTTCACGCCCACCAGATAATCCGGTTGCGTCAGTAACGTTACCCAGGCAAACATAACATCCCTTTTTTAAATTATTTAAACAGTGCAGCGGTATAGTCGTTGCTGAAGTGGTGGTGCGGATCAAGTTGTTCACGCAGGGCGCGAAAGCGGTCCCAGTGCGGATAAAGATCCCGCCAGTGGTAGAGCGAGGCATCGTAATATTTACCCCAGTGCGGACGCCCACCTTCTTCGGCCAGCAGTTTCTCCACCTCGCTTAAAAAGTGCAGGCCGGCCTCAGAAAGCGATCCATCATCTGCGTAATAAACGACAAAGCCAAAGAAGCAGGTGGGCTGGTCGAAGGCGGGGCTCAGCCAGGCGGATGAGGCACCGGTGCAGCGCAGGATAATCGGATAGTGCATGTGCGGACGATTTTCGGCATACCAGCGTTTGATCTTGCTGATGATCGCCGGCGTGCGCGCCAGCGGAACGCCAATCTCAACGTTGATCTGCGGCACGGCGATACCGCGACAGAACAGTTGGTAGATGTCGCCTGTGACATCGGTAAAGTCGCGAAAGCGAGTCACAGTGCGGAACTGTTTGCCGCCTTTACCGTGAATCTGCGTATCGCGATGCATGTGCTCCAGCGTCTGTTCGATAGTATCGTTCAGGCTGTCATCACCTTCATCGGCATGTTCTACTACTTCGCGTCCCGACTGCTCGTAACGCTGGATCTCATCGTAGCTGGCCTGATGTGCATTCCAGACGTGCATGATGTTATCGTCAACAAACCACCAGGCCTTACTGAGTGCATAATCCTCATTCCAGCGCAGCAGATCGCTTTCCAGGTTGTCCGCCGAAACCACATTCTTGTGGCAGGTGAAGATGCGGAACGGTTGGGTGCGCAACGTCACTTCGGTCACGATGCCCAGGGTGCCGAGCGACACCAGCGCCGCCGCAAAATCGTCGTCACCGCGCGACAGCTCCCGTATGGAGCCGTCGCTCAGCACCAGACGGATCTGCTCGGCTTCGTCCGCAATGGAGCTTTGCTGCAGACCCTGGCCGTGCGTACCGGTTGCCATCGCACCGGCCAGCGTCTGCACGGAGATCACGCCCGGCGAAGAGGCCAGCATGCGGTCCATGTCTGTCAGGGTGCTGTAGATCTGTTCGAGCGGTGTGGCGCCTGCAAACGTAACGCTGTGAGCATCGCTGCGGAGCAGGCCGGTAAAGGCGCTCAGATCCAGCAGCAGATCGTCGGGATGCACAGCCAGCATTCTGCCGGGTGAGTAGGTTTTGCCAATAACGCGCACTGTGTTGTGAGTGTCGCGCAGTAACTGCTGCAAAGCCGCCTCATTGGCAGGGCGTTTTACCTGCTGTTGTGTACCAATCGGCGCGTTTTGCGCCCAGTTCCAGAGTGTATTGTCATGAGGTTCACGCTGCGTCTGGCGAAGCGGATAAAGGCTGGCGTCTCTGCTCAAGCTGCTTTCCTTACTTAAGTGATATTGTTATTACCACTTAAGCATAGACTATCCTTTTCAGCGCTCAGGACGCGTGGCGTGAGCATCTGATGTAGCGCAGCGTTGCCGTGACGGCGAGCTGGCGATTACGACGGATGATCTCGTCTTCATTTTTGTCCCGACTAAACAGCGTATTGAAGGTGAATCGGTTGGAGACCTGATGCACACAAATACTGCTGATCAGGCGATGCACGTCCAGTGTCTCGATCTCTTTGATGAACAGTCCCTGCTGCTGTCCCCGGCTCAGAATATCATCCAGTAAGTCCAGCGCACTGCGGTTCAGCTGGCTCAGACGGGCAGACTGCGAGATGTAGCGGCCGCGAGACAGGTTCTCCATACAGATCAGACGCACAAAATCCGGGTGGGAAACATGGTAATCGAAGCTGGCTTCAACCAGTTTTATGATGGCCTGCTCAGGGGCGAGCGAGGCCAGATTCAGGCCAGTTTCATGCTCCCTGATCTGCTGGTAAACCTGTTCCAGCGCATCGATATAGAGCTGTTCCTTATTGCCAAAATGGTAAACCACCATTCGTTTAGTCGTCTGGGCATTTTCAGCAATTTGCTCAAGACGGGCGCCTTGCATACCAAACTCAGCAAAGGTCGTCAGTGCGCTCGCAAGAATGCGCTTTTTAAGTCCTTCAGGATCATTTTTGCGTTTCGTAGTGTCTGACATAGTGCTCAACAGGGTGCCCGGTAACGAGAAGGTGAGGGCAAGATGTTACCACAGCGGATCAGGGCTGTTACTTATACCGAGAGCAAATGAAGATTAATCAGTCTGTTCTGACGTCGCACGGGAAGCCGTGTCACCTCGGTCACGGCATTAAAGCGTTTTCAGGATCATACCGATGGCGGCCAGCAGCATGATAACGCCGACCGATTTAAACATGATGCGCTGTGCACGTTGGCTGGTCAGTAATGCGCGAACGCTTACTGTCGCCAGAATAAACATGGCTCCGACCATCAGCAGCACCGCTGCGGTAACGGGCACCAGTCTGGCTGCCCAGAATGTTAAGGATATGCTCTCCAGCGATATCACAAGCGGTAATATGGCCAGATAAAACGCGATTGTTTTCGGGTTGCCCAGTGTGATGGTCAGGCCTGACAGCCAGGCAGAAGTCAGTTGCTTGTGCGTCACTTTTTGGTCCAGCGTGATGGAATGCGGCTGATAAGACCAGAACTGCCAGGCCAGAAAAGCTAAATAGAGCGCCGCAGCCCAGTTAATCAGTGTAAACAGTCCGGTATAGGTATGAGCGACAACGGCCAGGCCAAATACGGCGAGCGTCAAATAAAATAAATCGCCCATTATCACGCCTGCAAGCGCAGCAAAACCCGCCAGAGAGCCCCCGTTAAGGGTACGGGCCACGATCGCTGTCATGCCCGGGCCGGGAATGGCCGCGGCCAGACCCAGCGCCAGTATATAAGGCAGTAATTCTGTTATCGCAGGCATCGTCTTTCCTTCATAAATGTTATGTCGGGATAAAATCCAGACAGGCTGGCCATGAAAAGCGGCGTGACCAGGACAACCCGGACTCGTCTGCCGCCTTAATCGTAAGCGTCACATTTAAACCGTCTGTGCAGCGGGCTCCGGTTCCGGGAAAATAGTGTCCATCATTTTTTAATGGACACTATCGCGTGAAACACCGGACATGGCTCCTTGAGGCGCTTCGCCTCCATT
>NZ_VZPF01000134.1 GCF_008801695.1 Pantoea stewartii subsp. stewartii
CAGGAGGACACCAGCACACGGCTTCGTTATCTCACGGAGCATGGCAGGCCGTTTACCACGCTTGTATACATTCCGGGGCATATCATGCTGTATACCGGTAATACGGTCATTAACGGACAGAATGTACCGATGACATACCAGAATATATGGGGACTACGACCGGCAGATTCCGACAGCCGGAGTATTATTGGCGGTGCCGTCTTTTTACCCCTGCTTGCCTCTTATCCGGAGAACCCGGGTCTGGTGTCACTGGCCGGTAAGACGCTGTTTAAGCTGGGTTTTATTGAATAGCGGAAACTATTTACTCTGCTGAGTGAATATTATGGTGACCGCCAGGGCGGTCACTTATTTTAGAGTTATGCACATATCTGATTTTTTATTTCCACAGCCTGTCTTTGATTAATTTATAATGTTCATCTTTTAAATCTTCATATTTCCATATAAATAACCCTCCAAGATTAAAGTCGAGCACCTGATCGATGAAGTAATTCAAATTCCATTCATTCAGTCCACGTGTTGTCAGGGCCAGGATACATTTCTTGTTGTCAGCTCCGTGCTCTAATGTCCGTTTCAGGGCAGGAATAACGTTGCCGGTAATGTCCTCTTTACTCCACATCGCTGAAGCATAGCAGTAATGGATAAAGCGGTCACACTGACCTGACTGGATGATATGCATAACCTTTTCGTTCAGTTTTTTACCGTTATCTGTAGCCGGATGATTGTAAGAATATCCGGCAATAAAACCAAAACTGGTTTCTTTCTGGCATTTTTTTAACTGCTTCATTGCCTCAATGACGAGACCGGTGTTCATATTGCATTCATCATCAAAGTCCACGCCATCCCAGCCCCGGCTTTTTGTGGCTTCAGCAATCCGCAATACTTCATCCTGATTTGAAGGTTTTCCTTCAGGGGAGCACCCGCCTCCGCCATAGACCCAGAGCGTCTTCCCTTTAAAATCGGGAGTATTATCGGGTTTATACTGCTTTTCCGGACTCCAGCCGGGGCTGGCCGGTGTCCCGGTGGTCAGCCCGTCAAGGTTGGTCACCATGCCATACATCATGACATCGAATTCTTCAAGAGGCTTACTCGACAGTGACTGACTCCATCCACCTAATATAAATTTATTCATAACCTGTATCTCCCTATTTGTATTTTTCCACAAGAGCATAAAGGATCGCGGCAGTTTCAGTATCCAGCTTACCGCTGTAATTACAGGGACGAAAATGCAGCTGGAATGCACGGATTAACTGAGCATAACCGGCGTCACTTCCCGAATCTGAAGTGTCGTAGCCATACCGTTTCAGCATTCCGGTCACGTCATCTTTCGAAGGTAACGCATGGCTAAACTGCTCAAGATATTTATGCTTTGTTTCCTCATCAAACCATGCCCCGATGCCTGCTGCGTAAAGCTCTTTCCACGGGAAAGCAGCACCGGGGTCACTTTTTCTTCCGGGGGCAATATCACTGTGTCCGACAACATTCACGGGCGTAATATCCGGATAGCGCTGAAGGATATTTAATGCCAGTTCTTTGATTGCATCAATCTGGACTGGATTATAGGGCGGAAATGTAAATACTCCGTTATTATCGGTAGCCAAATTAACCGCCTCAATCCCTATTGAGGTATCGTTTAGATTACTGCGACCGGCCCACGAACTGACCCCTGCATGCCATGCACGTTCATTCTCATCAACCAGATTAAAAATGCGCATATCTTTAAAACCGGCACCTGCATATGATTTATCTGAAGGGTCCGGGACAAGGTAATGGGCGCTGACCGAAGAACCTGTCAGCGCAATAATCGAGTTTTCAAAATCGAGTGCGGTATAATGCATTATCAGAAAACGGACGCGCCGGTTAAAACCTTTAACGGAGCGATAACTGTTATAATCAACCTGATACATACAGACTCCTTTCACATGTTGTAATTTATTATTCTACACGTTGTCAGAGTCGTGTTCACCCGGATGAGTTCATAAAAAACTCAGCTATTGTGATTTATATCGCAATTTAAATTCTGACCACCATCACAAAATGATGCTGGTCAGAGTCTCTTCTTACTACTTATTATTCCCGTTGTCAGTAAGTCCCTATGGTTTAATCTATTCGACTGCCGATGCGCGCAAGCGTTCGGTAAATTGTTGGTCTCGATACTGAAAACAGCTCAGCCAGATCGCTGATTGAATACTCACCGGTTTTATGCATCCGGCATAACTCCTTCTGTTGTTTGTCAGACAGCTTTGGTTGTTTCCCCCGCAATTTCCCTTTTGCGCGCGCAATAGCCATTCCTTCGCGGGTACGCAGCCGTATCAGGTCACCTTCAAACTCAGCGAACGTAGCCAGCACGTTGAAGAACATTTTCCCCATCGGGTCTGCCGGATCATAGAGGCTGGTTCCCAGAGCAAGCTTCACACCTCTGAGTTGCAGAGCGTCTGCGATCTCCCGGGCGTCAGGAACTGAACGGGCCAGGCGGTCAAGCTTGGGAACAACCAGCGTGTCACCACTACGAACAGCGGCCAACGCCTGGTCCAGGCCAGGCCTTTGCCGGTTCGAACCGGTTAGGCCTTTATCGATATAAATTCTGTCCGGGGAGACGCCGAGTTTTACCAGCGCTTCCTGTTGTGCGGTTAAATCTTGCTTATCAGTAGAACAACGGGCATAGCCGATCCGTATTTCAGTCATAAATTTGTACGTTTAGGGGGCCATGAAAGAGATTGATACCGTACCAGCTATATGAGACAACGTCAGCAGTGATTTTTTCTAGGGTACATAAATGTATTTTCACTGTCCGTTGAGCGATCCTCTTACGGACATAATTAATCGGAGTCAGGATGACAACGCGTGGCAAAGCGACAGGCAAAAGTGAACGACTGGCTGTTTTAAATAATGCCGAACTGGAAGCGCTGTATGGTCTCCCTGATTTCGATGATGCACAGCGGCTGGAATATCTTGCTCTGGATGAATATGAGCTGGTACTGACCTGTGGTCGTCAGGGGCGTCACGCTCAAATTTATTGCATCCTCCAGATCGCTTACTTTAAAGCCAAGCACCTGTTTTTCCGCTTCGGGTGGAGTGATGTTAAGGATGACTGCAACTTTATTCTGAGCCGTTATTTTCATGGTGAGCCACTTCCTGAGCAGTCCCCCACTAAGCATGAGCGCTATGCTCAGCGGGAAAAAATTTGCGCCCTGTACGGTTACCGGCCATGGTCATCGGCACTGTCTTCACAACTCGAATATCAGGCCATTCAAATTGTTCGCCGTGATGTGACTCCTGGCTTTGTCGCCACGGAGCTGATCATATGGCTCAACGAACATAAAATCATCCGACCCGGTTACACCACGCTCCAGGAGCTGGTGAGCCGGGTTCTTTCTGATGAAAGGCTGCGATTGGGGCATATTCTGGCGGAGCGGCTTGATGACACGACAATTGCCGAGCTGGACAAGCTGATTGAGCGTGATGATACGCTTTCCCGGCTCGCTGTCCTCAGGCAGGATGCGCGCGACTTTGGCTGGCGTCAGATGGTCCACGAACGGGAAAAACGGGCCATCCTGGAGCCACTGCACCGCAAAGCCTGTGATATCTTACCAGCGCTGAATATTTCTCAGCAAAACCTGCTGTACTATGCCAGCCTGGCAAATTTCTATACCGTTTATGATCTTCGCAACCTGAAGCCCGGGCAGACTCGCCTTTACCTGCTGTGCTATGCCTGGATTCGTTATCGCCAGTTCAGCGACAATCTGGTGGATGCGATGTTTTTCCATATGAAACAGCTTGAGGATGAAAGCCGCAGCGTGGCTAAACAGCCTATGGCTGACGTGCAGGAAAAACACCGACGCGAAACGTCCAAAATCGGGCGTCTGCTGTCGCTTTATGTTGATGACAGCGTTCCCGACCCGACGACCTTTGGTGAAGTCCGCCGCCGTGCCTGGAAAATCATGCCGCGGGAGGCACTGAAAAGTACCGCGCAGCGCATGAGTGTAAAACCCGTCAGCAGACTGTCGCTACAGTGGCAGGCAGTGGATAATATGATGGCATTAATCCGGCGTCACCTGCGGCCATTATACCTGTCACTCGATCTCACCAGCGTGGTCCGGGACAGTCCGTGGGCTGAGGCGCTGAACTGGCTCAGAACAGTGTTCGGCAAAAAGCAGACGCTTTCGCAGCGGTCACTTGAGGAATGCCCGCCAGAAACGTTACCCTCACGGCTGCGTCCGTACCTGCTGGAATACGGTGAGGATGGTGAGCCCACAGTCCTGAATGCCGGGCGCTATGAATTCTGGCTCTATCGCCAGATAAGAAAGCGTTTTCAGGCGGGTGAATTCCACCTTAATGACAGTCTCCGGCACCGCCATCTTTCTGATGAACTGGTACCGGAAGGGGAACTGGCCGAAATGGTGGCTGAAATGAAGATCCCCTTTCTGCAAAAGTCCATCAAAACGCAGCTAAAGGCGTTGTCATCCGAACTGCACCGCCAGTGGAAGGCGTTTAACCGGGAGCTGAAACAGGGGAAGCTGAAACATCTGGAGTACGATGCAGAAACGCAGAAGCTGACCTGGCATAAATCGGTGGCCAGCCGTCATAAGGAGCAGAATAAGCGTTTTTATGAGCAACTGCCATTCTGTGATGTGACCGACGTCTTTCGCTTTGTTAATAATCAGTGCCGGTTCCTCCCCGCAATGAAGCCGCTACAGCCCCGTTATGCCAAAAAAGAAGCGGATGCAGACAGCCTGATGGCGGTCATCGTTGCCCAGGCGATGAATCATGGCAATCATGTCATGGCGAGAACCAGCGATATTCCGTTCCATGTGCTGGAAACCACGTACGAACAGTACCTTCGTCTGGCGTCGCTGCTCACGGCCAATGACTGCATCACCGATGCCATAGAAGTACTGCCGGTATTTCCACTCTATTCGTTTGATCCGGAGACCCTTTATGGTGCCGTTGACGGGCAGAAATTTGGTGTTGAGCGTCCGACAGTGAAAGCCCGGTATTCACGTAAATATTTTGGTCGCGGTAAAGGCATGGTGGCTTACACGCTGCTGTGTAACCACATCCCAATCAACGGATACCTGATTGGCACAAACGACTACGAAGGCCACCATGTCTTTGATATCTGGTACCGTAACACTTCAGCCGTGAAGCCTGTGGCTATTACCGGTGACATGCACAGCATCAACAAGGCCAATTTTGCGATCCTGCACTGGTTTGGCCTTCGATTTGAACCTCATTTTACCGACCTGAACAGGCAGTTGCCGGAGCTGTACTGCACCAGAGAGCTCTCGACATATAAGAAGTGCCTGATTCAGCCTGCCGGACAGATTGACCTGGACCTTATTGCCTGTGAAAAAAACAATCTCGAGCGGATCGTCGCCACGCTGGGGCTGAAGGAAATGACGCAGGGAACGCTGATCCGCAAATTGTGCACATATACAACGGCTAATCCGACAAGACAGGCGGTATTTGAATATGACCGGCTGATTCGCAGTATTTACACGCTGAAGTATCTGCGCGATCCGCAGCTGGAACGCAATATCCACCGCTCCCAGAACCGGATTGAATCTTATCACCAGCTCCGTGCCGCCGTCGCCAAAGTCGGCGGAAAGAAAGAGTTAACCGGGAAAAACGACATTGAAACAGACATCAGTAATCAGTGCGGGCGGTTGATCTGCAACGCGATCGTTTATTACAACTCCGCGATCCTGTCGCGATTACTGGAACGACTGGAAGCAGAAGGCAACGACAAGGGCATTGAGGCTCTGACCCGGATATCACCGGTGGCCTGGCAGCATATTTTGCTGAACGGGCATTATACCTTCCAGAGCAGCAATGAAATTATCGACCTGGATGCGCTGGTTGCCGGGGTGAAACTGAGGTAACGGAAATTTCGGCGGTTCCGGCGTAGAACCCCTAGAAAATAGAGCAATTATTCGCGGTGGTTCGGATTTAAAAACAACCGCCCCATTAAATCCTGTTGTTTACAATCCACGAAACTATACGGATGTTTAGAGCCTATCCCAATAGGATTTTAACACCTAGGAATTTCGAACCTTGCGGTCACCCGTATCGCTGGAAGTATTGAGTAACACGCCCGTAAGCGGCCCTGACGGCCCGCTAACGCGGAGATACGCCCCGACTGCGGCCAACCTTGTCGGGACCACTCCGACAGCGCACAGAAGCTTCTGTATCGCGTCTAGCGGGTTTTGGTCTGGCAGGGCGAAGGAATGGATTGGCAGAACCTATCAACAACGTAACCGGCTACGCCGGGCGACGGCGCCACTCACTCACAGAGCCATATTCAACACCTGTTGGCGCCTCCATGCCGCTGACGGGTTCTGTCGCATTAATAGCAAAGGGGCGGCAGAAATGTAAGCGTCACATCCAGACCGTATTGACTGTCAGGCTGAGGTAAGATCGACTTTCCACGGCAGCAGATCGTGCAGCCGGTTTACCGGCCAGTCCTGGATATGCCCCAGCACATAGCGCAGCCACGCC
>NZ_VZPF01000135.1 GCF_008801695.1 Pantoea stewartii subsp. stewartii
TTGGTAGAAAACGCTGATGCCAGACAGAACACCGTCATACGCAAGCATGTAATGCATTGATTTTATGTTATCTGAAACAACCGTTTTCATAGTACCACAGCATAAAATCCATTTATTCAACAAAGCCCGTAATTATCTTTAACTTCTGAAAAATGATAAGGGTTAAACGAAGGTGCATCGTGGGTTCCATGCTTTTTTCGTCAGATTCCATGGGGCAAGTAAAGAATGGTTTTCCGCTCTTCGTCCTGACGGAGAACAAAGGAAATTTAAGGAAACGATATCATGACATTTATGACATCTCCCGAAGCCACTCGGCTCATCCGCCATGGCCACTCCTGCCTGGGCGTGGCCGGGCCCGCAGGCCTCACCCTGACCGCAGGTGGTCACAACGACAGCCTGCTCTGGTCACGTAATCCGGCCTCCGGGAGCGGACAGCTTCACACCTGGTCTCCCTGGGGGAACGGTAAGGCTGAAGACGACCTGCCTGGCTTTAACGGTGAGCGCTGTGACCCGGTAATCGGCAGCTATCATCTGGGTAACGGCTACCGGGCCTATAACCCGGTCCTGCGACGCTTCAACTGTCCTGACAGCCTGAGTCCGTTCGGAGCCGGTGGTATTAACCCGTACGCCTACTGTGCAGGGGACCCGGTCAACCATACCGACCCGACAGGGCATATCAGCTGGCAGGGATTTGTGGGGATTGTGGCAGGAGCTATCGGGGTGCTCCTGACCGGGGGCGCAGCTTTAGGTGCCATTGCGACTGCGGGCAGTGTGGCAGCGGCATGGAGTGCAGCATCAACCACAACGCTGGTTGTGGGCAGTATGGGTCTGCTGGCTGACGCGACGGGGATAGCCAGCGGGGCAACCGAGGACAGCAATCCACAGGCGTCGTCGGTGCTGGGCTGGGTGTCCATGGCCACCGGAATCGCGGGCATGGCGGCCGGTTTCGGAATTGCAGGATCTGCGACATCAAAAAGAGTTATAAATTTAAAATCGCTAGTTACAAAAACTCAAAAAAATAGACTTTCGACACTCTTTGATGACATCGGTCAGTGGAAAGATATTAGTATGCCAGAGGAATTTTCTGTTCAAAATCGAATAAAATCATCAGAAGCATATGAGGTTTTGTTAAGCACCAATGCCAAAAAAAGTTATGAGATAAGAAACCTAAAGACTAAAGAATTGTCTGTTCCTCATGGTGTATATAATTTTGTTAACCCATCTTCTGCTCCGGGCCGTATTTACGCTATGGAATATCATGAAATAAATCATAAGAAATATATTGGGCACACCTCGTTAACGAGAAGTAAAGGTATTGCAGCACCAGTCAGATATGCTGGCATGATGAAATTTGATAATGGTAGATTAATTTATTGGAATAATTTAAGTGGTCACTATCGCCCTCCTATCGATTTAAGTTATTCTAATTTAATACCCTGGGCTCGGCGAATTTTGCCGGAAAATAAATTTAAAACCAATTTTATTTAATTATATCAAAATCCGGCGAAAGGCGAGGATATATAAATGTACTCTATCGATTATAACAGCTACTGCTCTGCAAAAGATTTTAACCGGCACGTTCATTTTCTGGCCATGGACTACACTGCCATTGATTTTGCCACATCAGTGTAAGTCATTTCCGGTTACGGTTCCATGAGCTTCAACTGTTTGTCCGGGCTTTCCAGGGCTTTGTTGAATAAATGGATTTTATGCTGTGGTACTATGAAAACGGTTGTTTCAGATAACATAAAATCAATGCATTACATGCTTGCGTATGACGGTGTTCTGTCTGGCATCAGCGTTTTCTACCAAAACAGTGCAGACAAAACAGAATGATTACCTATTATTCAACAAAGCCGCTTTCCAGCTCCATTTTCGGTGTCGTAACTACGATTGCATCATTAATGAAGAAACGTCCGCCGTTCTTTATACGCTGATGGATAAATATATGACGGAGATTTTCCGCTGAGTTGCTACCTGAATATACTATGAGGAAAAAGTCGCTATGACATTAACAACAACAACCGGGGCCACTCGGCTCATCCGCCATGGCCACTCCTGCCTGGGCGTGGCCGGGCCCGCAGGCCTCACCCTGACCGCAGGTGGTCACAACGACAGCCTGCTCTGGTCACGTAATCCGGCCTCCGGGAGCGGACAGCTTCACACCTGGTCTCCCTGGGGGAACGGTAAGGCTGAAGACGACCTGCCTGGCTTTAACGGTGAGCGCTGTGACCCGGTAAGCGGCAGCTATCATCTGGGTAACGGCTACCGGGCCTATAACCCGGTCCTGCGACGCTTCAACTGTCCTGACAGCCTGAGTCCGTTCGGAGCCGGTGGTATTAACCCGTACGCCTACTGTGCAGGGGACCCGGTCAACCATACCGACCCGACAGGGCATATCAGCTGGCAGGGATTTGTGGGGATTGTGGCAGGAGTTACCGGGGTGATCGTGACCGGGGGCGCAGCTTTAGCTGCCATTGCGATTGCGGGCAGTGTGGCAGCGGCATGGAGTGCAGCATCAACCACAACGCTGGTTGTGGGCGGTATGGGTCTGCTGGCTGACGCGACGGGGATAGCCAGCGGGGCAACCGAGGACAGCAATCCGCAGGCGTCGTCGGTACTGGGCTGGGTGTCCATGGCTACCGGCATCGCGGGTATGGTTGAGGGGGGCCTGAGACGTACAAGAGCAGTGGACGGGCAACGTCCGGGGAACATTAGTCCAGATGTGGTTTTTTATAAAACATTTCATTTGGAAGAAAATCATCTAAATAACGGAGAGGTATACTACACAAAATTAGGCTTCACTAATAATTTTAGCAACACTGGTGAACCGGGGATTTTAATTCATGGACTTCCTGAAGGAAAGGTAATGCTTTATGACAGCCTCGAAAGATCTACTGATTTAATTTCACGGAGAGCACTAAAACTTAGACCTTATCCGATTAAGCTCACAATAAATGAGTTTGTTTCATTTGTAAAAGAACGTCATTCCATCAATCTTTCTACAATTGGTGGTGACACCCCCCTACATTTTGTGACCTGTTATGGTGGAACACCTATAAAATCGGCAGGATACAGAAGTATGGCCCAGCAACTAGCTGATGTAACTGGGAGACGTGTATATACTTATGGAGGTGTGCGAGAAGAAGTAGTGTTTCGTCATGGAGGCGACCTTCGAGGAATAGAAGGTCTATCTAAATCACGAGTCAATTTTATATCATATACGACCAGGAAGAATCTAAATCCTGTATTATTAATGCCTCATAATTCTATGGCTTTGAGACAATATAAGGAAGTAATATCATGACATTTATGATATCTCCCGAAGCCACTCGGCTCATCCGCCATGGCCACTCCTGCCTGGGCGTGGCCGGGCCCGCAGGCCTCACCCTGACCGCAGGTGGTCACAACGACAGCCTGCTCTGGTCACGTAATCCGGCCTCCGGGAGCGGACAGCTTCACGCCTGGTCTCCCTGGGGGAACGGTAAGGCTGAAGACGACCTGCCTGGCTTTAACGGTGAGCGCTGTGACCCGGTAATCGGCAGCTATCATCTGGGTAACGGCTACCGGGCCTATAACCCGGTCCTGCGACGCTTCAACTGTCCTGACAGCCTGAGTCCGTTCGGAGCCGGTGGTATTAACCCGTACGCCTACTGTGCAGGGGACCCGGTCAACCATACCGACCCGACAGGGCATATCAGCTGGCAGGGATTTGTGGGGATTGTGGCAGGAGCTATCGGGGTGCTCCTGACCGGGGGCGCAGCTTTAGGTGCCATTGCGATTGCGGGCAGTGTGGCAGCGGCATGGAGTGCAGCATCAACCACAACGCTGGTTGTGGGCGGTATGGGTCTGCTGGCTGACGCGACGGGGATAGCCAGCGGGGCAACCGAGGACAGCAATCCACAGGCGTCGTCGGTGCTGGGCTGGGTGTCCATGGCCACCGGCATTGCTGGCATGGCGGCTGGATTTGGTGCTGTAGGAATACAGCGTATGGAAGGGGCAACTGCAGGGGCTCCGTGGCGAACACAGGAAGGAAGGGTGGGTATAGAAATGTCAGGAAGAGGCGCGCCTGTTGCTGCAAAGCAATGGGCGGAACGGGCTGCATTTCAACAAAGGGAGCTCACTGACTTACCTAATGAAATGTTAGAACAGATTTTCAATTATCTTGATTACACTTCATTAAAAAGTATTTCAGCCGTAGAAAACCCAAGGATTTCCGCTATAGCCGAAAGGAGATTATTAAGTATAGAAAATTCATTGAAACGAATTAATTCTTTTCTAGGAAAGAGCATTTCTCCGGAAAATCGTCTTGCAGCATTACAGGGGGCATGGCACGCAAGGCCGCTAAATCGTTTAGATGTTTATGCTTTTGAGCCAGCATTCAATTCTATAATGAACGATATTGACAACCTTTCATTAAAATCAAGAGCTACATATATAAAATCCACTTATAAATTCTCAAAGGACTTTGGTGTGATAAAAGATCTTACTCCAATATCGCATCAAAATGCATATTCTACAGTCAATAAAGGAATGGCTTATTTGCTTAGAAGTGTAGATTTTAATAATGTATAAATGGTTTCTGTAAGTATCCCGCATAATCGTGCCATTCACAGCTCGCCTGCCATGGCTCAAAACGCTGGAGCAGTTCGACTTCACCTTCCAGCTGAGCATCGATCGTAAGGTTGTCAGGGAACTGGCCGGTCTGGCGTTCGTTGAGCGCTGCGAAAACGTGATCCTGTTGGGTCCTCCAGGGCTTTGTTGAATAAATGGATTTTATGCTGTGGTACTATGAAAACGGTTGTTTCAGATAACATAAAATCAATGCATTACATGCTTGCGTATGACGGTGTTCTGTCTGGCATCAGCGTTTTCTACCAAAACAGTGCAGACAAAACAGAATGATTACCTATTATTCAACAAAGCCGTCCTCCAGGTGTCGGGAAAACCCATCTGGCCGTTGCTCTCGGCGTGAAAGCGGCGGATGCGGGGCACAGGGTACTCTTCATGCCACTGGACAGACTGATCGCGACGCTGATGAAAGCGAAGCTGGAAAACCGACTGGAGCGCCAGCTACAGCAACTGAGTTATGCCCGGGTGCTGATCCTGGACGAAATAGGCTATCTGCCGATGAACCGAGAGGAAGCCAGTCTGTTCTTCCGCCTGCTGAACCGCCGGTATGAAAATGCAAGCATCATCCTGACGTCGAACAAAGGCTTCGCCGACTGGGGAGAAATGTTCGGAGATAATGTGCTGGCATTCCCTGTGATAGCCACAAAGACGCAAACATGCTATAGTAATGTAAGATATTTTCTTACACCGGAGGTGTGCCATGGCACGAACCATGACCGTCGATCTCGGCGACGAACTGCGGGAGTTTATCGAGTCCCTGATTGCATCAGGTGATTACCGTACGCAGAGTGAGGTGATCCGCGAGTCCCTTCGCCTCCTGCGGGAGAAGCAGGCGGAGTCCCGTCTGCAGGCATTACGTGACCTCCTGGCGGAAGGGCTGAGCAGCGGTGAGCCACAGACGTGGGAAAAGGATGCTTTTCTGCAGAAGGTTAAATCCGGCATGAGGACATCCGGTGAGAGCCGTTAAACTGACGCCGAAGGCAGAGGACGATCTGGAGGCCATCTGGCATTATGGCTGGCAGCATTTCGGGGAAGGGCAGGCCGACAGCTATATTGACCATCTGTCAGCGGTGTTTCAGCTTCTGGGCGATCACCATATCGGAACCAGGTGCCCGGAACTGGGTGAGGGGATATATGCCCTTCCCTCTGAACGGCATGTGATTTATTTTCTGCAGACAGAAGCCGTCGTGATTGTCATTCGTGTTCTGAGCCAGCATCAGGACGCCGGGAGACACCTCCACTGGCGGTGATCCCGCCGGACCGAGCCACCGTGCTGACGGCTCACATCATTTTTCTTTTTTCAGCATCAATACTGGTATATTGATAACACTCAGGCATTAATGCACGTGTGTTATTAATTAACCACTTTTACTGCTTTAATGGCATTAATCCTTCTTTTTCTCTCCGCAGATCCGTTTTCCGGTAGTTCCGGATCTTCCGGAAACGCCCCGGCGCGTTGCAGCACCGAACCACAAGATGTGCCACTCCTTCAGCTGCGATTTCTTCTATATGTTGTGTTTATCCCCTGCCCCGTGACCGCCAGCTCAGCACCGGAAACGGGACTTTGCTTATTCCCTCACCGTGATACACGTAAGCGTCACATTTAAACCGTCTGTGCAGCGGGCTCCGGTTCCGGGAAAATAGTGTCCATCATTTTTTAATGGACACTATCGCGTGAAACACCGGACATGGCTCCTTGAGGCGCTTCGCCTCCATT
>NZ_VZPF01000136.1 GCF_008801695.1 Pantoea stewartii subsp. stewartii
GAATATTTTACGGCATTCTCCGCTAATGCTCAGGCGAATATCCCTGAAGGACGTTCTTAACAATTTAACAAGGGTTTACCACAAAATGGTGCTGGTTTATTAGCGTCAATTTGTGGGGATCCCTCAGGGCCGGAGCCCCTTCGATGATTAGCTTGACGCCTGACCGCCAACGTTGATCAGCACGCCCGCAGTCGCCTTGTTCTCCTTAAAGTGCTTCGTCCAGTTCCCTTTGGTGCCGATTTTGGTGATGTCGGGATTTGCCCCTTTCGCCGTCGCCCAGCTATAGCCCAGCAAATCGATGTTCACCACGCCTTCCGCGCGATAACCGATGGCGAGGTTCTCCTGGTCGTTAATCGGATAGGAGCGGAAACCCGGTGCCTGCGACTCCGTGATTTTTACCGCGTTGGGTACCAGACCCAGAATGGAATCTGCCGGGCAGCGGTCGGTGACCAGCACCGGCTTACCCAGCGTGCCCGGCTGACCGCCATAGACCACCACGCCCGCCTCTTCGTAAAGCTTGTTGTCGATGGCCTGATCGACAATATCGAAGTAGGTCGCGGAGTGCATAACGAACAGCGAGACGCGGTTGAACTTATCGCCGTACTTACGCAGGCCGCGGGTCAGCGTTTTTTTGCCGTCGGTGGCGATATCGGCACTCACCTGCATGTCGTTATTGTTGCCGATGGCGGCCACCAGCGCCTTCACGGCATAGCTGATATAACCTTCAAGCGAAGCATCAGCGGCATCGGTGCCCACCACCTCAGAGAACTCGCTTACGTCACGGCCGCGGCGCTTGAAGGCTTCTTCGGTCGTGGTGTACGGGCCATACTTCCAGGGGGTTTTAACGCCGATCGCTTCGCCGGCACCGATTTTCTGGCCTTCGATGGTTTTGGTGGATTCAACGTCGCGGAACTCAATCGAGCCGCCTACCTGATAAAAAGCGCGCTTTTTGAAATCACCTTCAATCAGTTCGTTATCGAGAATGATCGCACCGTTCGATGAGGCGTTAAATACGTTGAGATTATCCTGGCGACGTTCCAGAAAGGCTGTCTGCGCCAGATCGTCGTAAATGATCATGTCGGCATTGGTTGTCGTTGACATGGTTTTTCAGTCCTTAGTCTTTAGGGAGGCGCAAAAAGGCCTGCTGGCCATGTTTGCGGATATAGTCGGCTTTCTGCTGTGACGACATGACAGAACGCTTCAGAGCACCGCCCGCACCGGAACGGTGACCACCTGCCCCGGTGCCTTCGGCCTGCGGGAACAGATGGGGAGCTGTCTCTTTCAGGGATTCGGCCCACTCCAGCGGCGTAAGCGGGGTTTTGCCGTCTTTCCCCAGCACCGGATTACCCTCATCGTCCACCGCCACGGCCTCGCCGTCATCGTTCAGGGTGAAGGTGCCGCGTGCGCGCAGAATAATGTCGTCGGCCGCACCCGGCAGCGCACCGGTTTTCAGCGCAGCGCTGCGGATGGCATCGCCCAAGACGCGATCGCTGAACTTTCTGGTAAACGCTTCGGCCTTTTCCGCACGCTCGTTGGCGGCCTGGATCTGCTTTTCCACGTCGGCGCGCAGGCGCTCGGTGCGCTTGTTCAGCACATCGTCAATTTTTCCTTCGGCAATCAGCTTTGCCTCTTCGTCGTCGGAAAAGCGCTGCAGAATGGTTTTAACGGCGTCCGGATCGATACCGTCAAAACGCGCGAGGTTATCTTTTTGCTGCTTAATGGTTCCCAACAGTTCGCTGTTTTTGGTTTTCAGGCCGGTAACGACGCTGTTTACACGCGCATCAATGATCTGTTGAATTTCCGGCGTAATTTCTGGCTCACCACCTGATGGTGCGCCGCCGTCACCGTTCTCATCAGCTGCCGCGTAATATTTCAGGAACATATTTCTGAAAAGCATGTTTTCCCCTCGGGAATGGTCAGTTATCGGGCTTCGCCCATAAAAAAGCCCCGGCTTAGCCAGGGCTGCTGTTCGTTATGAAGACGTCAGTCGAGACCGGCGCGCTTAAACGCTGCGGCGTCCCGCTGGCGAAGCTCGTCCAGCGTCAGCCACCGGCCGTCTTCGGTATAAAAGAAAGTTTCAGTCCGCCGCTGCGAAGCAGTCTTCCACGCATTGGTCCGAGAATGTCATCCTGCCGGCTGGCACGCTGTCGAGCTATCCAGGCCGGATAGGTGACCGGCTTCGGTACCTCACCGCTGAGCGCGTCTTTTTCATCGCCGGTGAGGTCATCAGGTAGCAGGCCCATTTCCTGCCAGCTTCTGAATATCAGCGTGTAGGTGGAGCGGCAGTGAAAGTGCAGCCGCCCCGGTCCGTCTCCCCACGGTATACCGTGTTTTATGGGCTGATTATGCAGGGTGTAGGTCAGCGCATCACGGATCCGGCAAGGCGGCGAGGTTTTATTATCCAGGGTGGACAGCCACTGTTTGGCCTTGATCAGGTGATCGTTCGCCGTCGCCGTCTGCTCCCGCACGACTTCAGCTGCATGCGCCAGCGTGCTGTAACCGATGGCGGAGGCGTTGGCCCGGCTTTTATTCAGCGCGCCGTCCTGCCAGTTACGGGCCTTTGTGCCACGCACGTTTCTGACGGTCTGATCGGGCGCGTCACCCCTGCCCTGCCCGGTGCGTACCGTATTGACGATGCGCGCGAAGCGGTCGGCCTCAAGCTTATCGGTCCACTCCTTCAGCGCATAACCGTGAAAGGGTTCAGTCACGGCCCGCAAGTAGGCCTGCCCGGCATCGATTTTTTTCAGCAGCCCGCGCTGGCTCACCACCTCCGGCAGCAGGGACTTAATCAGGTCGAAGCCGAATCCGGTCTCATACTCCGTGAAATCTTTAAGCACCTGACCGAGCTCGCCGAAAAAGCGCGTCACCGCCTTACGGTTAATGTCCCTGACGGGAGCCAGCAGGCGGGACATTTTTTTAACGGAGAGGCTGCCTGCGGGTATATCTTCCAGCTCCACCAGCAGCCTAGCGGCCAGCTCTGCATCGTCAGCGCTGAGCGTGGCCACCAGCTTACTGACGACGCCCGCTTCATAGCGCGTCAGGTGAACCCGGTGTGCTATCTGCTCGTCACGCAGACGCTCATTTATCGTCGGCATAATTCAGTCCGGTAAAGGTGGGAGCCTTGTCCTTGAGAGCCTGAATAACGTCATCCAGATCGGCAGCAGGGTTGATGATGTCAAGCTTCTGGAATACCCGCACCAGATCGTCGTCGCGCATGGCGCCTGACTGCCAGGCACTGACAATGGCCGACACCATGCCGGAATCGGCCACGCGGGCGATAAACTCTTGATTCAGCGTGTAGCTCCAGCCGCCTGACGCATCACCGGCATAACGGGCGCACCAGTTCAGCGCCCGTGTGTAGGCCTCGGACACGTTAGCCACGCAGATGCTCAGTAAAGACGTTGCGGCACTCTGCTCACTGCTGGCCTGCGTGGTTGTTTTTACCGCTGAATTCTGCTCAATCAGCCTGGCACCCAGCGCAACCATATAGTCACGCTTGCTGTCCATCGCCTCTTTAGCCAGCATATTGGGCTGTGCCTGAGCGTAAGCGAAAGTGCCATCTTTCGGCAGCATCAGCGGATTGCGGGAGCCGACTTTAACACCTGACTTTTCCAGATGATCCCGCCATTCCGTGGTCAGGCCCGACATCCACGGCTGAACCTGCCCGCAGAACCACACGCTGTCTTCATAATCAGCGCTGTTGCGGTAGTGGCCGAGGTTGATTTCGGCCAGGGCGGCCAGCGGCGGCTCGTCCAGCGTCGGATCGTTATTCTGCGCACCAATAAAGGCAAATGGGATTTCATTCCACGGCTCAGCAGACGCAAACGCGCGCGGAATAATTTCCTCAGCAACGACATAAGGGCCGGTTTCTTCCGGGCCGGTGCGTTTCCAGATGCGGCAGACGAACGTGCCGTTTTCCAGCGCCAGCTCACGATACTGCACGCGCAGCTTAAACCCGAACCCGTCAGGCTCTTCAGTGACCTCGCGCAGCACCACCAGCACAAGGGATGTGCGCCCCTCAATAGTCTGTGTGCGCCAGTTGATGATGTCTTCAGCCCGGTAGCCCACGATAATTGGCCGGTTTTCTGCCGTGGCATAGTCCACATACAGTCCCTCGCGGCCCGCTTCAAGAATATTTTCCAGCACCACCTGCGACTGCTGATAAATGCTGGTTCCGGCCCCGTCCGCGTTATTGAGCAGGCAGGCCAGCTTATCCGGCGCGTTAATCGTGGGCACCTTACGAAAGGCCATGCCCAGCATGCCGATTTTGGTATTGACCGAAATGGGATAGAAAACGGCGCGGTCCAGGTAATCCTCATTGCGCCGCCTGTTGCGTGCGGAAAGGTCGGTCGGATCCAGCCGGGGGAGATACGCATGCCCGGCACTCTTGACCGCATCGGCCCCGCGACAGACTTCACGGATCATTTTCCACAGGGGCATCGCCGCCCTGTGCTCGGGGCGGACAAACGTAATGTCGTAGTTTTCGCTCATCAGAAAGTCGTATCCAGAGAGATGGAGAAGGCAGGTTTCACGATGGGGAACTGCTTCACAATGTAATAACCACCAGCGTCGTTGGGATGATCGTTGCCGGATTTTTTATCCGGCTCACCGTTATCACCCCATACCTGCTGTTCCAGCGACTCGGTGTAAACCGGGCAACGTTTCACGTTAACCTTATAGCGACGTTCGCCATTGCCGTTGCAGAGCATGGCGTTCATGGCATTAATGCGATCCTTAACCGGCGGGTTAGCCTCATCAACAATGACATGAAAACCTGCCTGTCTGAGCTGGGCGATATCAGTGGTGCTGGCGTTACTCGATTTCCGCGAGTCGCCTGATGCATCCGGGTAAATATAGATTTCACGCACCTTACGATAATCGTCGCCATCACAGAGCCAGAAACGCTCTTTAATTATGCGGATCATATCCGGTGTATCGTAAGCATTGATGATTTCACTCACTGCGCGCGGCAGACCCAAGCGAAGTACGTGGACGATACCTGCCATTTTCCCCACGTTGAAATCCATACCAATATAAAGTGGTTCGCCCGGCTGCTCTTCTTCTTCGCAGTTATTCAGTCTGCGATCAAACTGATGATAAATCGTGCCGCTGGTCAGGTTGGTGAAAAGCCCGCGCAGATACGCCTTAATCAGCTCAGACGGGTACGATTCCATCAGCGAGGGGATATAGTCCGGAGGGAGGTTTTTCTCGTTATCAAACGTCGAAGCCTGCACCAGCCCGTACAGGGTTGTCAGCGAGGGCTTGTTGCGTACAGCTTTTACAAATTGCTGATAAACGAATTTAAATCCTTCGGGTGTGGTCGTAACGTCAATGCCGTTCCGCAGGCCTGGTACTTTATAACGCATGCGGGCAATGATTTTTCGCCAGGCTAATTCCGCTTTTTTCGCGGGCATAACATCCAGCTCATCAATAAGCGCATTACCGATTTTGAAACCCACGATCGTCTGTGGTTTTTCCATCGATCGGCAAATCGTCGTGCCGCGGTACTGCCTGCCGACGTAGAAGTGCACCTCTTTATTACTTTCATTGATTTCAACGCGCATTCCCCAGTCAAAGGCAACCTCCTCAACCGTCGGATAAAAAATGTCGCGGATCTGTGGATAAGTGGGTGCAAAATATCCCTGATTGATGCGGGGGTGCTCCCACATTTCTTTACAGATACCACCACATCCCACCCACGTTTTACCGGAGCCAAATCCGGCAACGTATGCCCTGAACTTGTGAGGCATGGCAAGAAATCGCGCCTGAGGAATATTAAGTGTCGGTGAGATCCCCATCATCGTCATTCCTTACGCGGGCATCCACGACGTTAATATTAATGGCCACTGGTACCGGCTCGCTGTCCTCCGGTTCTGAAGACATTTCCCTGCGCAGTTTTTCAACTTCAAGCTGACGCCGCTCTATTTCAATCTGCTGCAGGCGCTGAGCATATTCGCTCTCAGCTAAATAACTGATCCTAATACCGCTACACTTTAGCCAGCCCATGTTTCCCCCGGGGAATGGGCTGACGGTATTCATAAAGTGATGGACCTTTTTCAACAGTTGCCACATTGAACTGCACTGGTGATTTCGGGTTATTGTCTCATGAAGCGCCTGCCACAACCGTTCGACAT
>NZ_VZPF01000137.1 GCF_008801695.1 Pantoea stewartii subsp. stewartii
TTGGTAGAAAACGCTGATGCCAGACAGAACACCGTCATACGCAAGCATGTAACGCATTGATTTTATGTTATCTGAAACAACCGTTTTCATAGTACCACAGCATAAAATCCATTTATTCAACAAAGCCATCCAGGTCCACAGCGGGATCATCCGTACAAGCAGTTCCATACCTGTATCGGACAGCTCATATTCTACTCGTGGCGGGATTTCATTGAAATCATGGCGGATAACCAGTCCGTCACGCTCAAGCTGTCGTAATGTACTGGTCAGCATGCGCTGGGTCACGCCGTGCATACGCCTGCCAATTTCAGCATGACGCAGTCTGCCATAAACGCCAAGCGTGTTGATAATGCCCAGTGACCAGCGACTTCCGGCATGAGCCAGCAACTCCCGCCGTAAGCCATCATCATCCTCTCTCAGCCCCTGACAAACAGCCTGAGAATACTTAAGGATCTCGTCTCTGTCCACCTCATCGCTTCCCGGTATCATGCATGTACCTTCTTTTTAGTCCTTTTATGAATTGTTAGAGTGGCGCAACAATTCACGTAAGGCCTGATTATGAATAAAACTGATCTTAACACTACGTCTGGAAATATCCTTGTACTCGGTGCCGGTGAGCTGGGACTCCCCGTTCTGCGAAATCTAGCCCTCCGGGCAAAAGATGTGGAAGGAGCGAAAATCAGCGTGCTGCTACGCGAAAGCACCATAACGTCAGATCAACCTGGCAAACAACTCGTTATCACGGAAATCAGAAACCTCGGAATCAATATAGTTGCGGGCGATCTCGTCATGAGTTCTGTCGACGAACTGGCCGCCCTTTTTGCGCAGTTTGACACAGTCGTTGGCTGCGCCGGGTGGCTTTGTTGAATAAATGGATTTTATGCTGTGGTACTATGAAAACGGTTGTTTCAGATAACATAAAATCAATGCGTTACATGCTTGCGTATGACGGTGTTCTGTCTGGCATCAGCGTTTTCTACCAAAACAGTGCAGACAAAACAGAATGATTACCTATTATTCAACAAAGCCGCGCCGGGTATGCTGCCGGAATAAATACACCAATGAAACTGGCGCAGGCTGCTCTTCAGGCACGGATATCCACGATATTTTCCATGGCAGTTTGGTGCCGATTTTGATGCTATTGGACGCGGCAGTCCTCAAGACATCTTCGACGCGCAGATTGACGTGCGTGATTTACTACGCAGCCAGCATGAAACTGAGTGGGTCATCATTTCGACCGGCATCTTCATGAGCTATCTGTTCGAACCAGACTTCGGTGTGGTCGATCTGCAGAACAATACTGTTCACGCACTGGGTAGTATTGATAACACCATGACGCTGACAACACCTGATGATATTGGAATGCTGACGGCAGCGATCGTATTTAAAACTCCGCGCATCCGGAATGAAATTGTATATATCGCAGGTGATACACTGACCTACGCAGAGGTAGCAGATAAGCTGCAATCAGCGCTTGGCCGTCCTTTCAGCTGCACAGAATGGAGCGAACAATATCTGATGGATAAGCTTACACTCACCCCGCAGGACATGATGTCCAAGTATCGTGCTGTTTTTGCGCAGGGGCGTGGGGTAGCATGGAGTAAGGAGCAAACATTCAATGAACGCCATAACATTCCCGTCACCAATGTAGACACCTGGATTAATGCAAACCTTATCCAGAGCAACTCAGATTAGATTTACCTGAGCAGCTATAGTTAACGACTGCATCTTTTTTTTCGTGGGGATGAAAAAGACTCCATCCCCCTTTCACAAGCTTCATTATTTTTATCCAGCGTCAGAAAATATCGTTTAAATATAAAAATACGATATCTCCTTGATGGAGGTTAACGCATAAAGGTTACGGCAGGTGCGCTGAAAACCGGCTCTCCGGTAAACCGGCAAATACAGCTGAATCCGCTTTCAACAATGCTCCATCATGCTCTGATGGTAAAGACAGACCTACGCTGGCACTGGTGCAATAGAGCGTTGTGAATGCTTCGCCAGCGAGTGCCGGGCAGGTGCTCTGAATACCCGGAGATGGCAGGATGCAGTCTGTTGTTCCATCCGGACGATAACGTACTACACGATTTCCTCCCCATTCAGCATTCCAGACATAGCCCATTGCGTCCACGCATGAGCCATCAGGCGCACCATCGCCTCCTGTTTCAGTGAACACACGCTGATGATCGAGAGAGGGATAATCGCAGCACATTATACGGTTCTGCATGGAGTCGCAGTAATACATCGTTCCGCCGTCCGGGCTGAAACAGATACTGTTCGGGATGGCTACCTCTGGCAGAGGAAGCGTCTCAATGCTGAGCGTCACCGCGTTAAGCCTGTGAAATTTACCGATGACTTTCGCGGGAAAACCGTCATCCATTGTCCCGAAGACAAAATTACCGGCTCGGTCGCATCGCCCGTCTCCTGTACGGGTTCCCGGCTCTCCCGGCGAGTCTGCTAACGGGATGAATTCACCGGTATCGATGTTACAAAAGGCCAGCCGGGAGGCCAGAGCCATCAGCAGGACGTTATCTTTTTCAGTCAGTGCAAATGAACCAAGACGTTCAGGAAGTGCCCATCGCATGACGATATCTGTACCTTCTTCTAAAGCGAGCAGCTCACTGCCTTCAATGTCAGTCCAGTAAAGCCTGCGTGTTCTTTCGCACCAGAGGGGACACTCGCCCAGCAAATTTCTGACATTGGCCGCTGATGAAAACATGTTATTTCTCCGGAGGAGATAAAATTATCATTCTGGCTGAACTGAAGGTCACGGACGCCTGCATTCGGGCATACATCCGCAACCGGCAGTGTTGCCTTATTAATGCATAAAACGCTCAGTAAACCGGTCGCCAAAAAGCATGATGGCGAGTCCAATCAGCATGACCAGCATTCCTCCCAGCTTCAGCAACGAGACTGGCCGCCTTATCGCGCCCAGCAGGCCAAAATTGTCGATCACCTGTGATGATAGTAGCTGTCCAACAATTGCCAGACCGAGCAGGGCTGAAAAACCGATTTTGGGAGCAAGTACAACGTAGCTGAATAACGCACAGGCACCAATCAGTCCGCCCGCCAGACTCCACACAGGCTGCGAAGGAATGGCAGCAAGGGAGGTGAATAACCCTCCACGCAGCAGCGAGTAAATTCCAAGGCCGAACGCCCCGGCCGTAAAGGAAAACAACGCGGCGGTGACCGGATCTCCGCCGAGCCCTTTTGCGAGCTGACTGTTAAGTGTCGTCTGAAGGGTAATACCCAGGCCCGCTGCAAAAGCTATTACGTAATAAATCGCGCTCATGCTGTTATTCCCTGTCAGTTTGCCTGGACCAGCGGCAGGAATTTTTCCGCAAAGATGTCTGGCTCATACCCTGCTGCCGCAAATAGATGCTCGCGTGATTCATCAATGGCGGCGCGAAGGCGCTCACTGTCCACACCCAGCACTTTGCCGTTCTGCTTGACGATGCGCCCGCCGATCATCACGGTATCGATGTTGCTGCGTTCAGCTGCATGTACCACCGTTCCGAATGCATTTCCGTTCGGGTAAAGGTTGAGGTCAGCCGCGTTAATCAGGATCAGATCGGCCTGTTTGCCCGGCGTCAGGCTGCCTACTTTATCCTGCAGACCGGCACAAAATGCACCATCGACTGTTGCCGATTTAAGCAGCTGCGCTGCCGGGATCGTTGTCAAAGAATGATCTGAATCACAGCAGTGCTGCTTATGCATACCCATTACGCGCTGCAGATAAAACGCCACGCGCATTTCCATAAACATGTCGGTGCTGTAAGACGTTTCGTTATCCACGCTCAGACCCGGTGTAATGCCATGACGCTGCGCAGCCTCAATAGCAAACATCCCGCTTTCAATACCGTAGTGCGAATCTGAGCGCGGGCAGACGTTTACCCGCACGCCGGCTTCACGCAGGATTTCCCAGCCCTCATCAGGCAGCGCGGTACAGTGGTTAAAGATATTGTCCGGACCCAACAGGCCCTGCTGATGCAGCGATTCAAGCTCGGAGGCCATCTCAGCACCAAAGAACTCGGTCACGATCGGCAGCCCCAGCCTGCGGGCCTCGGCCCACAATTCCGGCTCCAGCTGGGCCATGACGCCAAGCGTCACAAGACTATCAGGATTATCCCTGAAATATTTTTCCTGCAGACGCTGCCAGTTGCCAGGCCAGTGCGCTTTATCCCATTCACCTGCTACCGGCGCACCGGACGCATGAATGGCGCGAATACCGGCATCAAGCAGGGCTTCAACGGCGGCGTCTGAATGCGCTGCGGTACGGCTGTTGTGCGAGTTATCAATCATGGTAGTGATACCCGCATCAATCGCGCCCAGCGCCGTCAGCAGGTTGCCAACATAGATATCGGCAGGCCGGTAATATTTCGCGAACGAGAAATGCGTGGCATTGCTGTAGTCGTCCAGACAGGTGGCGTTGGGGTTGATGCGGCGCAGCTGACCTTCCCAGGCGTGACGATGAGAATCGACCATCCCCGGCATGGCAATCATATTTGTGGCATCAATGACGTGAGCACCCTCGGCGTTCAGGTCCTTGCCGATTGCGGTGATGGTTGAACCTGTGACAAGAATATCGCCACGTTCATGGTTACCAACATTCTCATCCATACTCAGTATGGTTGCACCGCGGATCAGGGTTACTGGCGCATTTTCCGTCTGATTATTAACAATATTTCTGATGTAATCGGTCATTTGAAGTGTCTCTTTCAGGTTCAGAAGGGAAACAATACGCCTCCTGTTTAAACTGAAAAAGATGACTAACTTGTTTTCATCATTCAAAATTTACGAATAATAAGTATTATCACCGTTACATGCTATTAGGGAGTGCAGTCAGGTGGATCGTATTCAGGCTATGCAGGTTTTTATAAGGGTGGCTGAGGCCGGAAGCTTTGTCCGGGCCGCGGAAACACTTTCCCTGCCTTCTTCTACTGTTACCAGCACCATCAAAAATCTGGAGAAATATCTGCAGGTGCGTCTGCTGAACCGGACCACAAGACGTGTCAGCCTTACTCCAGAAGGTCTGCAGTATCTGGCGCAGTGCCGGGAAATTCTGGCCTTAGTTGAACATACGGAAGCCAGTCTGGCCGATTTGAACAGGCGACCCCGTGGCCGTTTACGCGTTGATATGCCCGGCGGTATAGCGCACTTCATCGTCATGCCAAACCTGAAAGAGTTCTACAGCCGTTATCCTGACATTTACCTGATGACCGGCGTCAGCGACCGGCAGGTTGACCTGGTTCAGGAGGGTGTAGACTGCGTGATCAGAACCGGAGAGTTACTTAACTCCACGCTTGTAGCTCGTCCGCTCGGAGAATTTCGCTGGATAACCTGCGCCTCTCCCGACTATATCAGGGAGTACGGTATTCCGCAGTCACCTGAAGATCTGTCTCATCATCGGGCTATTCATTATTTTTCCGGACAAAGCCGGCGTACAGACGAATTGCGTTTTGTAAAGGGAACAGAAACGCTGTCCGTATCCGTCAGTGGGCAGGCAGCCGTCAACGAGACGGGGCTTTATATAAAAATGTGCCTTGAAGGGTTCGGACTGGCGCAGCTTGCTGAAAATGTTGTAGCAGAACACCTGGAGAAAGGAACGTTGGTTGAAGTTCTGGCCGACTGGCAGCCGCCGTCTGTTCCTGTCACGCTACTTTATCCTCATCAACGTTTTCTTTCCCCTGCTGTACGTGCATTTGCAGACTGGATAGGTGAAATATTCAGTTGATACGCCTGTCACAGCTCCCCGTTGTACATTAAAAGTCGCCAGTATTCAGGGCCCCTCAAAAAGCGGCAGACTTTATTTCTGCGGGTAAGATCATCCCGGAGCAGCGACTTCCCGGAGAAAGGCTCTACTCAAAAATTCACATCTCCGGTTTATGGGTAAGCGTCGCATTCAGACCGTATTGACGTTCAGGCAGAGGGAAGCTCGACCTTCCATGGCAGCAGATCGCGGACCCGGTTCACCGGCCAGTCCTGTATATGACCGATGACGTAACGCAACCACGTCTCGGGGTCAACGCCGTTAAGCCGGCAGGTGACGATCAGAGAGTAGAGGATCGCCGCACGTTCTCCGC
>NZ_VZPF01000138.1 GCF_008801695.1 Pantoea stewartii subsp. stewartii
ACCAATCGATGAGCGGGCACAGCAGAGTGTTCTGGCAACATGACTGACGGTGTCACCACGATGCAGCATCAGCATGGCGGTGAGCCGCCGGGCGTGGTTTTTGTCCTTTGTTTTATGGATAGTTTTCTGCATCAGGCGTCGTTCGGTTCTGGGTATTGGTGCTATGATCGACATTGCTCAGTCCGGCTGGTGATTTGGGATATTCAGCGATTGATCAGATCGCATAAACCGGACTGAGTTCCCTCTAAGTGATCTACTATTCCGAGCAGTTATTTAGTCATGAATAAGGTCGTAACTCCGTGGCGATGCAACATATTCTTAAGCCTGGACATTGGTTAGTAGTCACCGCACTGCTGACGCTTAACGGTTGTGCGTTGGTGCCACGCACGCCACTGGTGCAAGGAGCGACTACGGCTCAGCCGTTGCCCTCTGCGCCACCTGTGGTAAATGGGTCCATTTTTCAGGGTGTTGCGCCGCTCAACTACGGCTATCAGCCGCTGTTTGAAGATCGCCGCCCACGTAATATCGGCGATACGCTGACTATCACCTTGCAGGAAAACGTCAGTGCCAGCAAAAGTTCGACCTCGAATGCCAGCCGTAACGGCAGCGGCAGTCTGGGTATCACTGCAGTGCCTACCGGTTTAGAAGGTTTGGCCGGCGCAACGGGCGAAAAAGCCAACTTTGCGGCGGGTGGCAAAAATGATTTCGCAGGCAAAGGTGGGGCATCTGCCAACAACACCTTTACCGGCACCATCACCGTCACGGTGGATCAGGTTCTCTCGAACGGCAACCTGCACGTGGTCGGAGAAAAACAAATTGAGATCAACCAGGGCACCGAGTTTATTCGTTTCTCGGGCGTGGTTAACCCACGCACCATCAGTGCGAGTAACGCCGTGTTGTCTACAGCCGTGGCCGATGCACGTATTGAGTACGTCGGAAATGGTTATATTAATGAAGCCCAAAATATGGGCTGGTTGCAGCGCTTCTTCCTGAATATCTCGCCGTTCTAAGAGGTTGCAATGAAAAAGCTAACATTATGGCGTGTCGGTCTGGGATTACTGTTAGGCGTAAGCCTGATGGCGCGTGCCGATCTGATCCGCGACTTAACCACCGTACAGGGTGTGCGTGATAACCAACTGCTGGGTTATGGCCTTGTCGTGGGCCTGGACGGAACAGGCGATCAGACAACGCAGACGCCGTTCACGACCCAAACCGTCAGCAACATGCTGTCGCAACTGGGCATTACCGTGCCGCCGGGCACCAACATGCAGCTCAAAAACGTCGCCGCCGTGATGGTTACCGCCAGGCTGCCTTCGTTTGCCCGCCAGGGCCAGACGCTGGATGTCGTGGTGTCGTCCATGGGTAACGCGAAAAGCCTGCGCGGCGGCACGCTGTTAATGACGCCACTGAAAGGCGTGGATAACCAGGTTTATGCGCTGGCCCAGGGTAACATTCTGGTCGGCGGCGCGGGCGCCGCAGCAGGCGGCAGCAGCGTTCAGGTCAACCAGCTTAACGGTGGACGGATAACCGATGGGGCAACGGTTGAACGTGAACTGCAGAGCAACTTTGGTTCGCAGAATACGATTAACCTGCAGCTGAACACCGAAGATTTCTCCATGGCGCAACGAATTGCTGATGCGATCAACGCCCGTGGCGGATACGGTTCGGCCCAGCCGCTGGACGCCCGTACGGTCCAGGTCCGCGTGTCTCCGAATAATGGTGCGCAGGTTCGTTTACTGGCAGAGATTCAGAACATTGATGTCTCCGTGCCGGTTGAGGATGCCAAAGTCATCATTAACTCACGCACCGGGTCTGTTGTGATGAATCGTGAAGTGAAACTGAACACCTGTGCGGTCGCTCAGGGCAACCTGTCTGTCACGGTCAATCAGCAGCAAAACGTGAGTCAGCCGAACACGCCGCTGGCGGGTGGACAGACTGTCGCTACTACCAATACGCAGATCGATCTGCGTCAGAGCGGCGGTGCGTTGCAACGGGTTAACTCCAGCGCCAACCTGAACAGCGTGGTGCGTGCGCTGAATGCGCTGGGTGCATCGCCTATCGAACTGATGTCTATTTTGCAGTCAATGCAGAGCGCGGGTTGCCTGCGCGCAAAACTGGAAATTATCTGATGAACGATACGCAATCGCTGATGAATGCGGCTTTTGACAGCCGCTCGTTGAACGACCTGAAACGCGATGTCACTGCCGATCCCAAAGGGAAAGCACTGCAGGTCGCGCAGCAGGTTGAAGGGATGTTTGTTCAGATGATGCTGAAGAGTATGCGTGAAGCGTTACCGCAGGACGGCATTCTCAGCAATGAACAGACCAAGCTTTTCACGTCAATGTACGATCAGCAGATTGCGCAGGACATCGGTAAACGTGGCCTGGGCCTGGCGGATATCATCGTTAAACAGATGGAACCCGCCAAAGCCCCGGACGAGCGCGCCGGTACGGTGCCGATGAAGCTGGATAACAGCTTCATCATGAGCACCAGCGGCGCCACGCCGCTGGTGCAAATGGTGCGCAAAGCTATGCCGCGCCTGCCCGCGCCTTCGCCCACCGGCCTGCCGAGCGACAGTCGTGACTTTATTGCCCAACTGACTCAGCCCGCTCAGGCCGCCAGTCAGCAGAGTGGTATCCCTCATCACCTGATTCTGGCGCAGGCTGCACTGGAGTCAGGCTGGGGGCAACGTCAAATCCTGACCCGTGATGGAAAGCCGAGTTATAACGTCTTTGGCATCAAAGCCAGCGGGAACTGGAAAGGCGAAACGACCGATATCATGACCACAGAATATGAGCACGGTGAAGCTAAAAAGGTGCGTGCGACATTCCGGGTTTACAGTTCTTATTTCGAAGCGTTAAACGACTACGTCAAACTGCTTTCAAATAACCCACGTTATGCGGCTGTCACCAATGCACAGAGCGCGGAGCAGGGCGCCCAGGCATTGCAGGCTGCGGGCTATGCCACCGATCCGAAATATGCGCAAAAACTAATGGGAATGATTCAGCAATTCAAGAGCATGGGTGAAAAAGTGGTGAAAGCTTATAGCCAGGATTTAAGCACATTGTTCTGAGAATTGTGCCTCAAGTTTCACTTAAGCATGCCGATAATAGCAGCAAGAGCCAGGCGCGCCAGCGCACGCTGGCGACCACACTGATGACAGCGACCCGTGTAGCGGGGAATGTAAGGAACCCAGATGTCCAGCATAATTAACTCCGCAATGAGCGGGCTCAGTGCCGCACAGGCCGCCTTAAGCACCACCAGTAATAACATCAGCAATTACACCGTTGCCGGCTATTCACGTCAGACGACGATTCTGGCAGAAGCCAACAGTACCCTGCAGGGAAAAAGTTATTACGGTAACGGGGTTAACGTAACCGGTGTTCAGCGTGAATACGACAGTTTTATCGCAGCGCAGCTGCGTGGGTCTTCAGCCACCTACAATGCGGCAAATACGCAGTATTCGCAGGTCTCCAATATCGACGATCTGATGTCAACCTCGACAACGAGTCTGTCGAGTGCGATTCAGGGCTTCTTTAGCAACATGCAGAACGTGGTCAGTAATGCTAACGATCCCGCAGCGCGTCAGTCTATGCTCAGCAACTCCCAGGGGCTGGTCAATCAGTTTCAGACCCAGGCGCAATATCTGACCAACCTGCAAAACAGCGTCAATACGGACGTTGCGGCCAATGTGGATCAGATCAACACGTTTACCAGTCAGATTGCGAACCTCAATCAGCAAATCGCGAAACTCACTACGGGTAACGGTGCGGTGCCGAATGACTTACTGGACCAACGCGACCAGCTCGTCAACGGACTAAATAATATTGTCGGTGTGACGGTGTCACAACAGGATGGTAGTTATACCGTTTCGATGGCTAACGGCACCTCATTAGTTAACGGCTATCAGACAACCAAAATGGTTGCCATGCCATCAAACAGTGATATTACCCGTACAACAATTGGTTATGTGGATGCACAGGCCGGTAATGTACAGATTCCGGAATCCTCTGTAACAACAGGTTCTCTGGGCGGCCTTCTTAGCTTCCGCTCTCAGGATTTAGACCTTGCTCAAAACCAATTGGGACAGCTTGCGGCCGCTTTTACGACCAGTTTTAACACCGTGCACAAGCAGGGATTCGATAGCAATGGTGATCAGGGCGTCGACTTCTTTACTATTGGCGGCCCAACTGTTCAGGGCAACAGTAAAAACACCTCATCTGCAACGATGACTGCAGCATGGAGCAATGCCAGTGCTCTGCAGGCATCGAATTACACCGTCAGTTATGACGGAACAAACTGGTCAGCTACGCGTTTGTCAGACAATGCCAAAACGACCCTGACGCCCACCACCTCGGGCGGCGTGACGACGCTCAGCCTGGACGGGATGAGTCTGACGGTCAACGGTACGCCGAATGCCAAAGACAGCTTCCTGGTGAAGCCGGTTCAGAACGCTATTACTAACATGTCAGTGGCGATTACCAGCGGCTCGCAGATTGCGGCGGCGGCGGCACCAGGCGGTGAAAGTGATAACCGCAATGCCCAAAATTTACTGGCGCTACAGGATGCCAAAATCGTCAACGGTAATTCTACGTTGTCCCAGGCCTATGGCGCGATGGTGAGTACCGTTGGTAACAAAACACAGGCCCTGAAAACGGCCAGTACAACGCAGCAGAACGTAGTGACGCAGTTAACAAACCGTCAGCAGTCTGTCTCCGGCGTTAACCTGGACGAAGAGTATGCGAACCTGACCAAATACCAGCAATATTACATGGCGAATGCGCAGGTTTTAAAAGCGGCCAGCACCGTTTTTGACGCCCTGCTTAGCATTAACTAAGAGCAGAGGACATCATGCGACTCAGTACAAATATGATTTTTGACCAGCAGGTTCGCGGCGTAAGTGATGCGCAATCCTCTTGGTTGAGTGCGGGCAAACAGCTGTCTACCGGATACAGAGTGTCTAACCCGTCTGACGATCCGATCGCCGCTTCCCGTGCCGTGGTGTTATCGCAAACTCAGGCGCAGGCAAGCCAGTATGCGGTTGCCCGTACCTTCGCCGACCAGGGCTTATCCCTGGAAGAAAACACGCTGGACGGTGTGACAAACAGCATTATGAGCGCGCAGTCGATGATTGTGGCCGCCTCAAACGGCTCATTGAGCGACGATGACCGCGCCTCGTATGCAACGCAGCTGGAAGGGGTGCGTGCGCAGTTACTGAACCAGGTCAACAGCAAAGACGCCAACGGGCGTTATATCTTTGCCGGCTATAAAACTGATACACCACCGTTTGTGGATGGTGCCGGCGGTGTGACCTATCAGGGCGGAACCGACGCGATTACGCAAAAAGTCGATACGGACCGTACGATGACGATCGGTCATACCGGTAACAGCATCGTAATGTCGATCACCAGCAACGCGGTGAAAGAACCGAACGGTGGCACCAGTGAAACGAATTTATTCAATATGCTGGACAGTGCTATCAGTGCGCTAAAAGTGCCCCAGAATGGCGCGGATGATGCCACCAAAGCGACCTTTTCAGCGGCAATGGATAAAACCAACCGTGGTCTGAGCAACTCGCTTAACAACGTGCTCAGCGTGCGTTCCGAGATCGGAACACAGCTGAAAGAGCTGGATACGTTGAATGCGCAGGGTGACGATCGCAAAGTGATTTATGACTCGCAGATGAGTAGCCTGGTGGATGTGGATTACACCCAGGCGATTTCAAGCTACACCATGCAACAACAGGCGCTGCAGGCTTCTTATAAGACCTTCACTGATATGTCTCAGATGTCATTGTTCCAGTTAAATTCATAAAAATTTTAGGCGTACTTTAACCGGGTGCGCTTAGTTTTTCCCATCGTCCTACAGGGACGGTGGTAAGCGTCGCATTCAGACCGTATTGACGTTCAGGCAGAGGGAAGCTCGACCTTCCATGGCAGCAGATCGCGGACCCGGTTCACCGGCCAGTCCTGTATATGACCGATGACGTAACGCAACCACGTCTCGGGGTCAACGCCGTTAAGCCGGCAGGTGACGATCAGAGAGTAGAGGATCGCCGCACGTTCTCCGC
>NZ_VZPF01000139.1 GCF_008801695.1 Pantoea stewartii subsp. stewartii
GCGGAGAACGTGCGGCGATCCTCTACTCTCTGATCGTCACCTGCCGGCTTAACGGCGTTGACCCCGAGACGTGGTTGCGTTACGTCATCGGTCATATACAGGACTGGCCGGTGAACCGGGTCCGCGATCTGCTGCCATGGAAGGTCGAGCTTCCCTCTGCCTGAACGTCAATACGGTCTGAATGCGACGCTTACTTCAGTGCCGTGATCCGTCCCGAAATTTGCGGGGTGATCGTGACCAGCTCGGCACGTACTTTGCCGTCGCGCGTCCACGGTGACTGCATGTAGTAGTTCCAGGCCCACCAGGCGCTGAGAAGCGCCAGCGTGAAAACAATCAACGTAGAAAAGTACTTTAATCCTGAAAGGTTCATCTTTTTCATCCGTGCGCCATTAACCAGAGTGCGCCTGTTACACACAACACAAACAGCGAGAGATCGAACAGGGTGGGATGCCAGACCTCACCCGACGCAAGCCAGCCGCGCAGAAGCGGGTGGATAAATAACCAGAGAACAAAACCGGCCAGCACCGCTTTAAACAGGGGAGGGAAATAGAGTGAGGCGCCGAAAATCAATTCGGAAAGCGGGCTGATGCTGAAAAATCCTTGGCGAATGATATCCATTGCAGTGCAGTATCCTGGAACCTGTGCGTGAAACAATTTCAGCCGAAACTGTTCACTTGGTTATTTGTAATTTAAACTTCGGGCTTGCAAAATGCTATACAATGCAGCTTGATAGCTGCGTACATACATTATAAGGAGATAGCATGGATACCCCTCTCGGCACGGATCTGTCCAGGCTGGTGCGAATCTGGCGAGCACTGATTGATCAACGTTTGAAGCCGTTAGAGCTGACTCAAACGCACTGGGTAACACTGCACAATATCCATCAACTGCCGCCTGAGCAGTCGCAAATCCAGTTAGCGAAAGCCATTGGTATCGAGCAGCCTTCTCTGGTCAGAACCCTGGATCAACTTGAGGAGAAAGGGCTGATTACCCGGACCACTTGCGCCCACGATCGCCGGGCCAAACGCATTAAGCTGACACAACAGGCAGAGCCAGTCATTCAGCAGGTTGAACACGTGATTGATATTACCCGGGATGACATTCTCTCCGGTATCAGCCGCGACGAAATCAACCAGATGGTGACGCTGATTGCGCGTCTTGAAAAGAATATTCTCGAACTGCAAAACAAAGAGAAATAAGACCGACGCGCAGTGCGACCGGCACCGGCGTCGGTTGGTCACTGCGTTAACGCGGAGAAACGGTAACCTGACTACCGTCGGTGGCCAACGCAACACGTTGTCCGACTGAGTAACGGCTGGCTGCCTGTTTCTGCACCACCATAATGGTATTGCCGTCATCCTTACGGATTTCCAGCTCAACGCCGTCAGTTTTGTTCATTGCGCCTTGTACGCCCTGACCTGCAACGCCACCCAGCACCGCGCCTCCCGCTGTTGCCAGGCTACGTCCTGCACCACCGCCGATGGTATTACCCAGGAATCCACCCAGTACGGCACCGCCAATGGCCCCAATGATGTTGCTGTCGTCTCCACCCTGGATTTTAACCGGGCGAACTGAGACTAAGGTACCGTAAGAAACACTTTGTACCTGCTTGGCCTCACTGGCACTGTAGGTATCGCCCGATAACGTATCGGTATTGCTACAGCCCGCCAGCATCGCACCAGTCAAAGCGACCACAATTAAACGCTTAATCATTTGAAACTCCTTTATTCAAGAATGCGCCATCTCTATCGCGAAATCCTGTAAACAGTATAAGACAGAAAACTGGCGAATTAACCTTCTGCGGAATAAAACATGGCTGTCGACAGCATAGACCGCAAATTTTTAACAATGATTCAATCAATCATAAAAATACCCGGGACGTTAACCACCAGACAGTTTATTGATTTAAAACAAAGTAATCATGGATTCAGGGCCGATATTTTGTCAGGCTACAGGCAGCGTATTCACTTTTTCATCCCGATGAAAGGAACGGCTATGAAATCAGGACGCTACATTGGCGTGATGTCGGGTACCAGCCTTGATGGGGTCGATGTCGTGCTGGCCGCCATCGACGAAAATATGGTGGCGCAGCAGGCGAGCTACTGCCATCCCATGCCGCCCGACCTGCGCCAGAGCATTCTGGCGATTTGTCAGGGCCAGGCAGTGACGTTGTCGCAACTGGGGCAACTGGACACGCGACTGGGCCAGCTATTCGCTGACGCAGTACTGACGCTTATGCAGCGCGAGGCGCTGGAGATGAGCGATGTGGTGGCGATTGGCTGTCACGGTCAAACGGTATGGCATGAGCCGCACAGCGCGGCACCCAATACCTTACAAATTGGCGATAACAACCAGATAGTGGCGGCAACAGGCGTGACGGTGGTCGGGGATTTCCGTCGGCGCGATATGGCGCTGGGTGGGCAAGGCGCGCCGCTGGTGCCTGCCTTTCATCAGGCCCTGTTAATGGATGCCACGGAACGGCGCATGGTGCTGAATATCGGCGGTATTGCCAATCTCTCCCTGCTGATTCCGGGGCAGCCCGTGCGCGGCTTTGATACCGGGCCGGGCAATATGCTGCTGGACGCATGGATATGGCGTAATCAGGGGAAAGCCTATGATAAGGACGCGAACTGGGCGCGAAGCGGTAAGGTCAGTCCTGCGTTACTGGAAGCGCTACTGCGTGAACCCTGGCTGGCGCGGGTGCCGCCCAAAAGTACCGGACGTGAACTGTTTAATCTGGGCTGGCTTGAACAGCATTTGCGCCACTTTCCCGGCATCGCTGCTCAGGATGTGCAGGCCACGCTAAACGAGTTTACCGCCGTGACCATTGCGCAACAGGTACAACTCAACGATGGCTGCGATCGGTTGCTGGTATGCGGAGGCGGCAGCCGAAATCCGTTGCTGATGGCCCGCCTGGCGGCGCATCTGGCCGGAACAGAAGTCACGACAACCGATACCGTCGGGATTAATGGTGACGACATGGAAGCGCTGGCGTTTGCCTGGCTGGCTTACCGCACGCTGTCTGGTTTGCCGGGCAATTTACCTGCGGTGACCGGGGCGCGGGAGAAAAGCATCATCGGGGCGATTTACCCGGCGAATCCGCGCTTTTACCGCTGAGAGAAAGGGGACAGATTTGTCCCCTGAGTAGAAGGCGCGTAAAACAGCATCAGGCCACGCCGGGCAGGTGCGTCAGTTTACGCACGCCGGTAATGACGGTGGCGACGATCGTTTCACGTCGTGTAATGACTTCAACCTGGTAGTATTTGCTGCGATAGGCAATTGAATAGATAACCGGATGGTATTTATTTCCCTCACCATAGCGGGACATATGGGCTTCAAGCGCGCGCGAGGCGGCTACGATATGGACGGGTTCTTTATCACCGCGGATGATTTGCTTCATTCAGTTCCTCAAATGCTGTACCTGTGGGGCGCGCCTTAAAACGGCGCGTGACTTCGGCCTTTAACACTGAACATCTGACTGCTTAACATCTTTGATAATTTAAAAACAGCGTGCACGTCGACTATTGCAATGCGATGAGGCTTTGTTGAATAAATGGATTTTATGCTGTGGTACTATGAAAACGGTTGTTTCAGATAACATAAAATCAATGCGTTACATGCTTGCGTATGACGGTGTTCTGTCTGGCATCAGCGTTTTCTACCAAAACAGTGCAGACAAAACAGAATGATTACCTATTATTCAACAAAGCCATGCGATGACACAATCTGAAACGCGCTTCTAATATTTAGCAGCGCGTTTTCAGTCCGGCAAGGAAGAACGAAAAATTCACTTTCCTGCGGATAATCGTCTTATTTTAACTCAGGCCAGGTAACAGAGGAGACGCCGTTGACTTTCGGCCAGGAGAAAAGAAACCCCTGGAATTGTGAAACGCCGGCCGCTTCCAGCCACATCCATTCTTCGGGCTGTTCAATGCCCTCTGCAATCACGGTAATTTCCAGTGACGAACAACAGGCTAAAATAGCGTGCACAATAGCCTGCTTCGGGCCGCTTTTATGCACATTGCTGATAATGCTGCGATCAATTTTTATTTTGTCGGGCTGAATCTGCGTCAGTAAGGATAGCCCGGCATAGCCCGCGCCAAAATCATCCAGTGCCACGCTGATGCCCGCTGCTTTGAGCTGTTTCAGCGCCGCTGCAAAGTCGTCAGGACGGGAAATGATTTCATTTTCGGTAAACTCGACCACGATCTGCTCAGGAACCAAATCGTGGGCGTAGATTTCAGTAAGCAGAAACGTTACGGCATCCGGCACCAGCACCAGCGACATGGGCAACAGGTTGACTGACAGCATAATGCCGTCTATCCCCAGCGCCTTCGCCTGTGCAAAAGCGATGCGTTTGGACTGCAGATCGTCGCGGTAGATGTTCTCCGGCGGGAGGCGTGAAAAGTAATCCTGTTGTGTTTCGCCCTGCGAGCCCCGAAGCAGGGCTTCCAGCGAGACGATTTTACGTGCAAGGGGATCGATAATCGCCTGAAAGGCAAAATTGACGCCTTCGTGATTAATCAGCGCGTCGTCACCTTCGCGCACTTCCTCATCATCACTGATAAAATCCCAGCTTTCCGCTGAGGGAATTTCAAAATAATTCTCTTTTTCCCGTGCTTCGACAAAGGTGCGCAAAAATTTAAGCGCTCTGTCTTCATAGGTCAGCTGATATTTGGTTGTGCCTTTTTCAAGCACGGCATTAAGCACAGTGGTTTTATCGTATTCACGCAGATCAAACAGCTCCATGCCCACGTTACCAAAACGGCGGGAAGGCGCATAATCCCGCATTAATTCCACAATATTATGATGGCTGGTATCACGGCAGATACGTTCGTAAACCGCCAGTACATCATTCTCTGGACCTTCAAGAACCTGAAAAAAATGGGTGCCATTAAATAATAAGATGCCGGTAACGCTTGATGACTCATTAATTTTATTGGCTTTAGCGACCAGGCCTTCCAGCATTTTCAGTGGAACATGATCAGCGATGTGACTGCGATAGATAATTGTCGACAACATAACGTCTTCCAGATTCTTGTTCTTTTTACCGCACACATTGCCAAAACCCAGACCGGGCGGCCCCGAGCCTGCGTGAATGCCGTTGCAAAATGTGTTTGAGCGAGGCGTTTCCAGCATGGCGCAAGGAGGGTGCTTACCTGTGAGGTTCCGTTCTCACAGACGGGTTAATAGCGTTCAGATCACGCTGTCGGGCATCAACCGATTTGCTCTGGTTTTATTCTTTACCAGCGTGGTATCGCATCGTTTCCATTATATCAGTACTTCGACGTCCGGCGAGGAAATCCTGGTGTCTTTTTTGCAGTTTATGAACGGTTAATAAAGCGGTTTCTCTGCCTCAGCAGTCAGGTTACGCGGGGTAATCAAATTTTTTCTTTCATCTTCTCCTGCACGGGATTTAAAAAGGGTAGTGCCTTGATTTGGTATGGTTTTCTTAGCGGGAGGCCAGACGATAAGGCCGAACGTAATGATTAAGACGGCGAACCGAACTTTCCGTATAAACCGTTTTGTAAAACAGGATGCTGATACAACATTAACGGAAGAGCGAAGATAGGTTGCGAATAAATCTCAAAACCACCGTTTTATAATTGCCTGCGTAGTTTTAGGCATAATTCTCAGCTAAATAACTGCTCGGAATAGTAGATCACTTAGAGGGAACTCAGTCCGGTTTATGCGATCTGATCAATCGCTGAATATCCCAAATCACCAGCCGGACTGAGCAATGTCGATCATAGCACCAATACCCAGAACCGAACGACGCCTGATGCAGAAAACTATCCATAAAACAAAGGACAAAAACCACGCCCGGCGGCTCACCGCCATGCTGATGCTGCATCGTGGTGACACCGTCAGTCATGTTGCCAGAACACTCTGCTGTGCCCGCTCATCGATTGGT
>NZ_VZPF01000140.1 GCF_008801695.1 Pantoea stewartii subsp. stewartii
CAGAATCTGCCTGGCGGCTGTAGCGCGGTGGTCCCACCTGACCCCATGCCGAACTCAGAAGTGAAACGCCGTAGCGCCGATGGTAGTGTGGGGTCTCCCCATGCGAGAGTAGGGAACTGCCAGGCATTAAATTAAAAAACCTGCACGTAACTTCGGGCAGTTCGCTACTCGACAGAGAGTAGGACAAAGCGAATGCTTTTGAACGCTGCTACGCAGCGGCGCGAAGGGTGAATCACAGCGTGATTCATAAACTGCCAGGCATTAATTTAAGACCAGCACGCTGGTCATGACCTTACCGGTGACGCGGAAGGGCGGAACACCTGACAGCAGAACGTTTTTCTGCGATCAGTACAGAATCGGTGGAGCGGTAGTTCAGTTGGTTAGAATACCTGCCTGTCACGCAGGGGGTCGCGGGTTCGAGCCCCGTCCGTTCCGCCACTTAATTGGAAAGCCCTGACTTAACGGTCAGGGCTTTTTCCATTTCTACGGCAACCAGCCCAGGGCAATCACTTCACAGCTTATTGATCGCGCATTGGCGTGCTACTCAGTCCTTTCCTTAATATAAAAGACATTACCTCCGCGCACTCTCCCGGCTGCATAATCTTCCTGCGGACATTCCGGTCTGTCCTCGACTAACGCTCAAAACAGGCGTATTGAAGGTCCGGCTTCACCTCACCCTCTTTGCACTACACCATCAGGCGGTCATTCTCACGACGCCGTATTCGCTTACGCCCTCCTGCGCTTTCAGGGACGCAGAACGGCTGCAAACGCGGCTGGATTTGCGCTGTAAACGTCATCAGAAGATGATGTTTAAACAGTCAGGGGGAGGGAAATTACTGCTTTCAGGGGTGGGTGTACGGCTGTAACTGAGCCTGTATATGCCAGGGTTGCTCTACTACCCATTCGCTTAAAAAATCAATAAAGGCACGCACGCGCTGGCTTACGCCAAGATCGCTGTAATAGACAGCATTGAACGGCATCTCTACCGGTAAACGTTGATCGGCCAGGATCTCCACCAGACTTCCGTCAGCGATCTCTTTATGCACCATATAATCAGAAAGGCAGGCAATCCCATTACCGTCCAGACAAAGCTGCTTGATGGTTTCTCCGCTGTTAGAATCCAGTTCCGAACGGATGATGTAAAGTTCCCCATCGTCACAGGCGATTGGCCAGCGGTTAAGACGTGGCGCATCAATAAAACCGAGACACTGATGATTATCCAGATCGGCTGCGCACACAGGAATACCATATTTCTCCAGGTACCCGGGAGAGGCAATAAAGCGGCGATAGCTGGTGAACAGCAGTCGTGCCCGCAGGCCTGAATCGGTAAGGCTGCCTGCCCGAATCGCCACATCGACTTTACGCTCGATGAGATTAATGAAGTTTTCAGATGAAATCAGTGAAAGGGCAATCTCGGGATAGCGCTCCCGAAAAGCTTTTATCATGGGCATCAGGTGATGCAGTATGACGGGAGTGGCGGCATCAATACGTAACAATCCCTTGGGCGCATGACGGCTCTCTATCAACGCGTCTTCTGCGGCCGTCTTCACCTGAAGAAAATGCTGAACCTGCTGGAAATAACGTTCTCCTTCCTGCGTTAACGCAAGATTGCGTGTGGTGCGCGTCAGTAAAGCCAGTCCGAGTTTATTTTCCAGTTTTTTGATCGTGCGGCTGACGGCGGAATTGGCCATCTGCAAGGTGTCCGCCGCGCGGCTGAAGCTCCCGTTTTCAACCACGCTGACAAATACTTTGAGTTCTTCAGAAGATGCCTTCAGGAAGGTTGTCAGCTATATCATGAATCTCGCGCTTTGCTTTAATGTTGAATCTCATCACTTATCTCCCATTCCAAGAGCCTTAAGCATCATGCTGATAAAATCGAAGTCCTTTGCTTTCTCCAACTGGTCGCGCTGGCGCTCAAGAGCTTCCTGCTCACGGCGATATTGTTCGGCTGGCGCTATCATGGGTTGCCTTCCTGTGTAATGACCTGCACCAGGCGCTCCCACAGCTGCTGTAAGCGGCTCTTTGGTTGCCAGTGCATAACGTCGGAGCCAGTCAGGCGAAAGTGATTTAAAGAAGCTGGAGCGGTGTGTTTTGGGCAGCCCGATGCCGCCCCTGCGAACATTAGTTCTTGCATGGGATACCTCATGAAATAGTTGGTTTAACCTGGGGAAAAGAAAGGGGCCATTGCGGCCCCTGGTGGGTACTTCTTTCTTACTGTCTGAGCCCCTCTAAAGGCGTTGGTGCGTAGCACCTCAAAGCCGTCTAAGCAGACAGCTTTACGGTGTCACTCAATTAATTACGTGAATCGCAGAAGCAAGAAAACCAAAGCCAAACCGCCTACATACCAATACCATTCCATCCTTTGCCTCCTGTAGTGGTTACTGGCCCCGGGCGCGGAGCATTGCATCGGCCATTTTGTAAGACTGCCGTGCAAGTTCGTCTTCCGCACCATCCAGACCGCCAACAATGCAAGGCGCACCTGCGGTAGAGATGTATGCAGCCATAGCCTTTGCCGCAAAATATTCACGCAGCGTCATACCGTGGCTATCGACGATGTGGTTTTCCTTTTCCCCTTTGTGCACTCCAGAATAAGGAAAGGCTGGCCCGCCATTGAACTCACTCATGCAACCCCCTAAACAAACGCATAAACACACACTCCCATAACCACAAAGACTGCCCAGCCTAGCCAAAAATTCTCAGTGGATATCATGGGGGTGCTCCAGTAAATATTGGTTAATCTAACTTTTGATAAGGCTTTAAAGCTGAAATGCGCGGGTAATACATTTTTGGCTTTGCTTTAGATCCTTCGCGTGGTGGAACCTGAACGTCATAGCCGATAACTTTTCCGGCTCTGTCGGTATGGATATGGGTGATGAATCCAATCTTTGTTTTCCAACGTCCGGCGGCCTGACTAGACCAGATAACCCAGTCGAATTTTTTAAACTCCATAACTACCTCGCGGTGATTGATTTGGTTTTTCGATATCCAGCGGCGTATTTCGCAACCTCTGGCAAACAAGCTGACCCACTCTCATGCTTACTACGCAGAGAAGGGTGATTATTCTTCATCGCTACCAGGCTCGCTAAGCCAATCAGGTCGCTCACCCTTACCAAGATAAAAATCGATGACGTCCAACAGGCGCGGGTAGAGTTTCAGCGCTTTGCGACCATCCATCTCTGCAATCTCACGCTTAGTGAATTTGCGCCATCGCTCTGCTGTATGGTTCTGGCATCCGGCCTTAACATACTCACCGTTGGTAATTTGGAGGTGATATGCATAGCCCGTGATGATAAACGTCTGCTCAGGAAGAAGATCTCCATCGCGCAGGTCGGCACCGCGCAGGTAGGCACCGCTCAGGTCGGCATCGCGCAGGTCGGCATCGCGCAGGTCGGCATCGCGCAGGTAGGCACCGCGCAGGTAGGCACCGCTCAGGTCGGCACCGCGCAGGTCGGCATCGATCAGGTCGGCATCGATCAGGTCGGCATCGCGCAGGTCGGCATCGCGCAGGTTGGCACCGCACAGGTTGGCATCGCGCAGCTAGGCATCGCGCAGGTTGGCTCTCGATCCGCTTTCACGCATCGATGCAAGCCACACCTTGTGTTCTTCAAGCACTTTCTGTAATTCGGTCGCGTTCATGATTTATCCTTTGATGATGTGAGTCGCACATTTGCGACCGTTACGAAATCCGGCTGAGTAGATAGCTACTTCTGGGAGGAAGGGGCTTTGTTGAATAAATGGATTTTATGCTGTGGTACTATGAAAACGGTTGTTTCAGATAACATAAAATCAATGCGTTACATGCTTGCGTATGACAGTGTTCTGTCTGGCATCAGCGTTTTCTACCAAAACAGTGCAGACAAAACAGAATGATTACCTATTATTCAACAAAGCCGGAGGCAGGCTGAACCTGCTGTTTCCTTCTCACGCAGAGAAGGGGAGTTGATAGCGCGGGATACTTTCAGGCTGAAATTAAACCGACAGGTCTTTAAGTTTTTGGACGGCTTTATTTAGCAGGTCTGTCGCGTCAATTAGCTCATCCATTTTTCGCTGAATCAAACCGTGCGCTTGGCATATTTCAAGCTTTACCGGAGCTAGCTTTTTATTCAGGAAGTCAGTATCAAAGCGTTTTTTTTCTGCTTCTTCTGCCGCCCTGAGAAGTTGCTCAGCCTGTTTTCTGAGTGCTTCGGGTGAACTTGATAAATTTGTTGCTTCCATTTTTTTCTCCTGAGGCGCGGAAATAGGTTGGGCTTGAAGCTGCGTATTTACATTCTCTTTGTTAGCGAGTGGATAAACGTATCCTGATGATGAGTTGGAGCGCATCGGCAAGGAAGTCGATGACAATATGGAACGTCACAAGATTAACCCACTGATTGCGCCCGCCTGCCAGTTTATGCAGCGCTTCTACGACTACCCCGCCATTGAGATGTTCGATGACGATGACGATCAGCACATTGAGGCTGAGGCGTTCCTGCGCGACATGATGGTGAAGTTGGCCCGGCTTGAGCGGGCGATTGCAATCTGGACCAGTAAAAACAGCTTTGACGAGGTGGCGTGATGCAATCTGTAGGTAATATGGACAGAACGAAATATATCGGCGGCAGTGATGTCGCCGGAATACTGGGTATTTCACCATGGCGAACGGCGCTTGATGTTTATCTTGATAAAGTCCAACCCCGTAAAGAGCCACCCTCTCCAGGCAAGCAAAAGATTTTTACTCGCGGGCAACGGATGGAGCCGTACGTTATTGATTTGCTCTCTGAAGAAACAGGCCTGGTAATTGCCAGGCGCGGAGAGCGTTACATTGATCCTGAACTTCCCTTCATAGCCGCTGAAATAGACGCTGAGGCAGAAAGCGGGGAAAACATCGAGATTAAAACGTGTAGCCCATTCAAGGCCAGAGAATGGGGGGAGCAACAGACAGACTCAATACCTGTCTATTACACGGCACAAGCCATGCATGGACTCATGGTGACAGGTAAAAAGGTTTGTGTTTTTGGCGTGCTGATTGGCGCTGATGATTTTCGTGTTTATCGCGTGGAACGTGATAATGAAACGATAGCAGCCATAAGAGACAAAGAAATTCAGTTCTGGGAAATGGTAACGACGCTAACTCCCCCGCCAATATCATCTGTTGGCGATGTGATGAGGGTTTTTGACAGGGATGTTGGAACAGGCATCGAAGCAGATGGAAAGGCGCTGGATGCCCTCTTTAAGCTTCGGGAGCTTCAAGCAAAACAGAAAGAGCTCAAGGATGAGATCGAATTCGCTGAACAGAAACTGAAAATCTTTATGCAGGACAACTCTTACATCAGTCTTGATGGTAAGAAGCTTGCCACATGGCGAACACAAAACTCCACACGATTTGATATAGCAGCTTTCAAAGAGGCCCATCCGTCACTTTATGACGCTTTCAAGAAAACCTCAAAATCCCGCGTTTTCCGCGTTAAGTAAGGAATAAATTATGTCTTCAGCAGCATTAAAATCCGCAGCGACCGGAGGCGAAGTCGCGTCTGCTCAGGAAAGAAAACCAAAAACGCTGACTCAGCTTATGGCCGATCCAAATACCAAGGCTCAAATTGCCCTGGCCCTACCTAAGCATATGACGTAAGCGTCACATTTAAACCGTCTGTGCAGCGGGCTCCGGTTCCGGGAAAATAGTGTCCATCATTTTTTAATGGACACTATCGCGTGAAACACCGGACATGGCTCCTTGAGGCGCTTCGCCTCCATT
>NZ_VZPF01000141.1 GCF_008801695.1 Pantoea stewartii subsp. stewartii
AATGGAGGCGAAGCGCCTCAAGGAGCCATGTCCGGTGTTTCACGCGATAGTGTCCATTAAAAAATGATGGACACTATTTTCCCGGAACCGGAGCCCGCTGCACAGACGGTTTAAATGTGACGCTTACGTTTATGCTGCGACCCGAACGGGTTTTCCATCGATGGTTACGATTCTTCGCAATCCATCACCAGTTTTAAGCTGAACCACATTACTGTGCGCAAATACCACTTCACACCAGCAACGACAGTTAGGTAACGCGCCAGCGTGTCCGGTCATACCGTCAAGCGTTGGAGGGTTTGTCCAGTAAACAAAAAGCCCCTCCATTTCTGCATGAGAGTGACGAACGTCACCATCGTGTGCCGTGCGCCAGATATAACCCTGCGAACCACTCGCCAGCGCCCTGGCCTGCGTCAGCGCCGTGACAGCCCGCCCGACCTCAGTTCGCGCAATGAGTTTTGCCCGAGAAGCCGCCACATCGCCGGATGCCGCAATTTCCTTCGCAAACGCATCAGCACGACCACCAGCAGCCATAGTTTCAATCGCTCGGTTCTGGATATCGTAAATGCGCTCTGCAGCTTCAAGCGGCAGGGATTTTATGTACTTCACCTGCTCAGCAACAATGCTGCGCATGACCTGCCCTGTAGGCGTGTTGTTAATGACGTTACGTAGCTCAGCGCCGATTTGCTGGCTGTTTTCGCGCCACTCTTTTTCGCTGTGACGCGCTACGGATGCCGCAAAGCCCGTGGCGACCTGATTAGCCCAGCCGTCAATGATTTCGCTGTAGCGCTCCAGTTCATCCATGATTTCGGTAACGCTGTCATTTGAACCATCGTAGCGGCCATTTACGATGTCGCCCACCGCCTGCGCTATCCTGCGAAGTAAAGTTGCATCTTTTAACTGTTTGTTATCCCGACGATCTAACTGGCGCGTATCCTTTCTGTAGTCCTACGCAAAGTCCTTTAGAGTAGCGGCTGTATCGTTATTGATGGATGAATGCATCTGTCAATTAGAAGAAGCCAGCCAGTGGAAAAGCTATTTATGGCAATATGACCTACGAAAATGCCGTACAAACCCATGTGATGCACAGCCCCGGACATATCGGGTCTGTCTTGCGAGTGACTTTCAGTTACCTGCAAGCGCCCGACTGCCCCTCTTAAAGAGGGTTGGTTATCGGCGTGTATCTTTGCGATACGGCCACAGTCCAAAACTGGATAATGTTGATTTTCCTCATGATTGAAAAACCAATCATCCTCAAGGGCAGCTTCTACAGTGCAGCCCTTTTCATGGCGCAGATTAGCGCCATCATTCGAACCTAAGTAATGGACACGCTCAGGTGAACCCGAATACTGTTCGTGTTCAGCCAATTCCGTTGATTCGACGGAATTAAATAAAATCATCAAGTTAGCCGATTCTAGCATTTCGCTATAATTAAGTTGATTCAATGGGTTGCGATGTGCGTACGTTTAACGTATGCAGTTGATTTGCGCTGCTTAGAGCTTATAGGGGTGCGCGTTTAAAAGTTTTGGCTTCGGGTTGTCTACCTGTCTACCTAATTGACCTCAGCCCTTGCTGCACAAGGCTTGCAGAGGGTAGGCAATGAATTTTTGGCTATCTACCCTTATCTACCTGTAGCCAGAGTCCTCTACCTATTTAACGTGAAGGATTTGAACATTCGAATTTCGTCGGCGCAAAGTTCGACGAGCGATACCGGAATCTCGGTATCGGCACTTTCTGAGTAAGTGTCCGATATGCAAATCTGCACATCGCCGCATCGACTACTTTCTGAGCAGCCGCCATATTTGGCGGTTGGAACATTTTCAATAAGTTACATCGCTATCAGCAAAGCCCATATTCGGGCTTTGGTTTGTGCGTGAGTATTGCTGACTCGCAATGTCATCTGCCGACAAATCTGTCGGCTGGTCACCGGCGCTTAGCTGGCTTTTGCCACTGCCATGTCGGACTGTTCATCGATTGCTCGAATCGTTCCCGCCTGGCTGCTCCGGTGTGTATGTAACGCTTAATTTCGCGCAATTCGGAAGGGGTTACAGTTTCGCCGTAGTGCTCAATGGCCGCGATAGAAAGGAGTGCTGTCTGTTCAGGTGTCATGGGCTTTATCCGTTCTCAGAGGCTTTCAAAAATAGAGTAAGTTGGTATAATGCCTTTGCCACGTGATAATGGTAATTCCGGTACTAATTAAAAGCCTGCGCCCTCCGATCGCGGGCTTTTTTATTGCCCGCTGTAAACCCACTTTACACATTTAACGAAATACCCCCGCTTTCTTGCGCTCCGGGTGTCAAATGTGTAAACCAAATCCGTTTCGAATACCTTATTAATGCAGAAAGTGTAAACCGTTCAGATTCGCGGGCGCACTGGTAGGTTATGCTTCTTTTGGCTGTTTCGCCCACTCAGACAGGGCCCTGATTCCTGCCTCGCTCCAGTCGTCCAGATCATCCCCGCACACCTCAGCAGCGTAACAAACCTCATGCCTCAGCATAGTGATAGCGTTTTCTGCGTTCTCCCGTAAGCCATACACATTGAAGTAATGCTCAGCTTCACCATCACCTATCCAGATCCCGCCGTCCTCCAGAAACTGGACTTCGCAGTTAAGCTCATCGGCTGCATCGAGAACACGCTGTTTAATTTCATCGTCGCTGGCTGGTGCCGGTATTTTACCGTCATTGGCTTTAACAGCGCTCCAGAATTCGCCCCACGTCATTTCGAGCGTGCGATGCGGCCACGTTTTAGTTTCTGATTCACCTGGTACCGGGTAGTTCTTCTGGCTCTCTGTCGCTGTCACATCGATTTTAGAGCCGGAAAGCACTACTGCCCCTTTCGCTACCCAGTCATAGACAGTCTGGCGGCTTACACCTCTGTAGCGGGCATACTCTGCTTTGCTCATCAACATAATTTACTGATACCTCCACCAGTTAACTGCGTGATACGGGCCGGATATCAGCCCATCATTTTTTGATAAATCGCCTGGGCATCTTCGGAACTGATCTCGGATATTGACGCGTGTATCGTTCCGCTGTGCTCTGTGCGTTTCGGCGCTTCCCAGCCCTGCATTTCTGCTATCTGCTTGATTGCCGTCTTTGGATCATGAAGTTTGACCTTCAGGCCGTCTTTGCTGGCCGTCAGTTCTGAAACAGCGGCCAACTGCTCAGGCGTTAGCTGGTCGGAATTCTTGAAGCGCCAAACGGTCTGTTCTACCGGCTGCCCGTCATCATCTTCACCCGCGCGATGCGTGCCGAATGTAGCCAAATCACCAATGGTGGTTCGGGCTATCGATGTGAGGCGCTCAAGCGCTTCCGTGCGCGTCATTATGGCTTCGCTGACTACTTCGTACTGGACGGCCTGTAAGAACGCCTGAACGTTACTATTTGTTACTATCTGAGCGGCTTTAGACCGGGCACCGTCACCTTTCGCTTTACCTCCGGCAAGGCGGTAAGCCTGCGTCTGGTTCTGGCCTTTAAGCAACTCAGTGACAAACCGCCGCTGTAGCTGCGTCAGGGCGTTAAATAGCCCCTTCTGTGCGTCTGTCAGCGTCATATCGCCCTCTCTAATTAACAGGTGGCGCAATCAGTCAGGTGCGCCTGTATGGTTGTCGCCGTTCTGCACGTTGCCGTGGGTATGCGTGGACAGGCTCTTACCGCTGCCTTTCACATCGCCGGTGGCCGTCAGTGAGCCGTTTACCTGCACGTTGCCGTTAATCGTGACCTGTGGCGCATTCAGCGTGATTTGCCCGCCAGAGGTAGCCGTAACATCGCCACCAGCAGAAACCTCTACAAACGCGCTGCCATCGTCTGTGCGAAGCTGTGCGGCGGTGGGGCTGATATTGCTGATTTTCTTTGCCTGCGACTGTGGACCGGGTATTACAAATGCATCGCTGAAATCGTGCCTTCTCTGGTTCAGACTTAACTGCGACCCGCCGTTCTGCCACCAGAAATCGATATTGCTCTGGCTGAAAACAACCAGACATTCATCACCGGCTTTGATCGGGAAAGTAAGCGTGCAGCCGCCGCCGCGCGGAAAAACTACCGGCGCATCCATGAGAAAGGGGTAATCCTCACTATCTCTATCGAGCCGGTCAAAGGATATGTTGTCTTCCTTACTTGTATTAATTCCTGAAATAATCGCCATATCGACAACGCATGTTACCGTATCGGGGTCAAAGGAACGTATCGTACCCGGCACGGCAACCCATATTTGGTTTTTGGAAATATTTACACCTGAGTCGAATGCTTCAAGCCCGCTGATTGGTCTGATACTGGACATTGATTGCTCCTTATCCGGCAACGCGGTGACAGTTAAACGTACCAATCAGGCGCGGCTGATCCATGTTCGTGCGGATGAGCTCGACGTTCAGCCAGTGTTCTTTTTTGCCGTCTGGATGGATGTACTCAAACCCGTAATCATTTCCGTCACTGGCTGGCATAAGGGTCATTTCAACCTTTATTCCGTTTTCACCTAACGAAATATTTTTTTGGGATGTAACAGTTTCACCGTTAACTTTTGTCATTTCATTTGGAAGCGCAACGAGGTTAAAATTTCCACATTGTAAAGTAACCCCTTGCGCAGCGCTGGCGTAAACAGTCAATGCCGCACAGACCATTAAAATTTGCAGTTTCATTTTAAGCGCCCCATTTCACTAAGGTTGATTCAGAATTTACATCTGCATTGCCACGGGCTTCACACGCCATATCCATGTACCACGCCTTGCCGCGCGTGTCGCCGGTAATCATAATGTAGCGGACAATGTAGACGCCATCGGTCGCAATGTTGGCCGGGTTCTCTTTCTGCGCCAGACCGGACACCGTAAGATTGCCGTTAGTCTCCCGTTCGCGGAGAGGGCCACCAGCTTTGACTACCTGGTCACCGCTCAGTTCGGCACGGTAGACTGACGCCTGATCCAGTTGCACAAGGCCGTGAAGGTGAATCCGGGTATTGATGAGACAGCGGATGTTCACGCCGTTACCGATAGTCTGCTGCGGCATACCGATAAGCCCTGTATCGGCGTTCAGCACAACGGCGGTATGCGTGGCAACGTCTTTCTGAATCATATCCAGTCGTCCGTAGCTGAACTGCCAGGTGGCTTGAAGGTCTTCTGCCAGCGTGCTCAGATAATCTCTGACAGGGCCGTAGAATGTGGCACCGCGCGGGTAAACAACTGATGGAAATTCCGGTACCACGCCCGGCACGATGCCGTAGGGTTTCAGGTTATCCATAAGCAGGTTGTAAACATCGCGTTTGGTATAGCCCCGTTGCAGGTTAGCGCTGATAAAAGCGTTATAGAAAGCCTGCTCACCGTCACAGGCCTGAATACTTATCCAGGAGTCAGTGATGTTTTCTTTCCCTGTCACGGCAAAACGAATTTCACCACTAAACAGCACGCCAAAATTACTGCCGGCTGTCTGGCCTACCTGCTCCGGCTCCAGTTGCCGCTCAACGTCTACCTGATCGCGGGTATAGTCAGGCGCAATACCGTCATAACCGGCGATAATGATGATTTTCGAGAACTCCCGCTGCATGATGCGGTTCTGCGTTTCAGGCGAGAGGTTATAAATTTTAAAATTCGCCGTGGCTGGCCAGCGGTTATCGTTACGCTCTATATCAAAAGTAACTTTAAAATCGCTCAGGCTGATCCCGGGCTTATTTTCGGAGACAAGCTGCAGCTCAAAATGGCGCATCCAGTTCTGTGACATTAAATACCCTTACCCGGCTTTTTTGCCA
>NZ_VZPF01000142.1 GCF_008801695.1 Pantoea stewartii subsp. stewartii
GCTCTGGCCATGGTTCGGGCGCTGAACAGAATGACAAAGGCAGGAATGGCAGAAAGCATACGTATTGCCTGAAAAACCTGTCAGCTACAGAGACTTTCGCCCTGAGTATGATTTATTCAACAAAGCCGCCGCACATAGGCATTATTCACTGTCAGATCTGAATTTCGCTCAGTACGATAACGTTGATCGTTATATGACCAGTCGATATTAGCATAGGTATTTTCAGACAGTCCCAGCGTACCGTTTCCCTGAATAGAAAGAGACTGAGAATAAGCGTTCCATTGGCTATTATCCCAGCAGTTTCCACGCCGGCTCATACTCTGCCTGATCCGGTATTGCCACCGTCTACAATCCGTAACGCATCAGCCTGACTTTTTTTAACAGCCGGCAGGGGGCGTCACCGCGCGGCCCCTGCCGGCGTGACGGGAGAAAACAGTGACACTCAGCAAGAAAAGCGCGTATACCAGACGGACTGTGCCCCCGTTCAGCGTAACCAGTCTGGCCGACAGGCCGGACCACTTCGGCTTTACCGAATGCAGCACACTGCGGGCATTAATACTCTGCATCTGCGGCGACACAGCCGGCCCCCCGGAGCTGTGCTACATCCGGCTTAAGCTCAGGGAGTGCCTAGGCCGCCGCCACGACGGCAGCGCCTGGTTTGCAGACCTGTGCGAGGCTGAAAGGTGGGTGGGTGCAGCCCGGCAGTGTCAGCTTGCAACTGATGACCGGTGGCATGTCTGCTGTTACGGTCCCGTTGTGCCTTGGTGGCGGCGAAAGCGGCTCCACAGAGACCGGAATGAGAGTGGCTCTGCTGGCAAGGTCCAGGAGTCCCTGACGGTGAAGATTACGCCAGTTAAATACCAGATTATCGTTAACCCCATGTTCCCGTGCCAGTGCGGCCACGCAGGTACCCGGCTGCAGGCTCAGCTCTGCCATGCGGATTTTGAACTCCAGTGGCAAGTCCGGAGGGCGTTTTCTAAGGGCAGGTTCATTTCAAGGTTGAAGGCGTAAAGCTCCTCCTCCAGGCGCTCTGGCGTGTGTTCCTCCGGCAACGGCCAGTTAATCCCCGTGCGGCGAAAACGTTTGAACATTTTATGCGTGGCGGAAGTGCTGATGTTCAGCTGCTCAGCGATTTCCCGGTAGGTCAGGGCGTCGTTAAACCGCAGGCTGAGTGCGGTGATGATCCAGGGTCTGCTGGCGTAAGGCGTGTTTCAGTCCACGGTAGTGTCCACGTTCGCGAAAGTGTCCATGGTAGGAAACACGGGGAAAAATAAAAGACGGTCTGGATGAGACGCTTACGAAATCTGTGAGCAAATGCACCAGCGCTACAAATCCGACGAACTCATGACGTTGATTATCTGGACGAAAGAGGACGTGCTGGATAGCGCACAGATCACCAACGAAACCGACGACGAAATTTTGCAGCAAATCGACGGAATCAGCGATCAGCACGAATACGGCGTGAGCCTGGAAACGCTCCAGGCGGTACTGGATAACATCCGTGAGGAAGAGAGGCAGGCCCGCGAAGCGACGGTGCCCGCCGCCGCACTCGAAATTGCGCTCAGGGTGGCGTGGGATTTTATGCGCCTTGAGAACGAACAAAGTGGCGAGGGGGCGGCCGCGCGGCTGTATCCGCACGAAACACAGGCGCTTTTACATGTCAGCGCCGCGCTGAGAGCGCAGGCAGACGAATAACAACCCAGTGACAGCGCGGGGCGGCGCAGCCGTCACCGATAAGGAGCCAAAAAATGTACGGCACCGTCAGCCAGCTTTATCACCGCCTGAAAACCGAATTTCAGGGCGAAGAAAAAATCACGCTCATCATCTTGCGTAAAGAGGACGTGATGAAGGTACTCCGTGACGAGCACCTCACGGAGGAAACCGCCGCCGAAATCGTGTGCGACATCACCACATGGGACAGGGATGCACAGCACGAAGCGGGCGTGGGCGCTGAAACCGTCCGGTTTATCGACAGTGCCGTCCTGCACGCCGTAACCGGCTTGGTGGCACGCATGCTCATGCATGGCGTACAGGAAGCCGTGAAGCGTGAAGGGCTGTTTACGCTGTCTGAGCCGACCTGCGGCGCGGGCGGCATGGTGGTTGCGGTGGCCGAATGTATGCTTGAGGCGGGGCTGGATCCCTCAGAGCAGATGTTTGTAAACTTCATCGACATCGACCCGGTGGCGGCGGATATGGCGTTTATCCAGCTTTCATTGCTGGGCATTCCCGCCGAAGTCATCACCGGCAACACGCTGACAATGCAGTTCAGCCGCGTGCGTTACACGCCGGTGTATTACATCAACAGGATTGAGGAGCGGCTGAAAGCGCAGCGCAGAATTAAAGCGATGATGGAAATCATGCGCTCTCTGTCTGACGGGGCGGTAAACACTGGCCCTTAGCCGCCCCATTCGGGCGGTCGTTCACAGTCGCCCGTCACAAGGCGAGAGAAAGAGCGGGCAAAGTGTTTCCTTATGCAAAACACCTTGGTATAATGTTTCGTGACATGAAACAATGGGATGGAGCATGATCAAAAGCTGGAAGCACAAAGGGTTAAAGAATCTTTATGAAAAAGGCGACACGAGCGGCGTTCTGGCAAAGGATGCTGAACGTATCCGGCTGCGCCTGCTGGCCATCGATGAGGTTGGTTCGACGGATGAGTTCAGCCGCTATCCCGGTTTTCGTTTCCATCCCCTCAAAGGTGATCGCAAAAACCTGTATGCCATTACGGTGCGGGCCAACTGGCGCATCACCTTCGAGTTTACCGACGGCAACGCTTACATTCTCAACCTGGAGGACTATCACTGATGGCGATGCACAATCCCCCGCATCCTGGTGGCTTCATTACGGAGTACCTGGAAGACAATAACGTGAGCCTGCGTAAAATGGCGAAAGACCTGGGCGTCTCTCCGGCGGCGCTGAGCAAGGTGGCGTCCGGCAAGGCAGCCGTCAGCCCCGAAATGGCGGTACGGCTTGAGGCGGGGTTAGGCATTGCCGCGCGTCTCTGGCTGGCGATGCAGGCCGCTTTCGATCTGCACAAAGCGCGGGAAAACACCGATGTGTCGGGCGTCACGCTGCGTCCCGGCCATGCCCCAATGGCAGGCGATACGCAGACCGGTAAGGAAGCATAAGACGCCTGACCGGAACGCCGCCGTAACCCTGTCACCCGCGACAGAGAGAGCCCCCGCCTTCACCGCCGCGCCCCTGCGGGGCAGGGCAGAGGCGGTGTTGACGCACCGCTCATCCCACGCCGCGTTCTGTTCAGCCTCCTACCGGTATCTTTTATTCCCCCGCTGTCTTTATACTGGTACATCCTCCGCCATTAAAACAGCACTTGTTGCGCCCGTAACGGTTACCGCATCCCCGACGACGCATGACAATTCCATGCGATCAAAAGAGACAACGCTGGAAGAAAACTGGACAACATTCTGAGCATGCCCCGATGTGAGGGGGTAGCAGGCAACGCTACGTGAATTCTGCATAACCCGCAGGGGTTCTGTGCGCCAGTTTTCACGTAGCGCGCCCGGTGATTAACGGGCTTCAGGTCCAGAGGGGACGCAGGTGAGGTGCCGGGTGCGCGGCGCGATGTTTTATTTAACATAATCTATGTTATGCGCACTTTACTTGAGAGTCCAATTTGATAATGTCACTTTTTAGCTGGTTCATAATGTCACCCAGATGCGGCGCGTTTACCACCTTTTCTGGGAGATCTCTGCTGATGCTGGTGACCATGTCGAACAAAGAACCTCACCGTCTTACCGTCATTCAGGCTGTTATTGAAAAACGTCTGCGTCGCCGTGATGCGGCCTCTCAGCTGGATCTTTCCGAGCGTCAGGTTCAGAGGCTGATGAACCGCTACCGCGAGTCTGGCGCAGCCGGTCTTACCGACGTGCGGCGTGGAAAGCCTGGCACGCACCGCATTGATGAGGCTCTGCGGCCCCGCATACTGACGCTGCTACGTGAAAACTACGTGGGTTTCGGCCCCACACTTGCCGCAGAAAAGCTTCAGGAACGTCACGGGATTACGATTTCCGTTGAGGCGCTGCGATGCTGGATGACTGCGGACGGACTCTGGATCCCACACGCTCGCCGTCAGACCCGGATTTATCAGCCGCGCCTGCGGCGGGATTGCCTTGGCGAGCTTATCCAGATCGATGGCTCACACCATGACTGGTTCGAAGGCCGCGCACCAAAATGCTGCCTTCTGGTTTATGTTGACGACGCGACCGGCCGTCTGATACACCTGCGCTTCTGTCAGAGTGAGTCAGCCTTTGATTACATGGTGGCCACCCGTGACTACATCGATAAACACGGCAAGCCGGTGGCGTTTTACAGTGACAAACATGCGGTGTTCCGCGTCAGTCAGGCCGAAACACGACGTACCGGCATAACGCAGTTCGGACGCGCGCTGCACGATCTGAACATTGACCTTATCTGTGCCAACAGTTCGCAGGCCAAAGGCCGTGTCGAACGCGCCAATCTGACGCTGCAGGACCGGCTGGTTAAGGAGATGCGGCTGGAGAACATCACCGGCATTGATAATGCCAACGCCTGGATTGAAACGTTCATCAGCGACTTCAACCGCCGCTTTGCGAGACCGGCAAAATACCCCAAAAACCTGCACCGCACCGTCTCAGAAAGCAGTCCGGAGCTGGATGACATATTCGCCTGGCAGACGCTGCGTACGCTCTCAAAATCGCTGACTTTTCAGTACGATAAGATATTGTATCTGGTTGAACCCACTGAGGAAAACTCACGCATAGCCGGAGAGAAAATCCTGGCGTTTGACTACCCGGACGGCACGCTGTCATTCCGCTACGGCAGCAGAACGCTGGAATATCAGGTGTTCGATAAGCTGGACTGCATCAGTCAGGGACGCATTGTTGACAATAAAAGGCTTGGGGCGGTGCTGAAGCTGGCGCAGGAAAAGCAGGACGAACTGGAAGCCGCAGGAAAAAGAGAGCGCAGTCGTCATATGCCCAAAAGACGGGCGCAGATTCAGGCACAGCTCAGGGCAATTAATCCGGTTCTGGCTGAACCATCACTGTTTAAATCCAGCCTGAAAAAATGAGCTGACTACCCTTTTCCCTTCATCAGAATCAGCCGAAGGTGACATTTAAAAATGGTAAATCAGGGTGACATTATCAATGTGCATAGACACAAAGCGCCAGCGAACAACGCCAATGTTGTATGGAACAATTCACAGATGTCGTCCCTGAACTAACTTATCTTCGCCCGGATGCGCCGAACCTGAGTAAGCGTCACATTTAAACCGTCTGTGCAGCGGGCTCCGGTTCCGGGAAAATAGTGTCCATCATTTTTTAATGGACACTATCGCGTGAAACACCGGACATGGCTCCTTGAGGCGCTTCGCCTCCATT
>NZ_VZPF01000143.1 GCF_008801695.1 Pantoea stewartii subsp. stewartii
ATGTCGAACGGTTGTGGCAGGCGCTTCATGAGACAATAACCCGAAATCACCAGTGCAGTTCAATGTGGCAACTGTTGAAAAAGGTCCATCACTTTATGAATACCGTCAGCCCATTCCCCGGGGGAAAACATGGGCTGGCTAAAGTGTAGCGGTATTAGGATCAGTTATTTAGATAGGGCTGGCAGAAAACTGTGATGTGGCAGTGATGAAGAATATGGCCAAAACCATCCACAAGAGATTATACGGAATCCTGAACGCGATGCGATATCGGGTCTCAAACGGTAATGCCGAAGCGCTGAACAGCAAGATCAGGCTGCTGAGGATAAAAGCAAGAGGCTATCGAAGCCGGGAGCGTTTTAAGCTGGCCGTCATGTTTCACTATGGAAAGCTGAATATGGCGTTCTGAATGGTCTCCCACCATGATCGGTGAAAACCCTAAAAAACCAGCATTGTTCATCTCATCCCGAGATGATTTGTGTCGAAAATTGCTTAACGTGAGTTTTCGTTCCACTGAGCGTCAGACCCCTAAAGCTATATTCAGTATCGGCTGGCACCTCCATGCCGCTTTGCGGCATTCAAAAAACTGGCTGCGCACTGCTCGCCAGATGGAGATGCCAGATCGTAATAATGCATAGGAATACATTAAATGTGTTATTTTAATACATTTAATGTACATTATTTTTTATCGAAAGCCCCATCACGTGCAAGTTTCTCTCTAAACGCCTCCAGAATATAAGGGGTCATGAGCAGGCTGGTAATGTTGCTACTTTTCAGTTGTTCATATGCCTGCCAGAGATCTTCAGGGATTTGCAGGTTTTTGGGTTTACGGCCTACCTTAACTTTCTTCTGTTGTTCTTTTACTGATTCAACATTTTGGCTTGTTGCTGTTTTCGATGTGCTCTCCTGCAAAGGAGCATTTTTAGAAACATTAGCCAGACGTGAAAACATGTCTTTTTTAGATGTCATTTAAATACCTTTTTTGTATTAAATATGTACATGTACTATACTATTAAAGTATTTATTTTGTCTGCTTTAATGCTGTGCGGATATCAAGAAAAAGTGAGCGCATCGCATTACCTACTCTACCGTGCCTGGTCGTTATGTGTTCGACCACACCCAGCCCTTCGCCAAATTTTGCGGGAACCGCTTTGTCGAGAGGGATAGCCGTATCCAGACGAACCAGATTGTTAAATTGGCTGAGGTAATTATCGATATCTTTAAAATTTGTCCGGGAGGGATGAACCTTGTTTAGTAATACATGGGCGGTTTTGTCCACCCCCATCTCTGTTGATATTTCCTCAAGAACCACGCTGAACTCCTGCAAGCCCAATATGTCAGAAGGGTCATCATTAACCGGCGACAGAATCAAATCAGCGGCGGCCACTGCTGTACGTGTTAGTGCTGAATCGAAGCCTCCGCAGTCAATCAGAACACTTTTCCCCTGTTCCTTTGCTTCAAGTAAGTCACTTATGAATTGATCAACACTACCACCTGATTTAGATGTCAGTCGTATAACGTTCCAGCGTTTTTGTTCATCCCTGAACTGATTAAACGTACTTACTGCTGGCGTGTCATCGGTATCATAAAAGTTATCAGGCTGGATCTCAGGGGCAATATTCATGCTGATAGTTGATTTCCCTGCACCGCCTTTCTTAATTGCAACTGCAATTATTTTTCCTGCGTATGGATTTTGTTCTTTTTTCATATCAAAAAAATCCTCATTAAGTGTTTTTTGTGTACATTATGAGTACATAATAAATGTTTTAATGAGGCGCTGCAATTAAAATACCAAAACAATACTAAAAATGTACATTTTTAGTATTGTTTATGAGTGATTAAGGTAGATAAATGGTTTGTATCTATCGTAAGGTTGACGCCACAGCCAGTTATGAAATCCTCCGAAAGCACCTATGTAAATTCTTCGGAGTTCCGGTGGTATACTGTTAGAGTCCTTTAGTGATACCGGTCTGGTTAGGTGTAGCGGCTCGCAATCGAAAACAGTCGGACTCGCAATCAGCGCAAATTTTGGCTCACAATAACTGCAACTGAAATCGGGCGTGGACTCACAATAACTGCAAATGGACTCGCATTTATCGCCGCTGGCTCGCAATCAAAATTTCTGGACTCACGCTAAGTGAAAATGAAAATTTGCCCTTTTACCCATGTTGGCCGTCCAGTTCGGGTCTACCCAAAACAGACAGGCCGATGAGACAGTAACGCCGCCTCATAAGGGTTTGAACCAGATTTACGAGACGATCAGCATTCGACATTTAGAACCAAATGAGACGTTTTTCTCATTTGCAGTTATTGTGAGCCAGCCAAAATGGATTGCGATTCCGTCTGGCTGATTGCGAGCCGATTATCACTTAATGTGAGCCAGAAGCATTTTTCATTTGCACTTAATCCGAGCTGAAAAACGGGATTATTGCGAGTCGGTGAAGTTTCGATTGCGAGCCGTTACAGTTAGGGTTGATGTCATGTAGATAAACAGTACCTGTAGCGACGCACAATGATGATCGGCCCGACGCGCAATAAATACCCCTTTTCAGACCACATTGCGTGAGAATGAAAAACCGTTTCAAATCACTTTATCTGAGAATCAAATCACATTAGCTGATTCTGAACCACATTACTGATTCGCTCACGCACCCTCCCTGAGAATAACCAAACCACCAGAAAAACGGACGGTTTTCTGATAGTTACAGATCGGTACCGTTTCTATCTGAATCATCGCAAGAAAACTCATTGTGGAAATCAACGCAAGATTGCCATATGCCATTTATCTTTTCTTGCTGGTTGCGATGATGCTTTTTTTGATGCAAAATAACATCAATATGTAAGTCTAACGAGGTGATATTATGAGAACGACAGTCACAATTGATGATGTGCTGTATGCGCAGGCGCTGGAAATGGCCGATCCCGGTATGGATAAGGCTGACATTTTCCGTGAAGCAGTGAAAACATTTGTTCGGGTGCAGGCAGCAAAAAGACTGGCTTCGCTCGGTGGTTCATCACCTGAAATGCAGATGGTTCCTCGCCGCCGCGAGGAGCCATCCGCATAATGACTATTTTGGTTGATACGTCTGTCTGGGTTGACCATTTCAGAAACAGAAATGACGGGTTGATTCAGTTGCTTAGTGGGGATCAGGTTCTGATTCACCCGATGATACTGGCAGAGATAGCCTGTGGAACCCCACCGGCTCCAAGACTGCGAACGCTTGGCGATCTGGGGCTGTTACCACAGTGCCATCAGGCTAATATTACCGAAGTTATGACGTTTATTGAAAATGAAAAGCTGTACGGGCTTGGATGTGGACTGGTTGATATTACGTTACTGGCATCGACCCTGATAACACCAGGAGCGAAGCTCTGGACGCTGGATAAACGACTTGAGAGGCTGGCTAAACGTCTTAATGTGAGTTATCAGCCCGTTCATTGACAGAATTTAAACCACTCTGTAAACCGCCAGAAAACAGCCCTGTTTTTTGGCGGTCTGCGTATTCTCAGGGAGGGTGCGTGAGCGAATCAGTAATGTGGTTCAGAATCAGCTAATGTGATTTGATTCTCAGATAAAGTGATTTGAAACGGTTTTTCATTCTCACGCAATGTGATTCAGAAAAGGGCATTTATTGCGCGTCGGGACGATCATCATTGCGCGTCGCTACAAGTACCGGATTCTGCCAGTTCGGTATAGGGATACTTATATCGAACCATAAATTCGTAGGCGAACCAAGTTAATCCTTCGGGTTAGTAAAAAGTTATCATGTTAAATCACAGTGATAATTAGCCCTTGCGCTAACTTAGCTTTTGGGCTAATATGTGTGTGATAGGAGGGAACACTATGTTCACCGTAATTTTTCATGATGAAGCTGAATCCGAGTTGTCAGATTTACCCGCACCACTCAGGGCAAAGATGGTGAGACAATTAAAAAAGCTAGAGCATAACCCGCAACAACTTCGGGAACCGGACACCAAACCTATTGGTGATGGCCTTTTTGAGGTAAGAGCAAAAGCCGGTGACATAGCACGGGGATTATGGGTTTACCAGGTAGGGAAAAAAATTTACTTGCTGAGGTTTTTTATCAAAAAAACGCCCAAAACGCCCCCGGAAGAAATTGCCCTGGCGTGGGCGAGGCTGGAGGAGATGAAAAAAGATGGCTAAAAATTCTAAGACATTGTCTCAGATTCATGACGAGTTTATGCGTGATCCCGCGTACAGGGTTGCTTATGAAGCTGAATTAGAACAGGAGCGACTCCAGGAGACGCTTACTACCTGGAGAAAGAACGCTGGCTTAACGTCCGCGCAAGTGGCAGAACGGATGGGAATAAAACCCCCGACAGTTAGCAGGATGGAAAAAAATGCCACTAAGATGAGTTATGAAACATTACGCCGATACGCTAATGCATGTGGTGTTCATTTCCGACTACAGGTGATTTAGTGTGAGTGTAATAAAAGCCAGCGAAAAACGCTGGCTTTTATTATTCAAACAAAAATTTAGCCTGAGCGCGTCCCGTTCCCAGTTAAACATAGGTTCACTTCCGCTTCCTCGCTCACTAACTCGCTACGCTCGGCCGTTCGGCTGCGGCGAGCGGTGTATGCTCTATCGGAATGAGCATCTTACATGCCCCGTGTAATGACAATGCAGACTGGCAGAACGACAAGAACAAGCTCAAAGCGGGCTGAGGGCTGGCTAGTTAAGGCATTACGGTATTTTCATACTGTAATCACCACGTATTAACGTTGAACACGGGGGTAATTAATAGTTGATATACCATCATTTGATGGTATGATGAATTTGTTGGTAGGGAATAGTTCCCTACCTTTTCCAGTAGCCCAAACGGGCGGGAGAAAAATATGAATATTCAGGAAGCATTAAACGTTTTTGGCTTATCAGGTGAATTAACGGAGATGGATATCAAGGCTGCATATAAAAAATCGGCTTTGAAATATCATCCAGATCGTAATCCATTAGGTGCTGAACTGATGAAGGCTGTAAATACAGCTTTTGATTTTCTGATGGCAAATATTGATAAAATCAACTCGTTTCAAAGTACGTAAGCGTCACATTTAAACCGTCTGTGCAGCGGGCTCCGGTTCCGGGAAAATAGTGTCCATCATTTTTTAATGGACACTATCGCGTGAAACACCGGACATGGCTCCTTGAGGCGCTTCGCCTCCATT
>NZ_VZPF01000144.1 GCF_008801695.1 Pantoea stewartii subsp. stewartii
GAATATTTTACGGCATTCTCCGCTAATGCTCAGGCGAATATCCCTGAAGGACGTTCTTAACAATTTAACAAGGGTTTACCACAAAATGGTGCTGGTTTATTAGCGTCAATTTGTGGGGATCCCTCAGGGCTTTGCCCGCATAGCGATCTAAAACTCTTCCGGCTCGCCGGGTAGCGGTTCGGTCAGTTCCTGCCCTTTCACACCCGCGTACGTGATAATCAGCTCAGCAGGACTTTCCAGCGTAAAACCACGATGCGCACTGTTGATGGTTTCATTCAACGCTTCACCAGCCTGAAAAGTTTGCTGCTCACCCGTTTCTTTATCCTCCACCACTAACGTCCCTGAAAGGACAAATGCTGCATTGGGCATCGGATGAGTATGCCAGGGCAAGGCGGTTTGCGCCGGAAGGGTTAAGCGTATGACTGTCAGTTCGGGTTGTCCCTGCGGATAAGCGTCAATATGTTGGCCATTCCATGCCTGGCAACTTTTGAGCAGCGTTACCGCCTTAATTTCTGATGCTGATGCGTTATCGCTGTTTTCACCTGACATCGTTTCTCCTGTTAATGACGCCCCGGGCCGGGCTGAGTGACTCGTTTAAAAATAGCTGATAATTCGCCAGCACACTTAATATCAGCAATTGAAAGGCGGCGGAGACAGCGATAACAGCGCTGATGTTTTTTTATCCCAATCAGAGCATGATGGTTATATCTTATAGCGACGCGTAAGTACGCAATACCGTGAATTTGTATTAGGCTTTCGGCATCAAATACTGATGGGAATCCCTACACATGAAAGGTTTATTGACGGCGCTAATCGCCAGTTCCGTATTATTATTGTCCGCCTGCTCGCCTGATAACGATCATAAAGTGAAAGTGGCTATTAATACGGGTCCTGATGAAGCTATCTGGAAAGAAGTACAGAAAGTAGCCAAAGATAAGTATCAGCTGGATGTTGAAGTGCTGAACTTCAATGATTATGTTTTGCCCAATGAAGCACTGAATAATAAAGAAGTGGATGCGAACGCCTTTCAAAGGCCTGCCTTACCTTGAAGAGCAGTCAAAGGAGCGCGGCTATAAATTTGCCGTTGTGGGCAAAACGTTTGTTTTCCCTATCGCTGCCTATTCGCACAAAATTAAAAATATCAGTGAGCTGAAGGATGGCGATACCATTACGATATCAAATGAAGCCACCACGCTTGGACGCAGCCTGCTGCTATTACAGGCTCAGGGGCTGATTAAGCTAAAAGACGGTGTGGGTTATTTACCAACATCGCTGGATATTACCGATAATCCCAAACATCTGAAGCTGGTCGAAGTGGATACACCACAGCTTACCCGCACGCTGGACGACCCAAACGTCACCCTTTCCATTATTAATACCAACTTCTCTGCGCAGGCGGGGTTATCTGCTCATCGCGATGGTTTGTTTATGGAAAGCGCCTCTTCGCCGTACGTTAACGCCCTGGTTTCACGTCAGGACAATAAAGACAGCGATAAGATTCAAAAGCTGAAAGCTGCATTTCAGTCTCCTGAGGTCGCAGCAAAAGCAGAAGACGTTTATAAAGGCGATGCCATTAAAGGTTGGTAAATCCGATAGCCTGGGGCAAGCCGCGCAGCAGGCGGCCTGTTCCAGGCATAACGTGCCGTCAGGCGGCAGCGCCTTTGGTTTGTGCGGACAGATGCCCGGCCCATAAGCTGGCAATCCACCGGACCCCTTTCGTGGTAAACCTCGCCTGTGAGAAAGTATGCTGATTTTCTGCCGTTCCTGCGTGCAGGGTAAAGTAACCCGCCTGCAGATGGTAATGCTGTGGTGTCAGTGCGCCCTTTTCACGGTACATGATATTGCGGTCGAGCAGAAACTGACGAAAATCCGTTTCTTTCACTTTCAGCATTTTACACAGCTGACGAAAACCGAGCGCGGTGTCCACATTCACGAAATCGTCGAAAAAGGCGGCTTTTGGCGCAGATTCGGCCAGTTGCTTTTCTGCAGCACGGCGCTGTTCAAACTGCTCCGCCCAGGCGCGGGCCGCCTCGGCGGGATTCGTGAAATCAGGGAGATGAACGCGTTCTTCACGCGCCTGCCAGCGATCAAGCGCTTCCGCGGTAAAGCCAGGCGAAAGCCGGGCCACCGCCAGAAGGGAATCGCGTTTATTCAGGTGATATTCCTGGCGCATTTCGCCCTGGTGTTCATAGAGATTGACCAAAAGTGGCTGGGACAGGCGCTGTGCCGTTTCAAGGCTTTTGATTAACCGTTTAACTTCACCATGTGTATTTCCGGTCATTTGAGCAATTTCCCGGCTACTCATTGTGATGGCATGATCCGTTGCGTTGAAAGTTTCTGTCGACATCATCATGGGCTTTACCCCCTAATCATTCCAGACAACACCCAGCGGGCAGTGGAATAATTATACAATTACCTGTTTAAATATCCAGTATTATTTTAAGCAACATCATAAATGGAATGCGTTACACAATCGAACAGCGATCGCGATACCGGAGGCACGCAAAGCATGGCCCTGTGCTTTTCACCTTGCCAGGGAACCTGGGGCACACGCGGAAGACCGCAAAAGCGAGTGAAAGGTAAGCGCACGGGGTTTACATCGGTTTATACTGTCCGCTATTCATCACTGAATTCAGCCGGATACTGCTGTCCGGCAGCGGGATCGATGTCTTTATGATGTGTGACTGGCAATGGTACGCATCAGAGATGCGTAGTCATTCGGGAAGATGAGCGCGTCTGCCGATCTCTCAGGAACCGGATGTCACGTTGACTGGAGTAAGTTATGCAACCGTTAAGAGTCGCCTTTATCAAGGCAAACTGGCACAGCGAGATTGTTTCTCAAACCCTGGCTGGATTTCAGCAGGAAATGGACAACAGCAGCACGCCCTGTGAAATCAAAACCTGGGATGTGCCTGGCGCCTTCGAAATGCCGTTACTGGCACAACGCCTGGCACAAACCGGTAAGTTCGATGCAATCGTCTGTGCGGCTCTGGTCGTGGATGGTGGCATTTACCGCCACGATTTTGTCGCTCAGGCCGTCGTGAACGGACTCATGCAGGCACAACTGGCGACCAACGTGCCCGTGTTTTCCGTCTCACTGACACCACATAATTTTCAGCCTGCCGATGAATTCATTCGCTTCTACACCGAGCATTTTGTGAAAAAAGGCAAAGAAGCGGCACGCGCAGTCCGTCAAATTCACGCCATTTCACTGTAAACGCACGTGGTTTTGTCTGTTTAACAGTCTGTTTATCACAGCCAGGCGGCGCGCTTATCCAGAGTGCCGCTATTTCAGGAGACAGTATGGAAGCCCCACGCCAGCCTTTACCACCGTTTACCGATGTACAACAGGCCATAACGAAAGTGCGTCTGGCCGAAGATGCCTGGAACAGCCGCGACCCCGAACGCGTTTCACTGGCTTACTCGCCTGACAGCGTCTGGCGAAATCGCGATATCTTCCTGAGCGGACGTAGCGAAATCGTGGCGTTTTTGCGCGAGAAATGGCAGCGAGAAGCCGAGTATCGGCTGATAAAAGAGCTGTGGAGTTTTCACTCAAACCGCATTGCGGTTCGGTTTGCCTATGAATGGCATGACAGCGTGGCAAACTGGTTTCGTTCTTATGGCAATGAAAACTGGGAATTTGACGAGAATGGCTTCATGGTCAGGCGCCACGCCAGCATAAACGATGTGGCGATTGCCGAGAGTCAGCGTTTGTTTCACTGGCCTCAGGGCCGCCGACCGGACGACCATCCTTCACTCAGTGATCTTGGCCTGTAGGCAATTTCCGTGAAACATGTCTGAGATCCACCTGACGCACCTTCTCGCGTCGGGTGAGACAGAAAAGAACAGCACCATATTGTCTGAACCGTTCACCTTCAGGCCGTAAACAGCAGCCCTGACTTTTCCACTACCTGGGCATTTTAGTTCCGGCAAGGCTGTTCACGCCGACAATTCAGGTCAGTCACATCGGACTGACCCTCCCGCCTGATGCCTTAACCTTGTTCCTGCGCAGCGTCGTTTGATTTAGGCTGCTCAACAAAGGTCGCTTTATTGCGCGTCACCGTGTAGGCCACTTTTTTCACGTCGTTAGGTGACGTTGTCACCTCAAGGGGATCAATGGTTACGCGTCCCAGACCAAATAAGGTACGGACGTAACCGCCGACTTCATGTTTACCCGCCGGGACATGCAGGACTTTACTTTCGCCATTCGGCAATTCGCCAGCATCTTTACCATCCACGGTCAGGTAAATATGGGAACCGTCGTCAGCACGCGTAATCACATGAGAGACATCAATCTGCGTTTGTCCTTCGGCAAAGGCGTCAGCAGGATTGGCGGCAGGCTGCTTTTTGGCGCAGCCTGACAAGGCAGTGGCGACCGCGAGTGCGGCAAACAGATAACGATAACGCATTGTGGCTGTGTGACTCCCTGACAAATGAGCACGTTATTTTAGCGATTTCAGAGCATGATGGAAGCCCGCAGGCGCTCGGCATGCTCTGAATTTTGTCAGTAAGCAATGCGAAGGGTAACGAGAAACAGCCTGGCTGAACAGAGGTCGCCTGGCACAAGCGTGCCAGGCCTGATCGCGATCAGCTAAAGACCATTCCGCCATCAACCAGGATAGACTGGCCGGTAATATAATCCGAGTCCGGTCCTGCGAGGAAGGCTACACAGGCGGCCACATCGTCGGGCTCGGATAAACGGCCCAGTGTGATTCTTTTGGCGAAGGCCTTGGTACCATAACCTGCAGGCTGACCTGCGGCTTCGGAAATTTGCCGATCAATTTCTGCCCACATGGGGGTTTTGACAATGCCCGGACAAAAACCGTTTACGGTAATGCCCGCCGGGGCGAGATCCCGGGCTGCCGTTTGGGTCAGACCGCGCACGGCAAACTTACTCGAACTGTATATCGCCAGTTCAGGATTTCCGACGTGGCCAGCCTGGGAGCAGGCATTAATGATCTTTCCGCCGTGCCCCTCCGCTGCAAAGGCTTCAACCGCGGCTGGGTATCCCCAAAACCACGGCCTGCGATCTCTTTGTTCGCTTCAGGAAGGCCGGTCTCTCCTGGCCTTTGCCGCCACGAATCAACGCCAAAATTCTGGATAAGCGCCTTTACCAACAGGCATC
>NZ_VZPF01000145.1 GCF_008801695.1 Pantoea stewartii subsp. stewartii
ATGTCGAACGGTTGTGGCAGGCGCTTCATGAGACAATAACCCGAAATCACCAGTGCAGTTCAATGTGGCAACTGTTGAAAAAGGTCCATCACTTTATGAATACCGTCAGCCCATTCCCCGGGGGAAAACATGGGCTGGCTAAAGTGTAGCGGTATTAGGATCAGTTATTTAGGGTGCCTGGTTACACCGCAAATCTTCCCGCTGGATTGATTGCTGATATGGCCGGGACCGGAACAGGGGCGGTTGCTCTCATTGACCAGCTTCGCGTTGACCTCATCAATTCCTGTAGTCCATACGGTGCCAATATTCCGCTTTTGAAGCAGCTTGGCAGTATTTACGGTGTTCCACAGGGAATGGGTACGAACACCTCTGTATACGTGGTTTTCACTGCGCCGCCGGGCTTCCCTATCCCGAAGGGGTTTACTGTAGGCGACGGGAACAATCAATACGCTGTTGTCAGGGATGCGGTAACGCCTACTGGCGGTCAAACTGAACCGCTTTACTGCCTGGCTACTTCTGCTGGCTCATGGGCGGTACCAGAGGGTTCCGTGACGCAAATCATTACCTCGGTACCGAAGAGCTATGTTGTCACCTGCACAAACCTCACAGCAGGGTTGCCAGGGCTTGATGATCAGACGTATTCATCCTACCGTGCTCAGGTAATGCAATCCGGGATGAAGGCCGTGCAGGGCGTTCCTGATTACTTTAGAACACTGATGCAAGAAGTTGAGGGTGTGCAGGAGAACCTTATTTCTTACAGGCAGTTTTCCCAAGGGAAGTGGGTCGCAGTTGTTGGTGGTGGGGATCCTTACGAGGTGGCCTATGCCATCTATAAAGCGATACCTGATATCTCAATGCTTACAAACGACGTCAGTAACCCCTCAGGTAATCCAGTCGATAAGAAAACCGTTCAAATCGACGTATACCCAGATAGTTATCAGATCCCTTATGTCGTACCAACCTCGCAAACGGCTTCGGTGTACATCACTTGGAATACCGCATCGACCAACTATGTCGATCCTACCGGGGTATCAAATGCAGTTCAGCAGCCGGTGGTTGATTACATCGAAGCAATTGCCGTTGGTCAGCCGATCAATGCCCTCCAGATTAAGGAAATTTTCCTCGATGCAGTGCAGGGACTGATTCCAAAATCTCTTGTCTCCATGATCGACGTTCAGGTTGGCATTAACGGAACAATCGTCCCTCCAGAGGCTAGTACCGAGCTGGTATACGGCGACACTTACGGCTATTTTGCCACGACACTGGGCCAGATTCAGGTAGAAAAATATGGAAGTACCAGTTGAGAAAATAATCCCATCCTACCCCTTTGTGCAGTACCGAGACGACCCGAATATCGTCGCGTTCTTCGAAGCATATAACGACATGGCTCAGGAATACTTGGACGAGCTTAATTCACTCAACCTACCGTATTGGCCTTCAGCGTCGCTGTCAGGAAAGTTGCTTGATTGGGTTGTAGAGGGGATTTACGGAGAAACACGGCCATTGCTTCAGGTATCTCAGGATGCAATCTCTAAGGGGGCTTATAACACCATTGATTACAACCGTATTCCGTATGCTGGAATGAAAAACTACATACCTGGAGCGACAACCTATGTCGTTGATGATTATTTCAAACGGATCCTGACCTGGAATTTTTATAAAGGAGATGGGGTGCAGTTTAGTATCGATTGGCTAAAGAGAAGGGTTGCCCGTTTTTTGCGCGGACCGAATGGTATTGACCCGCCAGTAACAGACACCTTCGATATTTCGGTCGTTCCCAACAATGGCGTATTCGCCATTCTGCTCCCTGATTCTTCCGATAACGTGGCGCAGTTTCTAAAAGAAGCTATAGAGCAGGGGATCGTAAAACTTCCTTTTATCTACAGCTTCACCGTCGATTTCAACAATTAATTCTCATCACTGGAATGGTGAAAAAATGATACTGGGTTTCGGTAATAACATTGTTTCCTCTCTGGCTTCGGATATCACGGCAGGTCAAACGACTATTCCGGTAATTCCCGGTGATGGCCCATTATTTGCCTCATTACTTACTTCCGATTTCAGCAATAAATCAACTACGTTAAAAAAATATGCGAAGATTACGCTTACTGATTCCGGCGAAACCGCTTTCGAAATCTGTCATTTGACCGCGGTAAGCGGTGATAATTTAACGGTCGTCCGTGGTCAGGAGGGAACTGTTGCAAAGGGCTGGGCGTTAAAAGATGTGATAGCCAACTTTGCCACTCGTGGCTCAGAAAATGGCTTTGTCCAGATTGCTGAGGCACAAAGCGGTTTCTATACTTCCGGCACGGCTGGCGGTTCGGCGAATGCATTGACCCTAGAGTTGCCAACGACCTTTTTTCTCAACGGCTCCGTGGATTGGGTGCTTAAAACGCCAATCGTTATATATCCGACCCAAAACAATACTGGTGCCGCCACGCTGCAACTGATAATGGGCGGTAGGGTGCTCGGGACATTCCCTTTGTATAAGGGGAACAAAGCGCAATTATCCGCGAACGATATCCTCAAAGACGTTGCGCTGGTTTGCTTGATGGACAATACCAAAACATTCTTCAGCGTGGCTAATCCTGGCGCGATCTATGCGGGGTTAGGTACGGCCGCATTCAAAGATATTGTTACATCAATGACTGATACCACCGGAGGAAGAATACCTGTTGTAGGTTGGATGGGACTCGGTAGTAACGCATTACCTGTTACAGTATCTTCGACCAATGATTTAACAAAACTCCCGGTCACCACGTTTTCAGCAATTCGTGAATATAAAGCAAGTGATGGGTCAGTTTATATTATTGGAACAGGAGGTGTTTCTTCGAGTGGAAACTATGGTGAACTTCTTGTCCCAGAAAATGGAAGCAATGGCACAAAAGTCGCTGTACGAAATAAGGATACCGTATTCAATCTTTACAACGATAAAAATAAACCAACGGCTAATGATGTGGGGGCTTATTCCAAATCAGAGTCGGATGCTCGTTATGTATCCGATGTACAGTTAGGGGCGGGTACAAAAATAACTACGTGGAATACATCAGGTAACTGGCCAAATAAAGCGGGATACGTAATAACATCTGTTTTCAAAGATGCCAATGACTATAACCTTGACGGGGTCACTTATGCGCCTCTTCAGAAAAAAGTCGGCAGCACATGGTATACGGTAACTGGGGGGACAGTTTAATGCCGGAATTACAGGTAATAGAGAATTTTAAAATCGTTGATACTCCGAAAAATCGTATTATAACAACGCTGGAAACCAATCTCGGCGTGGTATTCCTTGAGTCAGAAGATGGACAGGACTGGTATGAATGCCAGGCTTTATTTTCTGATGACACAGTTAAAATAATGTACGACGCTCAAGGGGTTATCAGGGCAGTAGTTGATAAGCCTGTGCCACAACGAGATAACACATACGCGGTGTCAATGCTTTGGCCTGTAGACATGTCAGTTTCCGAAATGGTTGTTGAAGATTACCCGATTGATTGTCAGGCCGATGGTACCTGGCGTTATACGGATGGGCTGATAGAAAAAATCCCAACTGATTATGTAGCCGTAGCAGAAAATCAGAAATCTCAGTTAATGGCCGCTGCCAACGCAGCTATTGCCCCCCTACAGGATGCAGTAGATCTTGGCATGGCAACAGATGAAGAAAGTGACATGTTGCTGGAGTGGAAAAATTACAGGGTACAATTGAACAGGGTGGATACTTCGACAGCTCCGGATATCCAATGGCCAGAACCTCCAGTTATTAGCTAAACCATGTTAGAGACGCTGCGTTTTTCTTCCCCAAAACCAAAGTTAACCATATGTAATTACTGCTATCTTTGGTTGCATTTTTATGTCGCTTTTTTGTGTTGGCACTCGATAAAAGTTAATATAATTCAATGTATTAACATAATTTTCATCATATACTGCTGCGTCATATGGAATGGTTCGAAGCCGCAGACCTGATTGTTAAAGGCATGGAAGGCGCAATCGCTGCCAAGACCGTGACCTATGACTTCGAACGTCTGATGGATGGCGCTAAGCTGCTGAAATGTTCAGAGTTTGGTGACGTGATTATCGCGAATATGTAATCCAGAATTTGGGTTAAACGAGAACGGGAGCCGGTTGGTTCCCGTTTTTTATTAGTATGTTAATAACATTATTTATCAAAACCAGGTTATTCATCATAAACGTTAAGGTTTTTTTGGCTTCCAAAATCACGCAGCTAATTACCTTGGCAATTAGGTTTAGAGACAGCATTACGGTAAACAGTTCTGCCGCAGTAAACAGCTTGTCCTTAGATAGGAACAATGCGTACCGCAAACTAAAGCTCTCAGAGGGAATGAACCGCATTAAATTTCAAATGGCGGAGGGTTTTGTTGAAAGGAACTGGCAAGCTTGATGTGCGGCTTGAGATAGATTGCGAGTCTTAAAATCTTATCACAATAACGATTTCACAGCCCTCTGTCAGGGTTATTCGTTCTTACCATCGAATTGCCTTAGCAATTTTTTCCAGGAAACATGCGCCATGTTTCACCCCATGGTTCTGGACGAAAATGATCGCAATCTAACTGCTCTGACGTTGTTTTTAGTTCCTCATCGTCAGAGATACGTAATAATGAACCGATTTCATTGCGGGCATCTGCTTTTGAAAGGACGTTAGTGTCGAAATAGCAGGCGGCTGTTTCACCGACAGCGTTGTCAAAATCGTCGTGATAACAGCTGAAAGAGGCGGTTAAAATCTCGCGCATGACTGGGTACGTCATTTTATCTTTACCCCATCCACGGATAAGACGTGAGAACATAATATGACTTCCCATTGTAGAATTTTTGAAGCAAAACAACCCTCACACTTGAGCAGGTTTCTTTGATTGAACTGCCTTGCGGCTTTGTTGAATAATAGGTAATCATTCTGTTTTGTCTGCACTGTTTTGGTAGAAAACGCTGATGCCAGACAGAACACCGTCATACGCAAGCATGTAATGCATTGATTTTATGTTATCTGAAACAACCGTTTTCATAGTACCA
>NZ_VZPF01000146.1 GCF_008801695.1 Pantoea stewartii subsp. stewartii
AATGGAGGCGAAGCGCCTCAAGGAGCCATGTCCGGTGTTTCACGCGATAGTGTCCATTAAAAAATGATGGACACTATTTTCCCGGAACCGGAGCCCGCTGCACAGACGGTTTAAATGTGACGCTTACGTCCGTTCCGTTTGGATAAGCAAATACTAATTTTTCAGCTCGCGCCGCACACCTGTACGTGAAAAGCCGGGAGTAGGGTTATGGATTGGTATTTGCTATTCTCCAGAAATGCCTGGGTCAGTCTGATCGCCAGTCACGTTTAGCCGTCCAGATGTTTACACCGCTATATTCTGCGGGTACTGTATGTCTCTCAAGCGCAAATTATTCAGTTTCGATGTGAAGGACCCTCATGATCGAATTCAAACATCTCCGGACGCTTCAGGCTCTGCGGAATACCGGCTCGCTGGCCGCCGCGGCCGCCCAGCTTCACCAGACGCAGTCGGCGTTGTCACATCAGTTCAGCGATCTGGAACAGCGGCTGGGATTCCGCCTGTTTGTACGCAAAAGCCAGCCATTGCGCTTCACGCCGCAGGGCGAAATTCTGTTGCAGCTGGCGGAACAGATTCTGCCGCAAATTCAGCAGGCGCTTCAGGCCTGCCATGAGCCGCAACAGACTACGCTTCGTGTTGCCATTGAATGTCATAGCTGCATTCAGTGGCTTACGCCGGCACTGGATAAGTTTCGTCAGAGCTGGCCACAGGTGGTGATGGATTTTAAATCAGGTGTGACCTTCGATCCGCAACCTGCACTGCAACAGGGTGAGCTGGATATCGTTTTAACGTCCGATATTCTGCCGCGCTCGGGCCTGTTCTATTCACCGATGTTCGATTTCGAAGTGCGCCTGGTGCTGGCACCCGATCATCCTCTGGCTCAGGTCGAACATATATCCCCTGACGCACTGGCCGACGAAGTGTTGATGATTTACCCGGTGCAGCGTCAGCGGCTGGATATCTGGCGTCATTTCCTTCAGCCCGCAGGCATCAGTCCTGCACTGAAGAATGTGGATAACACGCTGTTGATGATTCAGATGGTGTCGGCGCGCATGGGCATTGCCGCGCTGCCACACTGGGTAGTGGAGAGCTTTGAAAAACAGGGGTTAGTGATCACGAAAACACTGGGAGAGGGATTATGGAGTCGGCTTTATGCCGCCGTGCGTGACGGCGAGCAGCGTCAGCCTGTGCTGGAAGCCTTTATCCATTTTGCCCGTCAGCATGCCTGTGAACATTTGCCTTTTGTCAGGAATGCCGCGCATCCTGCAGCCGTTTAGCCGCATGAGCGACAAAGCTGCGCGGCGGCGGGCAAAATCCCCTATAATGCGCAGCCTGTTGACTGACCTTGAGACGATCTCACCATGACTAACAACGATATTTTGCGCAGCGTGCGCTATATGCTCGATCTGAACGATGCCAAAATGGTGGCGATTTTTGCCTTAGCGGAGTGCGAGGTTCCTCAGGCCGATATCACCAGTTGGCTGAAAAAAGATGAGGATGCGGCATTTCGCCCCTGCCCCGATGTCCTGATGGGCTATTTCCTGAATGGCTTAATCTTTCATCGCCGTGGGAAAAGTGAGGATGCCCCTGCGCCTTCCATCGAGCGTAAGATGAATAACAACATTTTCATGAAAAAGCTGCGTATTGCATTTGACCTGAAAACGACCGACATCCCTGATATCCTGAAAAAAGCCAACTTCACCGTGTCTCAGGCAGAGATTGGCGCGATCTTCCGTAAACCGGATCACAAAAACTATCGTGAATGCGGTGACCAGATTCTGCGCAATTTCCTCAAGGGGCTGACGATGATTCATCGCCCTGCGCCAGGTAAGCCCGCTTAAACCAGCCTCCGACTTACGCTCGTCCTGCCGGAGAAAGCGCACCGGGATAACAATGCGGTCCGCTCTGCCGGGCGAGCAGACGTCGTCTTGCTCGCCTTCTGCCGACGCGCGCCCCGTCCGCCATGGGATCGCAACAGACTGAGCGGCCTGCTACTTTTGGCGCCGGTGCGCGGCGATGCCTTGTTTCTTCACTGTTGATTGTTCTTACCGACCACCCAGCGCTTATGGACCCACAAGGACGCTACTATCACGAGCGCACCGGCAATAAAGCTTGGCCAGTGTGGCTTTTGCTGCCATATCGCCAGGTTGACCAGCAAGCCTGCCGGCACATGCATGTTGTTCATGATGCCCAACGTGCCAGCATCGACCTGCGTAGCACCGTAGTTCCACATAAAGTAACCCAGTCCGGACGCCACCACGCCCAGCCAGACCAGAATGCCCCACTGCAGTGAGGTGGTTGGGAGTTTATGCGGGTTGCCCCAGACGGCCCAGGCCACCACCGCAATCAGCACCGCGCCCAGATAGAACCACGAAAAGGCCGTGTGCTGCGGCACAGGACGGGTTTCCTGCAAACGTTTGTAGCCCACCATACCTGCTGCAAAGCAAATATTGGCTAACTGTACCAGCAACAGGCCGAACCAGAAGTTATCGCTGACTTTGTCATAACGAATGATTGCCGCGCCCGCCACAGCCAGCAACGCACTGAAAATGTACCCTGCGCGCAGAGGCCGTCGACTGATCACGTCGTAGATCAACGTGACGTACAGCGGCGTCATCACGGTAAACAGCAGGAATTCAGACACGCTCAGATAGAGATAGGCTTCGAAACTCAGTAAATACATGATGCCCAGTTGCAGCATACCTACCAGCATATACAGCAGGAGCGTAGAGGGGCGATAGCCGCGCCAGCGCAGGAAAGGCAAAAATACCACGGCCGCCAGCGCCAGGCGCATCAGCACCGAAAACCAGCTGTCAACCTGACCGGCAAGGTACTCGCCGATCAGGCTGAATGAAAAAGCCCACAGAATGGTAGTAACAATCAATAAAAGCACGGTAACAACCCCGAAATAAACAGAGCGACAGTGTAAACAATGTCCGCACAGCAGGGAGATTTATCTGGTTGACATCTGTACATTAACCAGGCAGTTACGCATTAATCTGCCGGTCAGGCTTTTTACCTTCTTATCGGGCATATCCTGTCAGCAGAAAAATGTGCGAATCAGCGCATCGGCCTGAGATTTTCGCGCCAGACTGTCATAAATATGTAACATATTTGTCATTCATCACAGTAAAGCCACGTATCTCTGTCTATTCTCTGCGCGAAATGGCGCATCCCGATCGCCGTTTTCTTGAGTTTTGCCCAACCTGCCGGGAATCAAAATCATAATGCGCCCTGGAGGGCCACCGCTATGTTGAGTATTTTTAAACCTGCACCACACCAGCCCCGGGTCGAAGACCATCGTATCGATCCACGCTACCGTCGCCTGCGCTGGCAAATCTTTATCGGAATTTTCGTTGGCTATGCGGCCTACTATCTGGTTCGAAAGAATTTCGCCCTGGCGATGCCCTACCTGGTTGAACAAGGCTTCTCACGCGGCGATCTGGGTTTTGCGCTTTCAGGCATCTCCATCGCCTATGGCTTTTCCAAATTTATTATGGGTTCGGTGTCAGACCGGTCGAATCCACGGGTCTTCTTACCTGCCGGCTTAACGCTGGCGGCTGCCGTAATGCTGATTATGGGGTTTGTGCCCTGGGCAACCTCCAGCATTATGGTGATGTTCGTACTGCTGTTCATCTGTGGCTGGTTTCAGGGAATGGGCTGGCCGCCCTGCGGACGCACTATGGTCCACTGGTGGTCACAAAAGGAGCGAGGCGGCATCGTTTCTGTGTGGAACTGTGCGCATAACGTCGGCGGCGGGATTCCGCCCCTGCTGTTTCTGCTGGGGATGGCGTGGTTCAACGACTGGAAAGCCGCGCTATATATGCCCGCCTTCGGGGCGATCGCCATTGCGATTCTGGCCTTTGCCCTGATGCGCGATACGCCGCAATCTTGTGGATTACCGCCGATTGAGGCCTATAAAAACGACTATCCGGTGGATTACAACGAAAGTCATGAGGAAGAGTTCACTGCCAGACAAATCTTTATGAAGTATGTCCTGCCCAACAAACTGCTGTGGTATATCGCTCTGGCAAATGTGTTTGTCTACCTGCTGCGTTACGGCATCCTCGACTGGTCACCGACCTACCTGAAAGAAGTAAAGCATTTCACGCTTGATAAGTCCTCCTGGACCTACTTCTTTTATGAGTATGCGGGCATTCCCGGTACGCTGTTGTGCGGCTGGATGTCAGACAAGGTCTTTCGCGGCAACCGTGGTGCGACAGGGGTGTTTTTTATGACGCTGGTTACCGCTGCTACCGTCATCTACTGGCTAAATCCGCCGGGCAATCCCGGTGTGGACATGGCCTGCATGATCGCGATTGGCTTTCTGATTTATGGACCGGTAATGCTCATTGGTCTGCATGCGCTGGAGCTGGCACCCAAAAAAGCGGCTGGCACGGCTGCCGGGTTTACGGGGCTGTTCGGTTATCTGGGTGGCTCAGTCGCGGCCAGCGCCATTGTGGGTTATACCGTCGATTACTTCGGCTGGGATGGCGGATTCATCGTGATGATTGCCGGCGCCGTTATGGCGGTAGTGCTGCTGTTAACCATGATCAGTGAGCACCGGCATAAGCAAAAAAGGGCATAACGGCTTTGCCAGAAGGCCGGCTTACCGGCCTTCTTTTAGGATTACGACAGATAGAGTGTTCTCAGCGTCTCCGGGACGGCATCCTGGGCATTACTGCCAATCACTTCCAGTTCAGGTAAGGTGTCTTTCAGACGCTGATGGGCGTTAGCCATAATGCAGCCTTTGCCTGCCATACTCAGCATTTCGACATCATTCATACCATCACCAAACGCAATACAGTCGTAAGCGTCGCATTCAGACCGTATTGACGTTCAGGCAGAGGGAAGCTCGACCTTCCATGGCAGCAGATCGCGGACCCGGTTCACCGGCCAGTCCTGTATATGACCGATGACGTAACGCAACCACGTC
>NZ_VZPF01000147.1 GCF_008801695.1 Pantoea stewartii subsp. stewartii
CTGATCGTCACCTGCCGGCTTAACGGCGTTGACCCCGAGACGTGGTTGCGTTACGTCATCGGTCATATACAGGACTGGCCGGTGAACCGGGTCCGCGATCTGCTGCCATGGAAGGTCGAGCTTCCCTCTGCCTGAACGTCAATACGGTCTGAATGCGACGCTTACGGGCGTCTGCACGGAGAAGAAGGAAGGCTACTGCCAGTTTGACAGCAAGCTGGCAAAAATTATTCAGGATCAGGGGCGTCGTGGCCAGCTGGGTATCGGCTTCGGCAGCAGTAAATCGCCGGACTGCCGCGGGCTGACCGTGGATGAACTGCAGCACCTCGACTTCAGTGCGATCAACTTTGCTGATTTTTACGATGACCTGGAAAATGGCACCACGCTTCCGGCAGACCAGACCCTGATCGACCGGGTTAAACAGCAGGTTGCGGACAGGATGAAGAGGGGCACACAGTGAAAGCCTTCCTGATAGCGGTGCTTATCGCGGCTGCCATTCCTCTGGCGCAGGCTGAAGAGACAACGGTAAAAAACGCCTCCTCTGTAGCCGGGGGAACCTACGTCGACCAGCCGATTGTGGGCTGGCACTGGTACAACGAGCCTCAGCCGGATGAGGAGAAACCGGACGACGATACGGTTCCCCTGAGCGCATTACCGCCCACGCTCCAGATGACGCTCCTTAAAAAGCTGACGCAGGACCGGCTGAATCGCGCCATCCTCTCACCCTCGGCACAGCATGCGGCTGACTACCTGCGTCTGCAGTCTTACCTGGTCAACCTGTCAGGGCAGTTCACGCAGTCGGCCAAAAAGGCGCTGCTGCTGTACCCGGACCTGGATTACAACCTCGAACACAGCCGGTACAACAGCACGGCATCGCTGCAGCAGACCGCAGCAAGACAGGTGCAGACGGCAGCCATCCACGCGCTGGGACAGCGCTACGGCCTGTTTCTTTTTTACCGGGGCAATAATCCCGTCGACAGTCAGATGGCGGCAAGCGTGGGGCAGTTTTCTCAGCAGTATGGCCTCTCACTTATTCCGGTGAGCATGGACGGCGTACGCAGCGGGGCGCTGCCCCAGACCCGGAAGGACAGCGGGCAGGCCAGCAGGATGGGGGTTAATCAGTTCCCTGCCCTGATGCTGGTTGAGCCGGGAAGTGAGCATTATCAGCCACTGGCATACGGATTTATGACGCAGGATGACCTGGCCCGTCGTTTTCTCGACGTGGCCACCGATTTTAAACCGCAGTACTGATTCAGACCCAGTCTTCTGCGCGAAGGCCGGATACGCGGGAGAATTCCCGCATATTATTGGTCACCATAATCAGTCCCCGGCTGCGGGCGTGTCCGGCAATCATCTGGTCATACGGACCAATGGGCTGACCGACTTTCGCCTGTTCGGCCCGGATTTGCCCTGTATGGGTGGCAGCATGCATATCGTAATCCAGTACGGTAAGGCGTGCCGCGAACCCTTCCACAACAGCCAGATTACGTTCCGGCGCGCTGCTTTTCTCTGCGCCATAAATAAGCTCCATCAGCGTGATTGTGCTGATGCAAAGCTGCTGGCGGTGCAGGTTGAACTGTTGCCTGACCGCCTCCGGTTTATTTTTGATGGTGAAGATGCAGATATTGGTGTCCAGCATGTATTTGAGCATCAGAAGTCTTCCCGCACCTGTGCTTCGGGCTGTTCCCGGGCTGACATAAAGTCGGTGGTGACAGCGTCGCCATCAAACCAGGCATCCCAGGACTCACCCGCCGGTGAAATGATACGGGTCCGGCCAACGGCCACAATCTCGACATGCTTCACATCATCAGGCAGCGCAACGGCTTTTGGGAGGCGAACAGCCTGGCTGCGGTTACTTAAAAATACGGTGGTTTCCATAACGAACCTCTTCTGGGATATACGTTGCGTATATCCAGTATGATGTTGTTTGTGTATATGTCAATGGGATATACATTTTTTTGCTTTACAGAGGATAAACGTAGTGAATAAGAACAGTGAGAAATTGAGTGAAAAGGTGCGGCAGGAAAACCTGCTGATGTTCTGCGGGGTGGCATTTATGGCTGCAGGCCCGGCGTTCTGGTTTCTGATGAACAGCGCCATCAACGCCCGGCTGGTCATCCTGAACCCCGATATGGCCGGGCTGATGGAGGTGATTAACGTGGCTGTCGCACTCTTGTTCGCCTTGTCGGGCGCTGCACTGGCCCTGGAGGGATGGGGGCTGTCTGCATGGCATGCCTGGCGTCAAATTCGGGGGGCCGATGTGGCAGATTGAGTCCGGTAAGGTTAAGAAGAGCACATTTATTGTGGATACTGATATTCGCGGACTTGTTGCGATGATGAATGCCCATGGATTTCGCACCTATGCATCATGCCAGGGACATGGTTTTCCTGTCGATCGGATTAAACCTTATGTGGCGTTTACTGCCAGGCAGACAGAAGCAGCCCGGCTGGCCCGCATGTTGAGAGAGGATGCCGAGTCTGCAGTGCCTGAATTGCTGTGGGGATGGGAGGTGACCGCGAGCTTTAACAGTGTTTTCAGACTGTGTTTTCGTTTACACCCGACAGGGCCTCACCACTGGTGGTTACGATACTGCCGCAGCTCCCTGAAAAAGGACTTTGGCAATATCGGACAGATGCTTATATCAGTCTGCGGTAAATGGAATGAGGAAGCAGGCTGCACGCATTCTTCTAATGCCGGCTAATAACATTATAAAGGCTGAAGAAAAATGTTATTTCAATAGTGATAATTATCAGCACGGTAATAATGAATCGAGCAGCCCCCGATTTTGCTATAAGTTCAGAAGTGTATTTTATAACCAGCGCCAGAAGCCATGCGACTATAAATGTGCAGGCAAGGACCAGCACTATGATGAATGATATCTTCCCGGTAGAGTTCTCTTTGGGAAGTAACGTTATTATTTCAGAAATCATAAGAGTGAGCACTGCCACACCCAGAAAAGAATCACGAATGATGTCTCTGGTCTTTAATAATGAGTCAGTGTTCTTAAAAAAATTCAGCATTATATCAGCAGCCCATTTATGGAGGGGAGTACATGAGAGGTTATTTTCTCACAGTAAATCGTGTTTTCAATATGCTTTTTATGGTAGCGATGTTTGCGATGACAAAGATTTCATACGCCTCGGCGTTAGATGAGTTGAAAGCGCTGGAGGCAGATAAAGGTCATACAGCCGTTCAGTCTGCGATGCCGTCGACTGACGCGCAGAAATCTGCCAGACACTATTCTCCGCCTGACAACCATCAGGTTAATGTTGATGACTATCGTATTGTGTTGTTTATGCAGGGGGGATGCCATTACTGCCAGCAATTTGACCCACAGTTGGCACAATTATCTTCCCGGACTGGTTTTAAAGTTTTCCCCTATACCCTCGATGGTCGTGGTGATGTCAGTTTCCCGGATGCCATTCCGGCACCGCGAGCGGTACTCGACCAGTTCTTTGGGCCGGGTAATAACGGCGTCACCCCCACAACGTTTCTTGTCAATGTGAACACCCTGCAGAGCTGGCCGCTGGCACAGGGGATTGTCGATGTGAATAGCCTGCTGCAGCGTATTCAGCAGGCACTGGAAACGAGAGGGTAAGATGAGGAAAAAACAAACTATTGCAGTATGGAGCATCGTAAGTGCGTTATATATTGCAGGGTGCTTCTGGCTGTATTTCGGTACACTGAACTTCGATGGTCTGGATTTATACATGCGGCCGGAGGATGATGCGTATGCAGCGGACTGTCAGGTTACGGCGCTACTGGGGAGCGTTATGGCAATGACGCCGGTTATTTGCCTGTGGCTGGAGTTTAAGATTGTTAACCGTTTTGGGCGACTGTACTTCTGGCTTCGCCGATATTATGGGTGTCTGATAGCAGCAATGGCATCCGCTGTGTTTCTCTGGTTTTGGGGCCACGCAGCTATCAGATATCCCTATACAGATAACAATTCCCCACCCGCTATCATTTCTGTTCTGAGCGCTCTGATTTTATGCCAGTGCATAAAAATATCACGCCGAGTGCGAATATTATCCAGATAAACATGTCATTAGCTTCTTCTGTTTTTGTCCTGATTGTTGATATAGGGAACGGTCTGTCTGGTATATAAAAATCACCATGACTATTATGAATAGTGTGTTTGCTTAATATATCTGACGCGATAAACCAGAAGCGATTCTCAGGTGACGCCACTATCATGAGAGGTCGACAGTCACTATCACAACTGTCTATGTCGATCCTGTTAATATAGTTTTTAGCCAGTTCTGTGTTACCGTTTTTCTGGTAATAATTTGCCAGCAAATATTTCTTTGTTCCTGATGAAATGTCCGTTTTAAGCAGAGCCTGAAGCCGAGTGATATCTGCAGGCGTAAGCGATGTTTTATTCTCGTATTCAAGGTCTTCAACAAAGGGGTTGTCAGGGTACTGTTTAATCATATCCTTCAGTCGTTTTTCTTTCAGTTCTGTATTTAAACTGTTCAGCGTAACGACTGAGGTATAGAAGCGTTCAGCAAACTCAGCTGACTGCGGATGATAATAAAACGGTGCCAGCGTTTTCTGATAAAGGCTCTGAGTTAAATCAGCCTGGCGTCCGTGGTTACGGTTTGATGTGGTTTCCGGCTTTGTTGAATAATAGGTAATCATTCTGTTTTGTCTGCACTGTTTTGGTAGAAAACGCTGATGCCAGACAGAACACCGTCATACGCAAGCATGTAATGCATTGATTTTATGTTATCTGAAACAACCGTTTTCATAGTACCACAGCATAAAATCCATTTATTCAACAAAGCCGT
>NZ_VZPF01000148.1 GCF_008801695.1 Pantoea stewartii subsp. stewartii
TACGCTTTCCTCCTTCAGAGTCAACCTCTTTTTCAGAAGTTTTTCTCCGGCGGCTCAGTTGCCTGACCCTCTCAACACCGCATTCCGTAAGCCGTTGTGCCGTGTCGATGGAGGCGCATTATAGGGATCCGAATGAATTGCACAACCCTTTTTTTGGATCTTTTTACTGACTGCCGAGAAAACATTCATATTGATTAGATCACCAACGATCCGGCACAAAATCCCCTTGCCAGTTGGTCAGAATCGCATCAGGCTGCCAGTAAACTCAGTAAAAGGAGAACAAAATGACTGTAGCGTTACGCCCTTACAAACATCTTTTCCCAAAATTGGGTCTGCGCGTCATGGTTGATCCCACCAGCGTGGTAGCGGGTGACGTCATTATGGAAGATGATGTAGGTATCTGGCCTTTAGTCGCTATTCGTGGCGATGTGAACCAGGTGCATATTGGTGCCCGAACCAATATTCAGGATGGCAGCGTCCTGCATGTCACGCATAAATCAGAGGCCAACCCCGCCGGTTTTCCTCTGATAATTGGGGAAGACGTAACGGTTGGGCATAAAGCGATGCTGCATGGCTGCACGATAGGCAATCGCGTACTGGTTGGAATGGGCTCAATCGTACTGGATGGCGTCATTGTTGAAGACGACGTTATGATTGGTGCCGGGAGCCTGGTTCCCCCCGGCAAACGACTGGAAAGTGGCTATCTGTATGTCGGGAGCCCGGTCAAACAAATCCGGCCGCTGAATGAAAAAGAAATTGAAGGTCTACTTTACTCTGCCAGCAACTATGTTAACTGGAAGAACGACTATCTGGCCGGAGACAGCCAGACCCATCCTTCATTATCGACCTGATCGTTTCGAATGCAGTCTTCGGCCTGATCTTCCAAATCCCAGCGATGATGGCGAAACAGCGTCATCGCTTCTCCCTCACCGAACTGTTCATTAAGCGCCTCAACACTGATAGCGCAGGTTAAGCCCATCCCGTTTACCAGAACAGGGAAACAAACGGCCCTTAGTTCTGTATTCAGGCTTTCCCGATCAGGAAACTGTATCGCCTGGTTCATGACTGCATCCCGGCTTTTAATGAGGCGATGACCGGTGCGATTTTGGGCATCACCCCGTGCCATAGATGAAAGGCATGTGCGGCCTGACCCACCAGCATCCCCAGCCCGTCAGCAAGGTGAGATGAACCGTGCTGCTGACACCAGCGCAGGAAAGGCGTTAAGCCATTCTGATAGAACATATCGTAGCAACGTAGCTCAGCATGAACTAGTGAAGGCGGCAACGGCGGTACTTCTCCCTGAATACCACTTGATGTGGCATTAATGACAATGTCGAAATGTCTATCCACAAGCGCGTCAAACGAGCACGCATTAATCGCTCCGCGATGGGCAAACTCTGCGGCCAGAGTCTGCGCATTCAACGCCGTTCGGTTCACGACCGTGATCGTTGCTCCCATTGAAAGCAGAGGGAGAATGACGCCCCGAGCGGCCCCACCTGCCCCCACCAGCAGAAGATGGCTGTCGGGCTTAATCATCCCAAGGCGCTGAAGATCGCTGAGCAGCCCAATACCATCCGTATTGTCGCCAAGAATTTGGCCATCATCACACAGCTTTAGCGTGTTCACAGCCCCTGACAGCGCAGCGCGCTCGGTCAACTGGTCGGCAAATGCCCACGCCTGCTGTTTAAAAGGCAGCGTAATGTTCGCACCCGCCCCGCCGTCGTGGAAAAAAGTGCGGAGAGTCTCAGGAAAAGCATCAACAGGCGCATCAATACGATCATACTGAAGAGAGATTCCTGTCTGTCGCGCAAACGCCTGATGAATGTGCGGCGATTTGCTGTGACTAATGGGATGACCGAAAACTGCAAAATTTGCCATATATTAACCCTGGCGTATCAAATTGCCGCTGATGACATCGCGAATCTCAGAAGGATTGAGCCTTCCTCCTGTCTTTCCATTCAATACAGGAAACGCGGTGCCAAACTGCAATTTGACCTCTTCGACTGAACGGCACGGTGGCTGACCGGAAAGATTAGCGCTGGTCGATACCAAAGGTTTTCCAAACGCCCGGCACAGCGCCTGAACATCCGGATGATCGCTAACGCGGATGGCTAGCGAATCAAATTGCCCGGTTAACCAGCGCGGGGTAACCGGAGAAGCAGGCACGACAAAGGTGACCGGGCCTGGCCAACAGGCAAACATACGTTCACGCTGCTCCGTGGTTAAGGCCTCATCTGATATGTAAGGTTTAAGCTGATCATAGTCGGCAGCTATCAGGATCAAGCCTTTCTCTACTGGCCGTTTTTTTAATGCCAGCAGTGCCATGACCGCAGATTCATTATCGGGATCACAGCCTAAGCCGAATACCGCTTCGGTGGGATAGGCAATCACAGCATGCTGGTTAAGATGGCTTACACAATCCTGCAATGAGCCGGCAACGGGTTGATTTAACATGGTTATGTCTTATGTCTCTTGAATAATAGCTTTGCCACAACTTTTACTGGCGCAGAAAAGCCGGATGCCCTGCGCCGTCTTTTTCTCGACTAAAAGCGGAAATTCACAATGCGGACAGCGCCCCGCCACTGGCGTCAGGTTCACGGCAAACTGACAGGCTGGATAGCGTTCGCAGGCATGAAACGTTTTACCAAAACGCGAGCGGCGTTGTACCAGCTTACCCTGCTGACACTGCGGACAGTCGATCGTGGTTTCATCCGGTTTATCGATGGTTTCGGTGTAATCACACGCGGGATAGTCGCTACAGCCAATAAACATGCCAAATCGGCCCTGGCGCAATACTTTATCCGCCCCGCATTGTGGGCAAACGTGGCCTTCCAGAACTTTGACAACATGCCCATCAGCCTGGTTTCCCAAAGGCTTGATATAGTCACAGGCAGGGTAATTTGCACAGCCCAAAAATGGGCCATGCTTTCCTGAACGTATAACAAGTTCTGCCCCGCATGCGGGGCAGGGATCCTGTTTACGCACAGTAAAGAGTGCGGTTTTACTCATAACAGTCATGCATTAGTAAAAATTTAATGCAGCATACCTTCGTTGACGTCGAATAGCAGTTCTTCCATCTGCTGATACGCGTTTTCACATCCAGGGATGTTAAACAGCACCATCAGCACCACCCATTTAAGATCCTCAAGATCGAAATCCAGCGTATCAAGCGCCATGACACGTTCAATGACCATTTCTCGTGTTTCCAGACTCAGTACCTGGATTTGCTCCAGGAACAGCAGGAAACCGCGGCTTTCGGCATCTAAACGCTTGCTCTCTTCATCGGTATAGATGCGCATAGAGAGCGGATCATTTGCCAGCAAAATTGGTGCGACCAGTCCTTCCTGATAGTCCGCCAATTTCTCTAACCAGTTCAACGCATTATAAATATCTTCGCGGTGAAAACCGGCATCCGTCAAGTCATCTGTCAATCTGTCCTGATCAACACCCATTTCTGTTTCGTTGTGGATATAGGTCTCAAACAAGTACATGAGTACGTCGAACATGGCATGCCCTCCTCAATCGGACATAGCCGCCGGGTACAGCTGCGATCCATCCTGTTAACTCCAGTTCCAGCAATTGAGCTGTAATAACTGGCACAGGTTGGCCGGCACGTTCAGCGACAACGTCAACAGGTGTAACCTCATCACCTACGTTAGCCAACAGCTCGGCAAATGGCAATGGAGCATCGTCACTGGCATCAGAATAAATTTCATCTGACGGGTTAACAGGTAACCAGTTAAGCATAGCGCGTAAATCTTCGACAATGTTATTAGGATGTGCCACCAACATGGCACCTTGTTGGATCAGCCAGTTTGTCCCCTCACTGCCGCTGTTACCCAGCGCACCCGGTAAGGCATAAACATTGCGATTCTGCTCTAATGCATAACGGGCTGTGACTAATGAACCACTTTTTAATGACGCCTCAATGACGAGAACACCCTGACTTAACCCACTGATAATACGGTTTCTGCGCGGAAACTGATGCGCCAGTGGCGCGGCAGTAAGCGGAAACTCCGAGATCACGGCGCCTCCCTGCATAACAATCTCCTGCGCCAGCGCAGTGTGTTTTTTGGGATACAGATGGGCCAGTCCACTCCCCAGTACGGCCACGGTTTTACCCTGCACATTTAATGCGGCACGGTGTGCCACGCCATCAATCCCGATAGCCAGCCCACTGGTTATGGTCAAACCGCTCAATGCCAGTTGTTGGGTGAACCAGTCGCACCAGTAACGGCCTGAGGGCGAACACAGACGGCTGCCTACCACCGCCAGTTGAGGGTAAGCGTCACATTTAAACCGTCTGTGCAGCGGGCTCCGGTTCCGGGAAAATAGTGTCCATCATTTTTTAATGGACACTATCGCGTGAAACACCGGACATGGCTCCTTGAGGCGCTTCGCCTCCATT
>NZ_VZPF01000149.1 GCF_008801695.1 Pantoea stewartii subsp. stewartii
AATGGAGGCGAAGCGCCTCAAGGAGCCATGTCCGGTGTTTCACGCGATAGTGTCCATTAAAAAATGATGGACACTATTTTCCCGGAACCGGAGCCCGCTGCACAGACGGTTTAAATGTGACGCTTACGCACTGAACGTGGTCGATAATCAGTTTGTACATAAAGGGGATCGGTTACTGACGCTGGATCCTGTGCCCTGGCAAATCGCTCTGCATAAAGCCGACGCACAGCTGAGCCAGGCGCAGGCCGATATGGCGAAAGCCCAAAATGAATTCAACCGGCGCAGTAAACTGCCGCGCAATACCATCTCGGGCGAAGATCTGGATGTCGCCCGACTGAATGCAGCGGCGGCGCAGGCCAATGTCAAGGCCGCGCAGGCCGCGCGTGAACAGGCCGCATGGAATTTACAGCAAACCACCGTGAACGCCCCCACGGACGGTTGGGTCAGCAATCTGACACTACGTCCCGGCAATTTCGCCACGGCTGGCACTCCGCTTTTTGCGCTGGTGGACAGTCACGCTTTTTATGTCGTGGGCTACTTTGAAGAGACCAAATTGCGCCATATTCGTCCGGGTGCGGCCGCTCAGGTGACGCTCTACAGTACGGGCCGGCAGTTATCCGGTCAGGTTGAGAGCATAGGGCGCGCGATTTACGATCAGAGTCTGGACGCCGACAGTGGGCTGCTGCCCGATATCAAGCCGAACGTGCCCTGGGTGCGCCTTGCTCAACGTGTACCTGTACGCATTCGTCTCGCTGCTCTCCCGGATAACGCTCTGTTAATCGCCGGTACGACCTGCACGATTACGATACAACCATGAACCTCAACGGACTGGCCTGGCAAAACCTGCCCTGGCTGAAAGCGGACAGCAATCAGTGGCGTTATGCTCTGCGTAACGCGGCTGCCATGTGCCTGGCTCTTAGCATTGCCTATGGACTGGATCTTAACGAACCCTACTGGGCCATGACCTCCGCTGCGGTGGTAAGCTTCCCGACAATCGGCGGTGTGATCAGTAAGAGTCTGGGACGTATTGTTGGAAGCCTGCTGGGGGCAACGGCCGCCTTGCTGATTGCGGGCCATACGCTTAATGAACCCTGGCTGTTTGCCTTTTTTATCGCAGGCTGGCTGGCGCTGTGTACCTAGGTGGCCAACCACTATCAAAATAATGTCGCCTATGGGTTTTCGCTGGCCGGGTACACTGCGGCGATCATTGCCTTCAGCTGTGTCAATCTGACCGATATCAGTGGCCTGTGGGACATTGCCCAGGCGCGCGTCTGTGAGGTGATTTCCGGGCTGCTCTGTGCGGGTTTAATGATGATGATCCTGCCCAGTACGTCAGACGGTGAAGCCCTGATCACCGCCCTGAAGCAGATGCACACGCGTCTGCTGGATCACGCCACGCTGCTCTTGCAGGACACCCGGAACGACGAGATCCGTCACGCTCACGAAGCGGTGATTGGCCAGATCCTGACCATGAATTTATTGCGTATCCAGGCATTCTGGAGCCATTACCGCTTTCGTCGCCAAAATAACGTTCTGAACTATATCCTGCATCAGCAGCTTCGTCTGACCAGCGTCCTGTCCAGCCTGCGGCGCATGCTGCTGAACTGGCCAGATGCGCCGGAAGCGCTGTATCAGGCTTTAACACGCATTATGCAGGAGCTGGCAAAACCGGACTGTGATAAGTACCGGCTGGCAGCTTTGTTACGCAGCATCACCCCTGCCAGCGATGGTGATTACCGGCAACGGGCGTTTTGTCAGCGGTTGCGCTACTTCTGCTGGATGTACCTCAATGTGTTGCGCTGGATAAGGCAGCTGGAACAGGCTGATGCCGATACCCGCTTTCAACCGCCTGCAGTGTCTGCGCTGGCCAGCGAAAGTGACAGCGCCGAAGCCGGCTGGAGTGCGCTACGAACATTCAGCATCATCGTGGCAGGCTGCGCATTCTGGATCGCGACACAATGGACCTCGGGTGCCTCGGCCCTGACGTTTACGGCGATTGCCTGTGTCCTTTACGCCTCGGCCCCTTCGCCCACAGGCAGCATTACGCTGTTACTGAAAACGTTGCTCTGGCTGTTTGCTTTTAGCGTGCTGTTTAAATTTGGTGTGATGGTGCAGTTTAATCAGCTGTGGCAACTGCTGGCCATCCTGTTTCCGCTGCTGCTGGCCTGGCTGGCTTTCCAGATCCTGCGTCCCAGCTCCGATTCACGCCGCAGCCGTCGCCATATCCAGGCGTTGAGGCTGGCGTTTCTGGATCAGCTTCGTCAGCATCCCCACCGGGATCAAAACCGTTTTGAGTCGCTGATTTATCATAAAATTGGTCAACTCAGTAACAGTAAAGATGAAACGGCGCGCGTCTGGCTACTGCGTTGGGGCGTCGTTCTGCTTAACTGTTCCCATCTCGTCTGGCAACTGCGTGACTGGCAAACAGACACCCCGATACTGAACCAGTACCGGAGCGAAGCATTGCACAATCTGCAGAATATTATGAGCTTACACGGTGTGCAGCATCGCCACCTGGACACCGCGCTGGACGCGCTTCAGGGCATCACAGAAGAGGCGCTTAGTGTCAACAGTGCCGACGCCAGCACCCTGGCCGGCCTGCTGTGGCGGTTGCGCTGTTCACTGGCGCAGCTGAAACAGGCGATTCCCGACTGATTACTGGCAATACTGCTGGTGCTGCCGGTTAAAATCATCCTGAAGTTGCTGAACGGTTTTTTGCCCTTCGAACCGGCTTTGTTGAATAAATGGATTTTATGCTGTGGTACTATGAAAACGGTTGTTTCAGATAACATAAAATCAATGCGTTACATGCTTGCGTATGACGGTGTTCTGTCTGGCATCAGCGTTTTCTACCAAAACAGTGCAGACAAAACAGAATGATTACCTATTATTCAACAAAGCCCTTCGAACCGGGTTTTATCGGCTTCGGAAACAGCCTCAATCACCAGGGCTTTTTCGTCGGGTGAATAGATAAAACGCCGGTAAATCATCGACCCCGTAAAACTTTTGCCCAGGATGCCACCACAAATCATTGTCGTGTTATGCCGGTAAATGGTGGTATCCGTGAAATTGGTTTCCGTGGCGCTGCGCAGAACATTCTGGCAATGCTGCGCTTCAAGCTTTTGCCGCACATCCCGACTGAGCCGTTCACGGCCCTTCGCAATCTCTTCGCAGCGAAGGCGTGCTGAACTGGTATCAATGGTGCGCTGCAGTTCACGTCCTGTTTCTGTGATCAGTTGCGTATCATTGGGTTTATCGCATCCTGCCAGCAACAGACACAGTAGCCAGGCGCCCTTCCATTTCATTTGCACTGCTCCTCAGTTTGTCAGGCTTTGTAACGGGAATCAGTATCATAGGGAGGAATAAGACGATGATGCTACAACAAATTGTCAACAAGCGAAAAGCCGTGATGGCGGCAAAATCTGCCGCCATCAGCGACACACAGCGTCAGATAACACCGCAGGCAAACCGTGCCCCGCCACCGCCCAAAGGTTGTGGGTGATCCGCATGGTTATCCCCGCCCACATGCACCATCAACGCTTTGCCTTTCACCTCGCTCAGCGTTTTAATGCGCGGTGCCAGCACCGGATAGGTGGCTTTACCCTGCGCATCGACATAGAGCGCAGGCAGGTCGCCTAAATGGCCCTCAGCATAGGGCCCCAGGTGCTTGCCGGTGTTCGCCGGATCAAGATGCCCCCCTGCCGCCCCCGCGGCCACCCTTTTTCCTTCCGATTCGCCGGGTTCACAGCTGCCTTTCGCATGGACATGAAAACCGTGAATGCCCGGCTTCAGTCCTTCCAGCATGGGCGTCAGTTGCAAACCGTATTGCGTCTCTTCAATATTTACCGTGCCGATGGCATTGCCGATTCCCTGCACCGAAACGGCATGAATTGTCACCTGTTCGCTGGCCGCCTGCGCGGCACCGCAGGCTAACAGCGTCGCTATCGCAATTGCGTTCACTTTCATTGTGGCTCCTTTTTGCTCTGGGGTTCAGCTTAAGCCTAGCCCCGTAGCGCAAAGATTGCCGCAAATTGACGAATGTTTACGCTCAGGGCACGTCATAGCCCAGTGCGGCTTTGCGGATGCGGAACCACTGCTGCCGACTGAGCGTCAGCCCGGCCGCCCCTGCCGCTTCTGTAATGCGATGGGTTTTGCCTGACCCGATGATGGGCAAGGGTTTACTCGGCAGACGCATCACCCAGGCATAGACGACCTGCTCAAGGCTTGATGCCCCGATCTCCTGACGAATGGCTTCCAGCTCGTCGCGCAGCGGGGCTTTGTTGAATAAATCAGATTCGGGGCGAGTGTCCCTGTAGCAGGGCAGAGTTTCAGGCAATACGGACACTTTCTGGCATTCCTGCCTTTGTCATTCTGTTCAGCGCTCGAACCATGGCCAGAGC
>NZ_VZPF01000150.1 GCF_008801695.1 Pantoea stewartii subsp. stewartii
TGACGCTTCGCACCCGTATCAAGCGACTGGCGCGCAAAACAATTTGTTTCTCTCGTTCCATCGAGATCCACGAAAAAGTCATCGGTGCCTTCATCGAGAGGCATATGTTCTACTAATTGGAGTCATCGCCAAAACTTTTAAGTAGCGATTTAGCATTCTAAATCGCTGCATATCGAATCTGCTTCTAAAGCTTGATTACGTACTACGAACTGCCTTGATTATTCATTGCTAAACTTTATAGTTAATCGCAACAAACAAATCAATACAATGTAGGCAGTTACACAGAATTAATTACAGGCTCATTATTGATATCGAGAGGATTCGAACAGTACTAAACTGCAAGCCCTTTGACTTTATCCCCTCATACTATATCAGCGTTCGATGCTACTAATACTGGCAACCATTTCTTTCTTCACACGAAAAACTGTAGCCCTGCCGCAATCACATAACTTTGCGATCTCGTCTGGTGTATTCTTCCCGGCCTGTAACATATCGATAATCTTGTTATGTAGTTCTTGGTTCTTTTGCTTGCCTTTGTACTTCCCTGCTTCTTTGGCAAGAGTAATCCCCTCGTTGCGGCGTGAGGCGATCATTCCTCGTTCAAATTCCGCAACGGCTCCCATCATGGTTAGGATCAGCCGTGATTGTGGGGAGTTATCAAAGCTCATTGAGTTAGCAAGGAACTGAACAGTGATCCCACGAGCAACCAAGTTATCAATCATTTCCAGCAAATCACGAGTATTGCGTGCCAGGCGGTCGATGCTGTGGGCGACGAGAGTGTCACCTTCACGGAGGTGTGAAAGCAGATTTAACAATTCAGGTCTTTCGCTGATGGACTTGCCTGATTCTTTCTCTGTAATGATTTTATCGCAAACAGGTTCCAGTACTGTTAGCTGACGCTGAAGGTTTTGGTCCTTACTTGAAATTCTCGCATATCCGAAAATCATTTCCTTGACCTCACTCGCCGTAAGTATCATTTTAATTAACTGAATGATACAGTATCATTTAAATCCAATCAACGTCTAAATGATACAAATCAGGACAGGAAAACGGAGTATCGTTGGGGAGTACCCAAAAGAGATTTTTAATCGTGCATTTTTTTGTCGATGCCGGGTTAGTGGAAAGCCCGATAGCGATATCTGAGTTCATGGCATTTTGTCAGAGGGGTTGAGCCTGATAAGGCGAACGAAATTTTAATTCAGCCAGATTAAAACTGATTGTACTTTTATCTAAGTAAACGATCCCTTTAAATTTTTTGTCAGAAAATGAGTGGTTTGGGCTTTGATAATTTTTTGCACTAAAGGCGAGTACCTTAGCCACATTCTTCAACGGGAAGGTTGTAAAGGTAATTAAGATAGAAATGCATAGGTTACCCATTTGCGATAAAATCAGTCAAGATTGCTATTCCGAGGTATCTTATGGGTAAAATTTCCGAACGTTTGAGACATGCAAGAATTAGTGAGGGGCATTGCGTCATTTGCGGTTCATATGGTCTATTGAGTAAAGATCATGTGCCACCTCGTTGTGCAACGAATATTCAACCAATGTTTCAAAAAACAGTGTCTGAACATTATTCGTCTGATGAAATAAAACCAATAAATGTCCACGCTGGAGCGACATTTAAAACCATATGCAAGAATTGTAATGGCAACATACTTGGGAGTTTGGATCATGAGATCAAGGTTCCCATCGAGAACTTCATAAATCTGATTAGGCAATATTTAGCTGGTGTTTATTTTTACGGAAATGTAATTTCTACGCCTTTCAATGTAGTACCTTTTTTGCGTGCAATGGTGGGTCATCTGCTCGCAGCAACATCCGTAGAAGTATGCAAAAATGCTCTTATTGATAGTGAATATGGCTTTGTTGAATAAATGGATTTTATGCTGTGGTACTATGAAAACGGTTGTTTCAGATAACATAAAATCAATGCGTTACATGCTTGCGTATGACGGTGTTCTGTCTGGCATCAGCGTTTTCTACCAAAACAGTGCAGACAAAACAGAATGATTACCTATTATTCAACAAAGCCCCTTTTCTGCTGCAAGTAATGCCTCATGAGCGGCCTTTTCTGCCGCCTTAGCTTTCTGTTCTGTTAAGTATTTTGCGTAATCAGTAGGATTTACAATATTATTTTCATGAGCTATGGCAAACTCTTTGCCATCTTTAAAGCCAAGTTTTTGTGCTCTGGCCTCATAACTTGATGAGCTGGCAGTACTTGCCACGAAAGCAAGCACAATGATCAGTACTGGAACCGTATAATTATTAACGAGTTTATAGGGTAAGTACTTAGCTCGTAGTGAACCAGAACCTAAAACAGCCCAGCCTATCGCGGCAGTACTTGCCAGTAGCTGGCACAATCCAGCGACGGAAAGCATAACGACCGACCAAAAGCCAGTTCCAGCAGAGAAGAAATCACCAAACTTTTCAATCCCAGCCATACAAAGAAAGACTCCCAAAAATCCATAAATTATCAGTTGTACAACTCTCACAGTTTTGTCACTCCCGTTAGCTTTTTTCAGGCCAAAAGTACGGACTTAAGGCTGTCCGTATTCAGTTATTCGAGATTAACACGCACACTTAATAATGATCGATATTAGCGATCAATATTCAGTAAATTGATCGTTATAAGCTATCAACATCTATTAATTCAATACAAATCAATAGATAAAATCGATCAAGAGGGTTCGCAGGACACGAAGATGTCTATGTATCTGATTTCAAAAAAGGAGTACTGGTGATTCCATCACGCGAACGCTCTCAAAGCGTCGCTACGGTGTTTTTATGGGGGGGTGAACATTCAGTCATGTCAGTAACGAACATCGCGTTCAGGAGCTTCCTGTGCGTTTTGTCCGAAACACCATCATGAAGGGATAGATCGGATCGGGGTCGCTTCATTCTGGTCAGTACTAACAGGGCTTTTCCAGTAACTGAAACAGCAGATGCCCGACTTAGTACACAAAGAAATTATTTTCTATAATAAGTAATGAAATAACAGTTGGTTATGTACTTACTAACAGTACAAAAAAGGCGATTGGGTTCGCTCTGCCAGTGACCGAAGGGAACGTAGCAGTAGAACCGAATCCAGCGAACAGTACACGCAAAGCGGGTGCTGTTTAATTTTTTTATCTATACAAATAAGGGGATAGCTATCAAGAACTCACTGCGTGAGTTCTCTCATTAACTACCCGAAACAGTTCGCTTGCTTCGCCGCTCCTGCTTTCAGGCAGTTCATTTGCTTTCGCTCTTTAATTGATGTCCGTTTTTTCTCTTAACTATATATTATAAGGGGTTATTTTTGGACATACTGTTGATTTTCATGTCGGTGTTTCGGACTGAATTTGCGTCTCTTTTTTGTTCTGCCTTTTCGAATCGGCTCAACATGGCTGCTTTATCTTCAGGACTGAGATCCGCGTTGACAGCACTTGCAAGAAACGCTTTGAATGCCTCTGACTCAAGCCCCGGATTATCCTTTTTCCAGCGACTGAAACGTTTCGATTTTGTATCACTCAATGCAGGCAGTCTGTTAGCGTTTGTGGCTCCTTTTGGCCTTCCTGGTACACCTGGTGCTACGTTTTCCAGCACTCCAGGAATATGTCCAATATTTGTACTTAATGACTCAGCCTGCCATTTATCAAATACATAAACCGTTTGCTGTTCTGTACTGTCGAATTGACGTGATACTCCTCTCAACGCGAACTGGTGAAGGCTCTCGTATTCTCTCGCTTGATGGATATCCTCACCTGTAATCTTCAATAGCAACTCACACAGCTTCGCTTCCGTGTCGTCAGGACGCATACAGGCTAACCATACGCATGTATGTCGATCTTTGTAGTCGTTATGCCCCCTCGCATCAGGGCTTATTCTGTAAGCCTCATGTAGCTTCTGTTTATCGGTATTGTTGTTCGTCCAGTAGTATTCCTGGCCTTCGAGTACTTCAGAGAGGTAAGCATAAACACGCTGGAGTTGAGCGGGGCTTCTGTCCTTCCATGTTTTTGATAATTTTATATTTTCTGAGAAATAGTATACTTTGAGGCGTTCAGTGGCTTTGTTGAATAATAGGTAATCATTCTGTTTTGTCTGCACTGTTTTGGTAGAAAACGCTGATGCCAGACAGAACACCGTCATACGCAAGCATGTAACGCATTGATTTTATGTTATCTGAAACAACCGTTTTCATAGTACCACAGCATAAAATCCATTTATTCAACAAAGCCTCTTTCCATCGTAAGCGTCGCATTCAGACCGTATTGACGTTCAGGCAGAGGGAAGCTCGACCTTCCATGGCAGCAGATCGCGGACCCGGTTCACCGGCCAGTCCTGTATATGACCGATGACGTAACGCAACCACG
>NZ_VZPF01000151.1 GCF_008801695.1 Pantoea stewartii subsp. stewartii
CTCTGGCCATGGTTCGGGCGCTGAACAGAATGACAAAGGCAGGAATGGCAGAAAGCATACGTATTGCCTGAAAAACCTGTCAGCTACAGAGACTTTCGCCCTGAGTATGATTTATTCAACAAAGCCCCTTACAGGAAGCAAGAAGCCTGTAATGTCCACATTTCACTTATTGCGGGTTACTTATACCTGCCTCGCATACTGCCACAAAATGGAACTCAGCGTGTGTGTTCACCACTAAGCAGATTTAAACCATAAGGAACATACTGTGCGCAATAAAGAATTCCATACACTATCCAGGTGCATTACGAAGATTTTCCAGCCAGACGCATCAACTGAATCACACCAGGATGATGACGTTTATCTGCTGGTTTTCGATCATGACCTGAGTATCCATCTGATTGGTACGCTACCCGGATATATTAATATTGTGGCGACTTTTGTGGCACCAGCTGACTGGTTTACGCCAGCAGGAATGGAATCTCTGTTAATGGAAAACAGGTTTTCACTGACACATCCCACGGTTGTTTTTGGCATGGACAGTCAAAGAAAAAAACTGATTATCTCCACTCGCCAGCTTCTCAGTGAGCTGAATGAGGAGAGTGTCATCAAAATGTTCAGGAACATCCTTCATCTGTCAGGCGGAATATTTCGTGGTGAAATCACACCGAAAAAATAACAGCAGCAATACATTTATCCGTACCATCTGAGTTAAAAGCATTACATGAACTGGTTACAAAGACATACTTTCATTTTAAACACATTAGGGAGCTTCCATGCCTAATTTCCGCGTGTTTGGAGGTGGTTCATCATCCTCTTATAACGCTATCGTTGAACATTACGAGACGGACAACAAAGTTCACCAGACTTACAGCGCCAGCTCATTAGGCTTGCCTGGCGGCTATCAGCACCGTGAAGTAGTGGTGAGTTCAGGCACTATGTCTGCGCTGGCCGATGCCAGCTGGGCAAATCGCGTGGTGAAAAATGTTATCCCCCATGGTGCTGGCAACCAGCGTCATTCTATCCTTGCCACGTCCGGTGAGAGCTGGGCAAGGATGCACCTGGGATATGAAAAATATTCGGGAGTTGGAATCACTAACCAGCTAAAGCGCGCGCAAAAGTTCCAGGGAGGTAACTGTTCGGTTCATGCGGCTGTCGCCTCTGCGGCACTGAAAAGCAAAGGTGTTGATCGCCCCATTTCACGTATGCGAATTCGCCTGCCAGGAGATAACAGTCATGAACTTGTCATGCTGGGTGATCACCGAGCCCCCCATTATGGTGAGCGTAACACGGTAGTGGTCGATGCCTGGCCTGCACATCCCAGTGCCAGTACGCTCGACCAGACGGTGCTGCACGATGCGAGCAGTAATACACATATGCCCCTGACCGACCTGATGGCACATTACCGTAACGAAACCTGGGATGTCTCCAATCTGGCAAGTCGCAGCGATATGGCCAGACTTACCGATATTAAAGTGATGAATACGGATGAGTTACAGAGAAAACTCAGAAAAGAGGGATTACCGTCGCTGCATTCATCTGACCTTGTCCGTCACGCTCTGAATGATGATTCTTTTGGGTCTTTCGATGTCAGGATCAACACCGATCCGAGCACCACATACACCCGCGATTCAGCCTACTATGGCAGAAGTTTTGATTATCTAATGAATAACAACCATGACGGTTGAACCGCGGGCGCTCGACACATCAGACGAGGTTCATTCTCATCATCAACCCTGACTGCTGTTACTCTGAACCACTGACAGCAAAGAGATAATGTGCAGTTTTATTGCCTGTTGCAAAAGCAGGGATGAGCATTTGCAACAGGCTTTGACAAAAGCTCACCACTGCTTAGCAGATGCCCCGCCAACGTTTCGCCTTCAGTCACGCTCAGGGAGCAGAATTCGCGTTGCCGCCATATCAGCGTGTCAGTCAGCACCGCCAGTCATGGCAGTGAGCCAGAGTATTTAAATACTGCGTCGTGTCTCTGTGACAATCCGACCGGTTGCTACACGGGACATTATAGCTTCAGCGCTCCGCGGTCTTTCCACCCTCTGGCGGGATGGTTTCCGGTATATCAGAGCGGATGTGATGCTGAGTGATTTTATCAGTCAGGCGTAGCGCAGTTTGACGTGTTCAGTGAAAAGTAGCAGCGGGCCAACGCAGACGTTTTAATGGCCGCGCTGGACGGTATAAACCGCTCAGATAAAGGAAAGGTCTGGTATGCGAGAAGGGGAGAGTGCAACAGTCCATGGCAGATGGGTAATTTTACTTCCTGGAGGAACGTTCCTTCATCACATATAACGGATTTCCGTAAGACGCATACTGTTTCGTGCAAGAAGAGAAAAAAGCCGGCAGCTCGGCAAAGCGGCCGGCGAAATTTGACCATTACAAGTTTTTCTTTTAGGGAAGCTCGCACTTCATTAACAGTTATCGCCTCGATTTTAGCTAACTTTAGTCTCTTCCTGTCTGCTTTTCGTACAAAACAGAGCATTTCGATATACCCAGCCATGCTGGGAGAAAGCAGAAAAACATACACCCGTGATCGGGACATTTTTGTAATGCAAAAAGGTTACGAAGTTTAACATCAGGCTAGATCTGAGATTTTTCTGAGGGTATGATTTTATGATGATCGTGTGGCGCGATCGTAACGATCCTTTCCGGTGGGCTGTGGCGGTCTGCAGAGAAGGAGAGCACAAACCTCCGTGACCGAACATGCGCGGCTGCGGGGGTTACCGACTATCCGGATAGGACGTATCCGTAAAACGTCCAAGGTCAGAATCCGGCGTGCCCGGATTCTGAATGCAAAAACCCCCTGATTCTGTCTTCAACTTTGGCGGGCTGGATTCAGAAATCAGGGGGTCAAAAGCAGGCACAGGCCTGTGAAGGATTATATCGCATGCATTTCATAAGACAACCCCTGTCCGCCATAAGTCCGGGACAGGGTGAATGACAAGACACTAATCGGGAATTTGTGCCCGACTCCGCATGCAGGAGAGCGCCCACATGGCGACCATTCTGCTGTCAGTAAATATTCCGTACCGCTATTCACGTCCCCGACGGCAGTCATCCGGCCGGGGCTCTGCCGCCAGCTGGTGAAGAGAGTCAGGATTCTGACGTCCGGCAGTGGCCTCTCGCTCAGGGTATTTTGTGCTAAAGCGGTGGGTAAGTTTAAAAGGATGCCCCGGAAGGATCGTCTCACGTCCACAGGGGTGCTGCTGGAATGGCTGTGTTTTTATTACGATCCTGTCTCGAATTCCGTTCAGCGCTTCCCCGGAGAGATGGTCAGGGAGTGCGCGTTCACCGGTCGCCGGCAGGCTAATCGGGCGCTTCTGACGCTGGAAGATACTGAATATATCGTTCGCGGGAGTGATGCGGACGGGCTGTTACACATTTTGTTCACCCCCGACCTGTTTACGGCCCTCAGGATCAGGCCAGACCATCTCCAGGCGGCCCGCCTTAAAGCTGAGCGTGTGCAGCGGAGAAGGGGGACGCCGTCGTGAAACAGCGCACCCCTTTTCGTCACTGGAGTCAGCTCAGCACGGAAGAACAGATACGTTTCTGGCAGGGCGTCGACGCCGGTGAAACGGCCTCTTTTCTCGTCCCCGTCGTACCCCGTAAGACCCGTCGCGTAAGGGGTGAACACTCCACGCGCGCTAAATGCGAAAATCCGCAGTGGTTCCGGCCGGCGCGCTACAAACCGGTCGGTGGCCAGATCGGCTACCTTTACAACCGGCTGGTGAAAACCGATCCGGAAACCGGCCTCAGCGAACTGCGCATGCGGATGTCGCTGCACCCTTACTACATGATGAACCGCCAGAAGGCGGGGCGTAAGTAAGCGTCACATTTAAACCGTCTGTGCAGCGGGCTCCGGTTCCGGGAAAATAGTGTCCATCATTTTTTAATGGACACTATCGCGTGAAACACCGGACATGGCTCCTTGAGGCGCTTCGCCTCCATT
>NZ_VZPF01000152.1 GCF_008801695.1 Pantoea stewartii subsp. stewartii
ACCAATCGATGAGCGGGCACAGCAGAGTGTTCTGGCAACATGACTGACGGTGTCACCACGATGCAGCATCAGCATGGCGGTGAGCCGCCGGGCGTGGTTTTTGTCCTTTGTTTTATGGATAGTTTTCTGCATCAGGCGTCGTTCGGTTCTGGGTATTGGTGCTATGATCGACATTGCTCAGTCCGGCTGGTGATTTGGGATATTCAGCGATTGATCAGATCGCATAAACCGGACTGAGTTCCCTCTAAGTGATCTACTATTCCGAGCAGTTATTTAGCTGATCCGGTAAAGTCGCGCTGGCCATGATCCGCAGCGGAATGATATTGACCAGCGGCAGGGGCCGATCGAAGGGAGCCAGCGTCATGCCCATTTGCGAAACAGGTAGCGTCACGATATCAAAAGCCTTGCCATCGGACGTATCGACCATGACTTCAAAGCGCTCGCCCGGCAGGAGCGGAAGGGAGTCGACTTTTACCGGCTCAGGCAGCAGACCGCCGTCACTGGCAATCACATACAGTGGGCGTTTATCGCTGGCAGCCAGATGCAGCGAACGGGCATTGCAGCCATTAAGCAAACGCAGACGTAACCATCCACGCGGTACGGCATGCTGAGGATACTGCGCACCGTTGGTCAGCATCATGTCGCCGAACCAGCCCACTGCGGCCCGCATAATATCAAGCTCATAATCGATGCGGTCACCGGATGAGGTGAGCTGTTTGTCCTGAAAAATCAGTGGAACATCATCGGTGCCCCATTGATTAGGCAGACGAAGCGTTCCTGACGGCTGATCCTCTAACACAATCATGCCGGCCAGCCCCTGGGCAACCTGATGACCCGTTTTGCCATGCAGATGAGGATGATACCAGCAGGTGGCGGCAGGCTGGTCCGGCGTAAACGTCACCTGACGCGTGGCGCCCGGCGCAATGATTCCCTGCGGTCCACCGTCCACCTCGCCGGGGATTTCCAGACCGTGCCAGTGCAGGGTCGTCGCTTCACTAAGCCGGTTATGAATATTGATGGTGGCCGCCTTGCCACGCTGGAGCCGAATTGCGGGCCCCAACAGGCTGCCATTGTAGCCCCAGGTGGGTACGTCTTTGCCCTGCCACTGGCTGATGCCCGGCATCGCCGTCAGGCTGTACTCTCCTTTCGCATCCGCGTCCAGCAGGGAAGGAACCGGCAGCAGTGGCCGACTGGCCGCCATCAGGGATCGGCTCCAGAGCGGCAGCGCCCCTGCAGCACCCAGTGCCGCGCTCAGTTTCAGAAAGTGACGACGTTGCATAATCCGCATCCTTGTAACGAAATGACCTCAAGCCTAAACCCTGCCCTTATGGCAAGGTCAAGCATCAGCAGGCTGAATGCCCCAAAAATCGTAAATTGATCGAAAATCTTTACACAACTGTGCTAACGTCTTTCAGACGACTATTACATGAGAATATCTATGAAGAAGAGCATCAGGATCCTGCTACTGGCAGGACTCTTCGGCTTCTCCTCCACCAGCTTTGCCCTGAGCGAATCCGAAGCAGAAGATCTTGCCGATCTGACTGCGGTATTCGTTTATCTCAAGAACGACTGTGGCTATCAGGATTTGCCCGATGCGCAGATCCGCAAGGCGTTGGTGTTTTTTGCCCAGCAAAACCGCTGGGATTTAAGCAATTACAACAACTACAACATGAAAGCCCTGGGTGAAGACAGTTACCGTGATTTGAGCGGTATCGCGATTGCCAACGACAAAAAATGCAAGTCTCTGGCCAGAGATTCTCTCAGCTTGCTTGCCTATGTAAAGTAGCGCCCCAGCCCGCTCTCCCGTCAGACATTTGACCGTGCAACGACTATCATAGTTAGCTATGATGTTTCGCCGATTTTTATGGCAATGTCACGAAGGAGAGCCCCATCATGGCCCAAAACGAGATGTGGTATGAAACACTTCATACCGGCTTTGGCCAGTATTTTACCGTCGATAAAGAGCTTTATCGTGATAAAACGGCCCACCAGGATTTAATCATCTTTGAAAATGCGGCGATGGGCCGCGTTATGGCGCTGGATGGCGTGGTGCAAACGACCGAACGTGATGAATTTATCTATCACGAAATGATGACGCATGTGCCGTTGCTGGCGCATGGTGCCGCCAAAAGCGTACTGATTATTGGAGGGGGCGATGGCGCGATGTTGCGCGAAGTGTCCCGCCATACCGGCATTGAGAAAATCACCATGGTCGAGATCGACGCCGGCGTGGTGACCTTCTGTCGTCAGTATCTGCCGAACCACAGCGCTGGTGCGTACGACGATCCGCGTTTTAATCTGGTCATCGATGATGGTGTGAATTTCGTCAACCGCACCACCGAAAAGTTTGACGTTATCATCTCTGACTGTACCGATCCCATTGGGCCTGGCGAAAGCCTGTTTACGTCCGACTTTTATGCGGGCTGTAAAAATGCGCTGAATGAAAATGGGATCTTTGTTGCCCAGAACGGCGTTTGCTTCCTGCAGCAGGATGAAGCGGTTAACAGCCATCGTAAACTCAGCCATTACTTTGCCGATGTCAGTTTTTACCAGGCGGCCATCCCAACCTACTACGGCGGCATCATGACCTTTGCCTGGGCAAGCGATAATCCGGCCCTGCGCCAGCTCGATCCCGCCCTTCTGCAGGCGCGCTTTGCGGCCTCGGGCCTGAACTGCCGTTACTACACACCGGCGATCCACACGGGCAGCTTTGCTCTGCCACAATATCTGTTGAATGCTCTGTCAGAGACGCGCTGATCGATCATTTATAAGGGGGTGAATAAAATTGCAAAAGCTAAAACTGCATGGCTTCAATAATCTGACCAAAAGCCTGAGTTTTTGTATCTACGATATTTGCTATGCGAATACCGAAGCCGAGCGCGATGGTTATATTGCTTATATCGATGAGCAATACAATGCCAATCGCCTGACGGAAATTTTGACCGAAACCTGTTCGATTATTGGTGCGAATGTGCTGAACATTGCGCGCCAGGATTATGAGCCACAGGGTGCCAGCGTCACGATTTTGGTCAGTGAAGAACCTGTTGTTCCTAAAGATATTGATACGTCTGAGCATCCCGGCCCGTTGCCTAATTCCGTGGTCGCGCATCTTGATAAAAGCCATATTTGTGTGCACACGTATCCGGAAAGCCATCCTGAAGGCGGCCTCTGTACCTTCCGTGCAGACATTGAGGTCTCAACCTGCGGCGTGATCTCACCGCTTAAGGCGCTCAATTACCTGATTCACCAGCTGGAATCTGACATTGTCACTGTGGACTACCGCGTACGGGGTTTTACACGTGATGTGAACGGCGTTAAACACTTTATCGACCATGAAATTAACTCCATCCAAAACTTCATGTCCGACGATATGAAGCGGATGTACGATATGGTTGATGTGAATGTTTACCAGGAAAACATCTTCCATACCAAGATGTTGCTGAAAGAATTCGATTTAAAACATTATCTCTTTAATACCCGCCCGGAAGATCTGACACCGCAGGAGCACAAACGCATTACTGACCTGCTGTGGAAAGAGATGCGTGAGATTTATTACGGTCGCAATATTCCGTCTGTGGGATTAAAAACCTACTAAGTTATGCCCCCTTTGCGGGGCATTCTCTCTTTCGTCTGCCTGTTATCTGTCACAGCCCGTTCAGGGCCACTTATTGCGCCCTGCGAACCAGGGTAGCCCCGGCTGCCTTTCTTTCGCGACATGTCATCTTGCGATGGTGAGACTGGCAGACCCGTTACGACGTTCTTCCGTGAAATAAATCAGCCGTAAGCGTCGCATTCAGACCGTATTGACGTTCAGGCAGAGGGAAGCTCGACCTTCCATGGCAGCAGATCGCGGACCCGGTTCACCGGCCAGTCCTGTATATGACCGATGACGTAACGCAACCACGTCTCGGGGTCAACGCCGTTAAGCCGGCAGGTGACGATCAG
>NZ_VZPF01000153.1 GCF_008801695.1 Pantoea stewartii subsp. stewartii
ACCAATCGATGAGCGGGCACAGCAGAGTGTTCTGGCAACATGACTGACGGTGTCACCACGATGCAGCATCAGCATGGCGGTGAGCCGCCGGGCGTGGTTTTTGTCCTTTGTTTTATGGATAGTTTTCTGCATCAGGCGTCGTTCGGTTCTGGGTATTGGTGCAATGATCGACATTGCTCAGTCCGGCTGGTGATTTGGGATATTCAGCGATTGATCAGATCGCATAAACCGGACTGAGTTCCCTCTAAGTGATCTACTATTCCGAGCAGTTATTTAGTCCTTACAGTCTGCTGAATTATATGAAGCAGAAAGGAAAACTGTATTCGTTCTATATCCGCGAAGACTTTTTCCTGATGCGTAAAGAGTACAACCAGTACTGTCAGTGGGCCTGTTCAAAGCTGAGTAACCTGCGCTGGAACACGCGCGTGGACTATGTGAGCTACGACGAAGCGTTGCAGTGCTACCGCGTACGGGCAGTCGATACGGTCAGTGGGCAGCAGCAGGACTGGCTGACCCGCAGGCTGGTGTTAGGCACCGGTCCTGAAGCCTGGCTGCCTGCAGCCATCCATTCCGGTCGCGTTTTACGCACTCCAGTCAGTATCTGGCGAATAAGGCGGATTTGCAGAAAAAACCGTCCATTACCGTCCTGGGTAGCGGGCAGGGCGCGGCAGAGATCTATTACGATCTGCTTACGGAGATCGATCGGTTTGGCTATCAGCTGAACTGGATAACCCGTGCGCCACGCTTTTATCCGCTGGAATATACCAAACTGACGCTGGAGATGACCTCGCCAGAATGGGTGGACTATTTCCACGCGCTGCCGGGTGAGAAACGCGATGCGCTGAATGCGCGCCACAAAAATCTCTATAAAGGCATCAACAGCACGCTGATCAACGCTATTTACGATCTGATGTACGTTAAGCAACTGGATGGCGCGCTGAACGTTAATCTGTTCACCCATTCAGAACTGACCGGAATGCGCGCATTACCCAACGGAGAGTTCGAGCTCGCGTTGCATCAGCAGGAGCAGGATTGTGCCTTTACCCGCCGTACGCACGGTCTGGTGATGGCAACGGGCTATCAGTATCGTCCGCCGATGTTTATTGAAGGCATCAGCCAGCGTCTGCGCTGGGACGAGAAGGGCCGTTACGACGTTCAGCGTAACTACAGCATTGATCGCCACAACCAGATCTTCGTGCAGAACGCGGAGCTGCACACGCACGGCTTCGTTACACCGGATCTGGATATGGCCTGCTATCGCAATTCGGTGCTGCTGCGTGAAATCACCGGCAAAGAGATCTATCCCGTCGAACGGCAGATTGCCTTCCAGACTTTCCCGGCTCAATCGGAATCGTAATATGTCACAGTTAACGCTTTTCACTGCCGCCCGCCCGGCAGGCCAGTTTACCCTCCGCCCTATGCAGGCCGCTGACGCCACGCTGATTCATCGCTGGGTGACGCGCGACTATGCCCGCTTCTGGGGAATGCAGAATGACACACCAGAGCAGGTCGCCGACTTTTACCACCAGCTGACGGCCAGGGATCCGCATGCGGCGTTGATCGGCTGCTGCAATGGTGAACCGGCCTTCCTTGTCGAATGCTATCGCGCCCGCGAGGATGAAGTAGGTAAATACTATCCCGCTCAGCCGGACGACTACGGCATGCATATTCTGATCGCGCCCGCGGAAACCCCGGTCAGGGAATTTAGCTGGCAGGTCTTCAGCACCGTTATGGATTACCTGTTCAGCCGCCCCGAGGTCAGTCGCGTGGTGGTCGAACCGGATGTGCGCAACGACAAAATCCATCGCCTGAACAAACGTGCGGGTTTTCGCTACCAGCACACCATTGATATGGGCCACAAAACCGCCTGGCTGGCCTTCTGTCAGCGCGACGATTATCAACAGGCTTTACTGCAGGACTCACGAATGAATCACGCCACCTCACTGTTAACCGGTGCCCATCTCACCGGACCTCACTGGCTGCAGGCTAACCGTTTACTGATTCGTAAAGCGATTGCCGAATTCGCGCATGAAAAGCTGATCGTCCCCGACGAAATGCACCCTGGACGTTATCGCCTGGCCGTGCCGGGTGCCGAGGCAGAGTACCATTTTTCCGCTCAGCGTCAGGCGCTGGACCACTGGGATATCGACGTTGCCTCACTGGAAAAGCAGGAGAATGGTCGGGCGTTACCGCTGGATGCGCTGCAGTTTATTGAGGAGTTTAATGCGCAGATCGGCATTCCTCAGGCGCTGTTAGCCACCTACATGGAAGAGATCAGCAGCACCTTATGCAGCAGCGTATTTAAGTTGCAGAAGCAGAATCCAGACAGCCAGGCGCTGGTAAAAGCGGACTTCCAGACCGTGGAATCCTCCATGACGGAAGGGCATCCCTGCTTCGTCGCCAATAACGGCCGCATCGGCTTCGATGCGCGGGATTACCTGGCTTATGCTCCAGAGGCCGCCGCGCCGGTAAATCTCATCTGGGTAGCCGTGCATCGTCGTCATGCCCATTTCTCCAGCCTCAGCGCGCTGAGCTATACGCAGTTGCTGCAGGAGGAGCTAGGGCAGTCCATTCTGGATCGGTTCGCGGCTCAGCTGACAAGCCACGGGGTGGAACCCGAGGACTATATCTTTATGCCCGTGCATCCGTGGCAGTGGCAGAACAAGCTGCTGACGGTGTTTGCGGCGGATATTGCCAGTCGGGACATTATTTATCTGGGCATCGGTGATGACCAGTATCAGGCGCAGCAGTCGATTCGTACCTTCTTTAACCGCAGCCAGCCCCACAAGCGTTATGTGAAAACTGCCCTGTCGGTGCTCAACATGGGCTTTATGCGCGGCTTGTCGCCGTACTATATGGCGACCACGCCTGCGATTAATGAATGGCTGGAAACGCTGGTGGCAAACGACAGCTGGCTTCAGCGCTGCAACTTCCGCATCCTGCGCGAGGTGGCCGCCGTGGGCTATCACAACCGCCATTACGAACGGGCCATTAAGGGCGATTCCGCCTATAAGAAAATGTTTGCGGCCCTGTGGCGAGATAATCCGGTTCCTGATCTGCAGCCCGGCCAGCGCTTGATGACCATGGCGGCGTTCCTGCATGTTGATCATCAGCAGCAGCCGTTACTGCCCGCACTGATCGCCGACTCAGGCCTGCCCGCGGCACAGTGGGTTGAACGTTACCTTAACTGTTACCTCAGTCCGCTGCTGCACTGCTTCTATCAACACGATCTGGTGTTTATGCCCCACGGCGAAAACCTGATCCTGCTGCTGGAAAACAATGTGCCGGTCAGCGCCTACATGAAAGACATTGGCGAAGAAATCGCCGTCATGAACCCGGAGGCGGTACTGCCGGAGAACGTCCAGCGTCTGGCAGTAGACGTGCCTGAAGAACTGAAGCTGTTGTCGATTTTTACCGACGTCTTCGACTGCATCTTCCGCTTTATTAGCGCGATTTTACACCAGTCAGGTACGCTGCCCGAGAGTCAGTTCTGGCAGTTGGTCGCACAGTGCGTGAAGGATTATCAGCAGGCGCATCCGCAGCTGGCCAGTAAATTTGCCCGCTACGATATGTTTGCGCCCACCTTTACCCGCTCCTGTCTGAACCGCCTGCAGCTGGCCAATAATCAGCAGATGATCAACCTGTCCGATCCTGCCGAAAACCTCAAGTTTGCCGGCACGCTGGAGAATCCTGTCGCCCGGTGGCGTTAACGGGATTATCACCGCCTTTCCCATCAGCGCGGTCGCCCTGGCGGCCGCGTTTTTCTCGTGTGCGCCCGGCATGGGCGCACTCCTGCGGGTGTAAGTCCCGCCATGAGTTGATCACAGCAAATGAAGTGAAGCGCAACTGCATTAGGGTGACCGAGTGTGGGGAGGAAGCGTGGAGCATAAATCG
>NZ_VZPF01000154.1 GCF_008801695.1 Pantoea stewartii subsp. stewartii
AAGTGCAGATGCAGGGCTTCAAGTAGCCAGGTCCGGTGTTTCATACGCTAATGTCCATTATAAATGATGGACATTATTGTCAAGGAGCCGGAGGGAAACGGACAGACGGTCTAAATGCGACGCTTACGTTTATTCTTATCCTCCAGCCCTTTTTTTAACGAGGGGATCTCGGTGTAATCCATATAAAACAGTGACTCTCTGTCCTGAGGAAGATTATTCTCCGTCACGTTGAGCTTTACCGTTTGGCCGGCTTCAGGAGCAATCCTGAATATTTGCGGCAACGCCACAAAAGGGGGGACAGAATGATTATTGAGATTGATCGCCTGAATCTGAATCAGCGCTGGCTGATCGCCAGTATTCGTAAACTGAAGCGTTTTTTCTTTTTTCGCACCGTCTACAATGACGCGCGTGCCATTTAATACGACGCTTGCCTGACAAAACATGGCTGAAAAGGCCAGAAAAAGAAGAACTAGAGACTTCAACACAGGGTTCTCCTGCCCCCTTAAAATAAGGGGGCCTGATGATTAGGGATAGCTGACAGAATATTGAACGCTACTTAAAACCGTACCGGCGCCCGCCTTTCCAGAGTTGCTGTGGCTTTGTTGAATAAATGGATTTTATGCTGTGGTACTATGAAAACGGTTGTTTCAGATAACATAAAATCAATGCATTACATGCTTGCGTATGACGGTGTTCTGTCTGGCATCAGCGTTTTCTACCAAAACAGTGCAGACAAAACAGAATGATTACCTATTATTCAACAAAGCCAGTCGCTGTAATAGACGACTGAAAAGTTTTGCGATGCGCTGGTGCTTCCGCTTTCCAGCGTCATACCGGTGACCCTGGCCGTCCCACCCGACAAATCTATCGCGTTGTCGTTACTGTCCAGTAAACGCAGCGCCACGTTTTCGGCGGTGCCGGTATTGAGTAAATCGCCGGTGGGCGAAATATTATTGCCAGCCAGATTAATTGCCATTGCCTGTGTTGATCCGGCGTCCGGTGCGACGCAACCGGTTAAGTTAATCGTAAAAGGTGTTTTACCGGCGGTTGATTTTGCTGTACTCAACTCGGCCGTTGAAACGGTCGGCAGCAAAATAATCGGGCTGCCGGTTGCATCATTAACATTGACGTTACAGGTTTGTGCATTGACCTCGCCCTGAAAGCGAATTGTATTTTCTGAGGCTGCAAAAACATGGCAAGACATTAAACTCGCACTCCATACAACAAGCGTCATGCAGCGTGAAAAAGAGCTGGCTTTCATTGGTTCCCTCTTATGATTTTTGATGAATAAAGATGCGCATTGGCGGCGAGGATCATAAGGCGCACGGCAGGGGAACGGTGTGTGAAGTGTTCTGAGCTTATGTGAAGGAATGCACCATCAAATAGAAAGATATTTAAATTCAATTAGATGGCGTTAATCCTCTGTTACTGAAATGAGAGTCCCTTTAAGATAACCACAGGCCGGGAACCCACAAAGAACGTTAACGATCGCCACGTTTTATGGCTTATTTTTCGCAGAGGTAAAGCGGAACAGGGCCGGAATAAAATGTCCAGGTGTCAATACCTGTCCTTTTGATGACAAAGGGAAACGTCGCCCCCACGTTAATAAAAAATGCCGGCAGCCACTTTTGCTGTTCCTGCTGGGACATTTGATTATCCGGGGACGATTCAATTAATGTTGACCGGGCAAGGTACAGATCGCCCTCGCGCTGATAAGTAAACCGGATAATTTTGCTCAGACGAGTAACGTTATTATCGTGATCGGTGAGTCGGCCGGTGATGGCGATAACACCGTGCCCCTCTCGCATATCATGCGAGGTGATGACGGAAAATGTCTCACCATTTCTGATGTAATTACTGTTTGCAATACAATGGACAGAATCCTGTCTGAATAAAAACACGACAATGCCTGCTGCTGTCATCACGATTACAGCCAACAGAAAGGTTAACTTCACTACTTACTCCTTATATAATAATACGAAATACAGTCGGGGGAACCGAAAAACGAGAGTGCATTTTTACATTGCAGTACCGAAATGCGTTCACCATTGGTAAATGCCGTGATATAAATCATTCGTCGTTCTGTACAACTGACTTTACTGTCAACGGAGATGCGCGCGACCAGGCCATTACCGGCTTTTTCATTGGCGTATATTTCACATCCATTCATATCAAACCGTTTAATAAAAATCATCTCGTGGCGGTGAAGTGAAAAGGTCATGATGGCAAAACCACAAACCAGTATCGTCATCACCGCCAGTCCCGTGATAAAAAGATGCCGTGTCGAAATAGCATAGCGATAAGCGCCTTTGCTGACAGTGAATTCAGCAGGCTCAGGACGGCTGATGGGCTGTTGAGATTCTGGTTCAGAATACGGTGCGTTCTTAATAAGGTTTTCTGAAATATCCTCATCATCCTGAATAACGGATTCCGTTGTATCGCACGCACTCGCCTCTTCACCGGACGTAGCGAAGGGCGGAATATTCTGTTCGTCTTTCTGGTCGTTTTTTCCTGCCCCAGCGTCCTCATCAGCAGGCGCAATTGTCGACTCCTCAATAAGAATCGCATTTGCCAGCATGAAGCCACGGCGTGGAATGGTCCTGATCACATCCTGACGGATATTGCATGCCAACAGCGCTTTTCTGATGAGCGAAATACTTTGATATAACGCATTGGCACTGACCTCCATCCCAAACCGTCGCCAGGCATACTGATAAAACGCCTCATGATCGACAATTTCGCCCTGCCGCGCGATCAGCAATTCAAAACAATATGAGACTGAAGAATGCAGCTTCAGCACCTGATTATTACCAATAATTCCCCTTTTCCCAGGAAAAAAAACCACTTCATTACCAATACTTATCTTTTTCATATTATTAAATCGGCTTTGTTGAATAAATGGATTTTATGCTGTGGTACTATGAAAACGGTTGTTTCAGATAACATAAAATCAATGCATTACATGCTTGCGTATGACGGTGTTCTGTCTGGCATCAGCGTTTTCTACCAAAACAGTGCAGACAAAACAGAATGATTACCTATTATTCAACAAAGCCTATTAAATCCGGATATATCCTTATTTCTGTCTTATGAATGCTCCCTTAATATAAGCCAGTAAATAATATTGAACTTACATTTAACATAAACAAAAAGAAGAAATAAAATAATTTCAGACTTTAAATGGCTTTGTTGAATAAATCGAACTTTTGCTGAGTTGCAGGATCAGATCACGCATAATCCTGATAATGCAGGCAGTTACGTGGCTAAGCAGAAATTCAAAATCACCAACTGGTGCAACTACAACAAGGCCCTGATTAATCGTGGCTCCATCACTTTCTGGCTGGATGATGAGGCGATTCAGGCCTGGTATGAGTCAGCAACGCCCGCATCACGCGGACGGCCTCAGCGCTATTCAGACCTTGCCATCACGACTGTCCTGATGATTAAACGCGTATTCCGGCTGACCCTGCGAGCCGCACAGGGCTTCATTGATTCCATTTTTTCCCTGATGGG
>NZ_VZPF01000155.1 GCF_008801695.1 Pantoea stewartii subsp. stewartii
CCTTTTAACCCCGTTAGCGCGGCGTAGCCGCGATGTATCGGGGACTTAGTGCTGGCAGCTTGCTGACAGCGCTTAGGGGGCTGTATGTCTAAATCTGAAGCTATTTTTCTTGACGGAACACGGTAGCTGCCAGACCAAAACCCGCTAGACGCGATACAGAAGCTTCTGTGCGCTGTCGGAGTGGTCCCGACAAGGTTGGGCCGCAGTCGGGGCGTATCTCCGCGTTAGCGGGCCGTCAGGGCCGCTTACGGGCGTGTTACTCAATACTTCCAGCGATACGGGTGACCGCAAGGTTCGAAATTCCTAGGTGTTAAAATCCTATTGGGATAGGCTCTAAACATCCGTATAGTTTCGTGGATGGTAAACAACAGGATTTAATGGGGCGTATGTATTTAAATGCGAACCACCGCGAATAATTGCTCTATTTTCTAGTAAATTATTCGGTCTGACTCTCACAAAATTGTTTTCTCTGCCATATCCTATTATGGTTCGACGAAGATAATCAGCCATTTGCTGTGCTCTTCCATCAACACCACCTGAAAAACAACTCAGGTAATGAAGAGGCTTATCTTGAGCAATGGTGAATAAATCAATGCCACGTTTTTTAAAAAAATCCACAACTGCTTCTTCCGTTGCAAGATAAGATGCTGGCCTAGCAATATTCGAGGTTTCGTCAATAATTTGAAACCTATGTTCTGATAATACAGACCCCCGAGGATTTCCGTGTAATGAAATCCCAGGTTCTCCTGTGCCTGAAATATCATTATAAAACCCAATGATAGTACGGTCTGATATTTTTCCATTACGTAATATGCCCTGGAGGGACATTGATTTATAATACCTTAATTTATTTGCTCCCTCAGGATTGAAGTTAATTTTTAATTTGGAATGCTGCAATTTTTTTAATGCGTTCACACCCTTCGGTGCCATTGCTGCTCCGGCCGCCATCCCCGCAATGCCTGTAGCCACAGATACCCATCCCAGCACCGAAGACGCAGCCGGGTTCACGTCCTCCGTTGCCCCGCTGGCAATCCCCGTTGCGTCAGCCAGCAGACCCAGCCCGCCCACAACCAGCGTCGTGGCCGATGCTGCACTCCATGCGGCAGCCACACTGCCCGCTGCCGCAATAGCACCTAAAGCCGCTCCTCCGGTCAGTAACACGCCGATGGTGCCTCCCACAATACCCAGAATACCCTGCCAGCTGATATGCCCTGTAGGGTCAGTGTGGTTCACCGGGTCTCCTGCACAGTAGGCATAGGGATTAATCCCGCCGGCCCCGAACGGGCTCAGGCTGTCCGGACAGTTAAAACGTCTCAGTACCGGGTTATAGGCCCGGTAGCCGTTGCCCAGATGGTAGCTGCCGCTGACGGGGTCAGGACGCTCACCGTTAAAGCCGGGCAGGCCGTCTGCAGCTTTACCGTTCCCCCAGGGAGACCAGGTGTGAAGGCGCCCGTCACCACCGGCCGGATTACGCGACCAGAGCGGGCTGTTGTTGTGACCGCCTGCGGTCAGGGTCAGTCCTGTCGGGGTGGTCACACCCAGACAGGCGTGCCCGTGGCGGATATACCGGGTGGCCCCGGTTGTTGTCATGAATGTCATAATGCTATTACCCTGTATAGTCTCAGTGAAAAATAGTATTGCAGCAGATTGTCAGTGGGTCCACTGAATGCCGCTTCAGTGGCATGGAGGCGCCAGGCGTTATTGGCCCAATGGGAGCGAAGCTGCGATTTGACGACATTTGGCTTTGCCCCACGAAGCCAAACCGTACGGAAACGCACGCAAAGTACGTTTTTTGTTCAATCGATCGATAAAAAGGATCAATTATTGATCCTTTTTACGTGCTTAGAACCTGTACATCGACAAACACGGGGACACCATCAGCCCCTGGACCCGCCTCTGCGTCGAGCGCATGCTCGCCTGCGGGACCACGGAGATGGGCGTTCGCCGCTTCTGCTGTGCATCACCAGACTGCACCCACTCCCGTTTCTTCTGCCAGAGCTGCAAGTCAAAAGCCTGCAGCGCCTGCGGCTTCAAAGCAACCGAGCAGTGGGTGTCGCAGCAGAGCCATATCCTTCCCGACTGCGACTGGCAGCATATCACCTTTACCATGCCGCGCCATGCTCCGCTGGGCCCGCAGGCTGGACGTGGTGGTCGGTATTTTCTGCGCCCTGCACACTTACGGCCGCCAGCTCAACCTAACAGGACACAGATCCAACCTTTATGATCATAAAAAGAGATACGAGCGTGGTGGTAATTCAGGTGCCATATATATGGCACCAACTTCGCCCCCTTCCTGAAGGGTTACTCTAAAATTACTATCTACTAGCCTTTTATTCAAAGCGTTAACCTGTGATTCTACAATAGAATGCAAAGCGGTATTTTTGTATCCTTGTTCTTTAACATGCGCCAAATGTTTTTCGTAAAATAATCTTAATTCATTAGCACTATCAAGTGTATCTCTTTCCAAAGCAGATATGTATTTTTTTTTATTTTTCAGGTTGTATATTTTCCGTTTTAGTGTAGTAGACGATATGGTCCTGGAGTTATTGATGGGACTTAATGAAGATTCATCAATAAGAGCATATATCGGTTCATTTTGCATTCTATTGTCCAGCATTAATGATTGAGCGGTGTCAGTCAATTGATGGTCGATTGTACCCCATTCCCTTGCAATTTTTGGAGCGCCTCTTCCTGACAGTCCCGTCGTGCGGATATTCCCAAGACGCTGTCGGGTATCTGCAGTTGCCCGCATGATTGCCTTGGCTCCTTTAGGCGCAAGCGAAATCCCGGCAGCCATACCCGCAATCCCCGTAGCCATGGAAACCCAGCCCAGCACTGACGACGTATGTGGATTCACATCCTCGGTCGCCCCGCTGGCAATCCCCGTTGCGTCAGCCAGCAGACCCAGCCCGCCCACAACCAGCGTCGTGGCCGATGCTGCACTCCATGCGGCAGCCACACTGCCCGCTGCCGCAATAGCACCTAAAGCCGCTCCTCCGGTCAGTAACACGCCGATGGTGCCTCCCACAATACCCAGAATACCCTGCCAGCTGATATGCCCTGTAGGGTCAGTGTGGTTCACCGGGTCTCCTGCACAGTAGGCATAGGGATTAATCCCGCCGGCCCCGAACGGGCTCAGGCTGTCCGGACAGTTAAAACGTCTCAGTACCGGGTTATAGGCCCGGTAGCCGTTGCCCAGATGGTAGCTGCCGCTGACGGGGTCAGGACGCTCACCGTTAAAGCCGGGCAGGCCGTCTGCAGCTTTACCGTTCCCCCAGGGAGACCAGGTGTGAAGGCGCCCGTCACCACCGGCCGGATTACGCGACCAGAGCGGGCTGTTGTTGTGACCGCCTGCGGTCAGGGTCAGTCCTGTCGGGGTGGTCACACCCAGACAGGCGTGCCCGTGGCGGATATACCGGGTGGCCCCGG
>NZ_VZPF01000156.1 GCF_008801695.1 Pantoea stewartii subsp. stewartii
AATGGAGGCGAAGCGCCTCAAGGAGCCATGTCCGGTGTTTCACGCGATAGTGTCCATTAAAAAATGATGGACACTATTTTCCCGGAACCGGAGCCCGCTGCACAGACGGTTTAAATGTGACGCTTACTTACGCTAAGGGCAACGTGCAATGCCTGCCATAACCGTGACAATCGCTCAGGAAGAAAAAATGAAAGTACAAAAACTTGAACAACCTGCTTCGATCAGCACTCTCGAACCCTGGGGTACCGTTGAGGGATTACCTGGTTCACCTGAAATCATGATCGCCGGGCTGCAGAAAGTCATCCCGGGCCATGAGAGTATTGATATGGGCATTTTTGAATGTTCGCCGGGCAGCTATCGTCGCGGCGTAAAGCAAGCGGAGATGATGCACTTCCTTTCCGGAACGGGATCTTTTACTGCTGATGGCGAAACACCACAGCATTTCAAACCCGGCGATACGTTGTTTTTTGAAGCAAATACGGAAGGCACATGGGTTATGGACACGACCATGCGTAAGCTCTACGTGATATTTGAAACCCCTTAATGACGCCGACGAACAGACTTTTTGGTTGCCCGGATAACGGACAATCAGGACAACATAAAGTCTACGGCATCACGGGCATGAAGGCTGGTGGTATCAAAGACAGGCAGAGCGCTTTGCGCCTCGGGAACCAGCAGGCCGATTTCCGTGCAGCCGAAAATCACCGCTTGCGCGCCCTGATCGCGCAGCTGCGTGATCACATCAAGATAATACTGGCGTGCGCTTTCGGTAAATTTTCCCATGCAGAGTTCATCAAAAATGATGTGATTGAGGGTGGCGCGCTGCTCCGCCTCCGGCACGATCGTGTTAATCGAAAACCGTTGCTGTAACCGCCCCAGATAAAAATCCTGCTCCATCGTATAGCGGGTGCCCAGCAAGGCGACTCGCGTCATCCCTCTGGCTGTTATCGCCCTGCCCGTGGCATCGGCAATGTGTAAAAAGGGAAGATTGCAGTGGGCTTCTATATCGTCGGCAACCTTGTGCATCGTATTGGTACACAGCACGATGGCTTCGGCCCCGGCAAGTGCCAGTCCCCGGGCGGCTTCACCCAACTGCTTGCCTGCCTGTGCCCAGTTGCCCTCACGCTGACAGACTTCAATATCGTGAAAATCGACGCTGTGTAACAGCAGTCGTGCCGAGTGTAATCCGCCCAGTCTTTCCCGAATACCTTCATTGATAAAACGGTAATAAGGCAGCGTGGATTCCCAGCTCATCCCACCGATCAGTCCGATTGTTTTCATGTTCATCCTGTGTGCATGCCGTGCAGGTTCAGGCCCGCCTTACGCGTGCGCAGGCCTGAATGCAGGTTTAATGGTCTGCCGCAGCAATAAGGCCATCAGGTTTTTTTACCTTTTTCACTGGCCTGCTGCAGTGCCGTGATGACGATGCCCGGGGTTAACACCTGCGGCAGAACGACAGGTTTTCCGCCATCCGCAGGGTAAACGACATACAGCGGCAATCCGCCGCGACCAAAGTCGCTGAGCGCCTGTTCGACATCAGGATTGTACTTCGTGGAGTCCGCAATCATATAGATGGTGTCAGTGCGCGCCATAGCTTGCTTAACCGCCTGCGTCGACAGGGAAGTGCGCTCGTTAACCTGACAGGTAATGCACCATGAGGCCGTAAAATTGACCAGAACGGGTTTGCCCTGACCTTTTATCGCCTCAACATTTTGAGGTGTCCATGCCACCGCGGCCGCGGCAACGGTATCGGGCGAATCCGGCGTTGTCGTGGCGGTTTTCAATGTTAACAACGGCGGAATTAACAGAACGACCATGGCGGCTGTAGCGATGTGTAATGCCCAGTGCCGCCTTCCCATCATCTGTCGCTTTTGCGCCATACCATACAGCCAGGCGGCAAAACTCAGCACCAGGCAGCATGTCAGAATGGCTGCCAGGGCTGTCGAACCCGCCTGACGCTCCAGTACCCAAATCAACCACCCCGCCGCCCCCAGCATGGGAAAGGCGAGCCCGTGTTTGAGCGTGATCATCCAGGCACCCGGCGCAGGTAGCAGGCGGGCAAACACAGGGAAAAAGGAAATTAGTGTGAACGGTGCTGCAAACCCCAGCGCCAGTGAAAGGAAAATAACCACACTGATAACGGGAGGTTGCGTAAAGGCATAGCCGATGGCGCTGGCCATAAACGGCGCGCTACAGGGCGTGGCGACGACGATGGCCAGCGCGCCGGTGAGTGCCGATCCGGTTAGCCCTCCCCGCTCGCCTCCGACTTCACCCGCCCGCTGAAGGGATAAGCCAACCTCAAACAGGCCGAACAGGTTGAGGGCCGATGCCACCATGATTAGCACCAGTAAGGCTATCACCAGCGGTGATTGCAACTGAAAACCCCAGCCGACGGAAGCGCCCCCCATTCTTGCCAGTAACAGCACACTGACCAGCAGCACCATCGTGACAACCACACCCACCAGAAAAGCCAGCCCTTCGGCTCGCGCATGTGCGGGTTGGGCATTGTGGCGCAGCAGACTCAGGGCCTTCAGCGAGATCACCGGGAATACACAGGGCATGAGATTAAGAATAATGCCGCCCAGAAACGCGGCGGCGATAGCAGTCAACATGATGGCGCTGTCCAGATGTGAGATTAAGCCGGGTTAGCCTGACGGTATTTTTTCACGGCATTCAGGGTCTTCTGAATATGGGCCTCTGGATTTTTATCGGTATAACTCAGCAAAATTTTGCCATCAGGCGCAATAACATACGATGTGCGGTCAGACAGAGTTTTGCCTTTCATTTCCATCGTACTTTTGTATTCGGCCGCCACTTTGGCACCCGGATCGGCGGCGACGGTGAACTTATCGCGACACTCAAGCTGAGAGAATTTCGCAATCTGATCGGTATTACCTGCGGTCACGCCAATTACCGTTGCGCCCTGCTTTTTAAACTCATCGGTTGCTTCCGCAAAAGCATGCGCTTCCAGCGTGCAGCCAGCGCTGAACGCCGCCGGGAAGAAATAAAGTACAACCGGTCCTTTTTTCAGTGCCTGCTGTAAGGAGAAGGTCGTTTCTTTACCTGCCAGAGCCGCTTCCAGTTTAAAGTCCGGTGCGGTTTCTCCTGCGGCCAGCGCAGCAAACGCAGAAGTCACAGGCAGGCTTAACGCCAGCAGCGTCGCTGCCGTCAGCATTTTCAGGCGCTTCATTTGATGCATTCTTTTTCTCTCCATCGGCAAACAGGCAACAGTGCCTTATGCACATTAATACTAAATAACTGATCCTAATACCGCTACACTTTAGCCAGCCCATGTTTTCCCCCGGGGAATGGGCTGACGGTATTCATAAAGTGATGGACCTTTTTCAACAGTTGCCACATTGAACTGCACTGGTGATTTCGGGTTATTGTCTCATGAAGCGCCTGCCACAACCGTTCGACAT
>NZ_VZPF01000157.1 GCF_008801695.1 Pantoea stewartii subsp. stewartii
AATGGAGGCGAAGCGCCTCAAGGAGCCATGTCCGGTGTTTCACGCGATAGTGTCCATTAAAAAATGATGGACACTATTTTCCCGGAACCGGAGCCCGCTGCACAGACGGTTTAAATGTGACGCTTACGCAGGGCCAGCATAATCACGCTTATAACTGGTTTGGGGGCGGCCCTGATGTTTACCACGTTTCCATGGATGATATTCATATGGGTAACCAGGACCGTGCGACCAGCGATTCTGGCAATCATGCCCATACAGTTGTGATTGGTCCTCACCAGCACACTGTCCCGCTGGGTCCGCACGGTCACGGCCTGACCATCAATGCGACCGGAAACGCCGCCAATACCGTAGACAATATTGCATTTAATTACATCGTGAGGCTCGCATAATGACCTTTGAAATGTCAGATAAAGCACAGACGCTGAAGATTTATAATCTGCGTCCGGATACGCAGGAGTTTATAGGCAGGAGTGACTGCTACATTCCTGCGCACACGGGCCTGCCCGCCAACTGCACGCTGACTCCGCCACCTGAGATTCCGGCAGGCAGCGCCGCTGTTTATCACGCTGAGCAGGATAAATGGTCGCTGGTCGCGGACCACAGGGGACAGACTGTCTACAGCATCATTGATGGCTCACCGCAACTCATTACTTCTCTGGGCGACCTGCCTGACGGCACCGTATCAACAGCACCGGCTGAGCGATATATGAAATGGGACGGCAGTGCATGGGTGCATGACGCAGATGCAGAAAAAGCCGCGTTTCAGGACAAAGCCAGTGCGCAGCGCCAGAGTCTGCTCACTGCTGCGAATGTGGTCACTTCCGACTGGCGCACGGAGCTGCAGCTTGGCGTCATTACCGATGAAGACAAAGCCGGCCTGATTAAGTGGATGGCCTATATTAAAGCGCTTAAAGCACTGGATTTTTCACTGGTGAATGATGAAGGCGGATATAACGCAATAGCCTGGCCGGATAAGCCTTAAAACAAAAAGGCCACTGTCATGTCCGATATACAGTGGCACAGTCGAGACAAAGTATTTCAGGAAGGAAGTTTAGCATCTCAAAATTTTGCTACTGGAATTCGCTCAAAAAAAAGCGCCCTACACGAGCGCAACCAATATATGGTCAAAATATGATACATCCGGATTACAACAGTGGCGGGTCGTTAATCACCACAAGGCTTTGTTGAATAAATGGATTTTATGCTGTGGTACTATGAAAACGGTTGTTTCAGATAACATAAAATCAATGCATTACATGCTTGCGTATGACGGTGTTCTGTCTGGCATCAGCGTTTTCTACCAAAACAGTGCAGACAAAACAGAATGATTACCTATTATTCAACAAAGCCTCACCACAAGCGAGATTATGAATTCATGAGGTTAAACCTGAGTGAAACGAATAGTTAAGCCTGCTTACAGTGATTGATCTAAATCAAATTCAGTTCATTAAATGAATACTGGCATCAGCCCATTGAGGTTTTGACCATGAAGTTACCTGCATGGCTGAAAGTATTATTAACCCGCAGTTCCCGTAAGGAGAGAAATATGAGCACGATTAATATCACCGGCAATATCGAAAAAGCGGTTATCACTCAGTTGCGCAGTAAAGCCATTGTCGACGGTATTCTGGCCGCCATTTACACTGGTCCCACGAAAGAAGATGCCACCGCTGCCGCAACGGACTTCGTTAACCACCTGACCCTGCACAACGAAGCCACCGTGCGCACCGCCTGCGGCGACAACTTTGACAGGATTCAGTCTGCCTTTGCCGAACAGGCACAGGGTATCGCCGAGAAGCTGGCCGACGCAGTCATTGATGCGGATAAGGCCGAAGTCGAAGGTCAGGTGCAGACCTATGTTGACAATCTGCAGTACAAACACAGTATCGACAATGGGCAGGATAGAATCAGCGCAGCACAACCGGTTGAAGCTGTTTAATCAGTCTGATTATCTGTAATAACAATGCGCCAGTGATACTGGCGCATTTATTTAAATAACAGGATATAGAAATGCGGGAATATACCAGCGATGAATTAATAATTATCGGTCGTTGTCATGCTCTGCAATCAGAGCGTGAACGACTCCTGAGCGAAATTAAAATTAATCAAAGTGCAATGAGCGGTATCAGCCTCGGCTACAGTGACGAGCCTGAGCGCCTTCTGGGCCTGCTGGAAGAACAGATTAATCTGGTTAGCGCTTTCCGTGAAATTGAGCCTGACTGTCAGGCTGCATCTGAGGCATATCGTGAGGTCGTTTCAGGCGAGGTCAAAGATAATGGGTAAACCGATTCAGATTGTCAGAATCTATGATGGTGATGCATTTGTCGGGTTAGATGTGGCCGTCGATGGGCTTTGTTGAATAATAGGTAATCATTCTGTTTTGTCTGCACTGTTTTGGTAGAAAACGCTGATGCCAGACAGAACACCGTCATACGCAAGCATGTAATGCATTGATTTTATGTTATCTGAAACAACCGTTTTCATAGTACCACAGCATAAAATCCATTTATTCAACAAAGCCCCGTCGATGGTGAAACGATCGGTAATGTCACTTCAACGCAGATAGTTTCTAGGCCGGAAGAATGCCCGAAGCTTGTTGTCGAGTTTGCGCTTAGTGTCAACTTCGAAGATGAGTTCGGGCATGGTTTCAAAATTGATATATCAAAGAAAGATGCTCAACGCGACGCGAGTTAATCTCCTGACTGGGCTAACTGATAGCCATAGGGCGTCAGTAATAGCGCTGTGATATTTACTGTTGGCCCCTTAACAAGCCTTATGATTGCTTTGGGATTGATAATCCCATCCTCAATGAGCTGGATGACGTTAACTAGCATCATATTGTCATCAATCTCACCAAAATCCCCCCTGAACTCATCCAGAGTAAGATGGCGGGGATGTACTTCTTCTAAGGCCTCAATTATGTCCCACTGCAAATCTTCAGATAATAAATTGCTCATCATTTCCTTCTCAGGTCAGGCGGCAGCGGATTACTGCCGCTCACCCGATGAGACTAAACCGATCTATATCAATGGCTTGTAAACTTGCCTGGCGTTATCTTGCCGCCTCACCCCTGTAACTGCCAACACCCTCTCGCCATCTCTATGATTGCTTCCGTCGATCAATCAAAGGGAATTGATCGTTTTAAAAGATCAAAAGAGGCTATACATGAAAACAAGTATCATCCCGTGGGTAGGTGGAAAACGTAAACTGGCTAAGCATCTTCTCCCGCTTTTTCCGGCTCACACATGTTATGTCGAGCCGTTCTGCGGTGGCGCAGCTTTATTCTTTATGAAGGAACAGTCAAAAGCGGAAGTACTGAACGATATTAACGGCGACATCGTTAATCTTTATCGCGTCATCCAGAACCACCTGGAAGAATTTATAAAGCAGTTCAAATGGGCTTT
>NZ_VZPF01000158.1 GCF_008801695.1 Pantoea stewartii subsp. stewartii
CCCGGATAAAATGTAGCGACTGCTCTCACCGCCAGCTTATTCCCGTATCGGATCCTGTTATCTACCGGCATCTGGCAGGCGAACACACCATCGGTGTATATCCTTTGCTTGAAGATGACTTCTGTTATTTTCTGGCCGTTGATTTTGACGAGGCAGAATGGCAGGCCGATGCGTCCGCGTTCATGCAATCCTGCGATGAGCTTGGTGTGCCAGCAGCACTGGAAGTATCAAGATCGCGTCAGGGGGCTCATATCTGGGTGTTTTTTGCGTCCCGCGTTCTCGCCAGGGATGCCCGCCGTCTGGGGACGGCTATTATCAGTCATACCTGTAACCGGACCCGACAGCTCCAGTTGGGCTCCTATGACCGGTTGTTTCCGAATCAGGATATTATGCCAAAAGGTGGATTCGGTAACCTGATTGCGCTGCCTCTGCAAAAAGGACCGCGAGAGTCGGGTGGGAGTATTTTTGTTGATGCCACCCTCCGGCCTTATCCTGACCAGTGGGCTTTCCTGGCGTCGGTGATACCGATGAACGCTCATGATATTGAGCCGACGATATTGCGGGCTACCGGAAATACTCATCCTCTGGATGTGACCTTTATCAACGAAGAGGATTTGGCCACACCATGGAAGTCCGAAAAATCATCAGATACCAGGCTTAACATTCCGCTACCGGATTCACTGAAGGTCACGCTTGCTAACCTGATCTACTTCGAAAAAGCACAATTACCCCAGGCGCTGGCCAACCGACTGATCCGGCTGGCAGCATTTCAGAACCCTGAGTTTTATAAAGCTCAGGCCATGCGCATGTCAGTATGGGATAAGCCCCGTGTAATAGGCTGTGCTGAGAATTATCCCCAGCATATTGCTTTGCCCCGTGGGTGTCTGGATACGGCGTTATCTTTACTGCACGACAACAGCATTGCCTGTGAAATAACAGACGAACGGTTCGATGGAACAGCATGTGATGTGGCTTTCCTGGGAAAACTGAGGCCAGACCAGGATACTGCGGTTTCTGAGTTACTGCGCCATGACTGCGGTGTGCTTTGCGCACCAACCGCATTTGGTAAAACGGTCACTGCGGCGGCAGCTATCGCCCGCCGAAAAGTCAATACGCTTGTGCTGGTACATCGAACTGAATTGTTGAAACAATGGCAGGAGCGCCTCCGTCTGTTTCTGCAAACCAGTAACGATATTGGTGTTATAGGGGGCGGCAAAAACAAATCCGGCGGTGATATTGATATTGCGGTGATGCAGTCAATATCCAGGCATGGAGAGGTGGACCCACTGGTTAAGAATTATGGGCAAATCATCGTTGATGAGTGCCATCATATTGGCGCGGCTTCTTTCGATGCGATACTGAAAGAGGCAAATGCCAGATATGTGCTGGGACTGACTGCAACGCCGGTTCGACGGGATGGCCTGCATCCCATCATATTTATGCACTGTGGACCCATTCGCCATACAGCAGCCCGCCCAAAAGAAAGTCCCCATAATCTGGAAGTGGTTCCCCGTACCCGTTTTACACACGGGAATCTGCCATCTGATGCCAGAATACAGGATGTTTTCAGAGAAATAGCGCTGGATCAGGAAAGAACGTCAGCTATTGCTGACGAGGCCAGAATTGCTTTCGGACAGGGGCGTAAGGTTCTGGTACTGACCGAACGTACCGATCACCTGGATGACATAGCGTCCGAACTGGCACTGCTGAAATTATCACCATTTGTTCTTCACGGACGGTTATCGAAAAAAAAGCGTACGACGCTTATTTCCGAGTTGAACGCCCTGCCACCGGATGCGCCCCGTATCCTGCTGGCAACAGGTAAACTGGTTGGCGAGGGTTTTGACCATCCTCCACTGGATACGCTGATTCTCGCCATGCCCGTGTCGTGGAAAGGGACGCTACAGCAGTATGCTGGCCGCCTCCACAGGGAGCAATCGGGCAAAACAGATGTCAGAATAATCGACTTTGTGGATACGGGTTATCCTGCGCTGCTCAGGATGTGGGATAAACGTCAGCGGGGTTATAAGGCGATGGGGTACCGGATCGTGGCTGAAAATGATGCAGAGCCTGATTCAGGAACCCCCGTTAAATTAACGTTATGGTAAGCACTGATAATGGGACGGCAAAATGAAACGGATCTGGGATGTTGATGAGCTGGCAGAGTACTGGAGTCTGAAGTTTGAAGAAACCCGCTTGCTAAAAACCAAACCCGCCAGAAACCACCTGCCATTTGCCGTTCAGCTTAAGTTTTATCAGAACACCGGCCGCTTCCCTTCGACAATCGATGAGATCCCGGAAACGCCCCTACACTATTTAGCCGATCAGCTGGATGCGGATGTTTCCGGGTTTCGGGACTATGAGTGGTCCGGGCGAACCGGGGCCCGGCATCGCAAGGAGATCCTTAACTTCCTGGGCATCAGCCGGGTATCAGCAACAGATAAACATGCGTTTTCAGACTGGCTGGTTAATACCCTTTATCCTCATGGCTCTGCTCCTGCTGACGCCACCGAGGCTGCATTTGGCTGGTTCCAGCAGCGCCAGGTTGAGTGTCCGGCCGATAAAGAGCTGGAACGGCTGGTACGTTCGTCTTTCCAGCAGTTTGAACTCCATCTGTACCAGCGCTGCGCTGACAGTCTGTCCACTGACAGCAAAATGTTGATGGAAGCCTCACTGAGTAATGACGCTGAGGGCGTAAGTTTTGGCGATCTCAAAGCAGACCCAGGGCGCACAGGGCTGGAAAGCGTGTTAAAAGAGGTCGAAAAACTCAATTTTATACGTTCACTGCATCTGCCGGTTGATATGTTTGCCTCTTTCAGCACAAAGGTGTTGCAACGTTACCGGCAACGCGCGAACAGCGAAAGTGCCTGGGAAATGAGGCAGCATCCCTGGGCAATTCGTTACGGGCTTTACACCGTATTTCTGTACAGCCGGCAGAGGGAGATAATCGACGGTTTGATCGAATTGTTCATTCAGATCGTCCATCGCCTGTCAGCACGCTCCGAACGGCGGTTGGTTAAAACGCTGCTCGCAGATTTTCAGAAGGTTCATGGCAAAACGACACTTTTATTCCGGATAGCGGAAGCGGTTTTGAATAATCCGGAGGGGCTGGTTAAAGAAGTTGTGTACCCGGTTGCGGGTAAGCGTCGCATTCAGACCGTATTGACGTTCAGGCAGAGGGAAGCTCGACCTTCCATGGCAGCAGATCGCGGACCCGGTTCACCGGCCAGTCCTGTATATGACCGATGACGTAACGCAACCACGTCTCGGGGTCAACGCCGTTAAGCCGGCAGGTGACGATCAGAGAGTAGAGGATCGCCGCACGTTCTCCGC
>NZ_VZPF01000159.1 GCF_008801695.1 Pantoea stewartii subsp. stewartii
AAACGCCTGTGGGTTGTGAGGTTAAGCGACCAAGCGTACACGGTGGATGCCCTGGCAGTCAGAGGCGATGAAGGGCGTGCTAATCTGCGATAAGCGCCGGTAAGGTGATATGAACCGCTACAACCGGCGATACCCGAATGGGGAAACCCAGTGTGACTCGTCACACTATCATGCAGTGAATACATAGCGGCATGAGGCGAACCGGGGGAACTGAAACATCTAAGTACCCCGAGGAAAAGAAATCAACCGAGATTCCCCCAGTAGCGGCGAGCGAACGGGGAGGAGCCCAGAACCTGCATCAGCTTGTGCATCAGTGGAAGCGTCTGGAAAGACGCAGGGTACAGGGTGATACTCCCGTACACAAAGGTGCACAGGCTGTGAGTTCGATGAGTAAGGCGGGACACGTGGTATCCTGTCTGAATATGGGGGGACCATCCTCCAAGGCTAAATACTCCTGACTGACCGATAGTGAACCAGTACCGTGAGGGAAAGGCGAAAAGAACCCCGGCGAGGGGAGTGAAACAGAACCTGAAACCGTGTACGTACAAGCAGTGGGAGCACCTTCGTGGTGTGACTGCGTACCTTTTGTATAATGGGTCAGCGACTTATATTCTGTAGCAAGGTTAACCGTATAGGGGAGCCGCAGGGAAACCGAGTCTTAACTGGGCGTTAAGTTGCAGGGTATAGACCCGAAACCCGGTGATCTAGCCATGGGCAGGTTGAAGGTTGGGTAACACTAACTGGAGGACCGAACCGACTAATGTTGAAAAATTAGCGGATGACCTGTGGCTGGGGGTGAAAGGCCAATCAAACCGGGAGATAGCTGGTTCTCCCCGAAAGCTATTTAGGTAGCGCCTCGTGAACTCATCTCCGGGGGTAGAGCACTGTTTCGGCTAGGGGGCCATCCCGGCTTACCAACCCGATGCAAACTGCGAATACCGGAGAATGTTATCACGGGAGACACACGGCGGGTGCTAACGTCCGTCGTGAAGAGGGAAACAACCCAGACCGCCAGCTAAGGTCCCAAAGTCATGGTTAAGTGGGAAACGATGTGGGAAGGCACAGACAGCCAGGATGTTGGCTTAGAAGCAGCCATCATTTAAAGAAAGCGTAATAGCTCACTGGTCGAGTCGGCCTGCGCGGAAGATGTAACGGGGCTAAACCATGCACCGAAGCTGCGGCAGCGACACTATGTGTTGTTGGGTAGGGGAGCGTTCTGTAAGCCGTTGAAGGTGTGCTGTGAGGCATGCTGGAGGTATCAGAAGTGCGAATGCTGACATAAGTAACGATAAACAAGGTGAAAAACCTTGTCGCCGGAAGACCAAGGGTTCCTGTTCAACGTTAATCGGAGCAGGGTGAGTCGACCCCTAAGGCGAGGCCGAAAGGCGTAGTCGATGGGAAACAGGTTAATATTCCTGTACTTGGTGTTACTGCGAAGGGGGGACGGAGAAGGCTATATCGGCCGGGCGACGGTTGTCCCGGTTTAAGCGTGTAGGTGTGTGCGCCAGGCAAATCCGGTGCACTTTACACTGAGGCGTGACGACGAGGCACTACGGTGCTGAAGTGATAAATGCCCTGCTTCCAGGAAAAGCCTCTAAGCATCAGGTAACACGAAATCGTACCCCAAACCGACACAGGTGGTCAGGTAGAGAATACCCAGGCGCTTGAGAGAACTCGGGTGAAGGAACTAGGCAAAATGGTGCCGTAACTTCGGGAGAAGGCACGCTGGCGCGTAGGTGAGGGGACTTGCTCCCGGAGCCGAGGCCAGTCGAAGATACCAGCTGGCTGCAACTGTTTATTAAAAACACAGCACTGTGCAAACACGAAAGTGGACGTATACGGTGTGACGCCTGCCCGGTGCCGGAAGGTTAATTGATGGGGTTATCCGCAAGGAGAAGCTCTTGATCGAAGCCCCGGTAAACGGCGGCCGTAACTATAACGGTCCTAAGGTAGCGAAATTCCTTGTCGGGTAAGTTCCGACCTGCACGAATGGCGTAATGATGGCCAGGCTGTCTCCACCCGAGACTCAGTGAAATTGAAATCGCTGTGAAGATGCAGTGTACCCGCGGCAAGACGGAAAGACCCCGTGAACCTTTACTACAGCTTGACACTGAACACTGAGCCTTGATGTGTAGGATAGGTGGGAGGCTTTGAAGCGTGGACGCCAGTCTGCGTGGAGCCGGCCTTGAAATACCACCCTTTAATGTTTGGTGTTCTAACGTGGGCCCGTGATCCGGGCTGCGGACAGTGTCTGGTGGGTAGTTTGACTGGGGCGGTCTCCTCCCAAAGCGTAACGGAGGAGCACGAAGGTTGGCTAATCCTGGTCGGACATCAGGAGGTTAGTGCAATGGCATAAGCCAGCTTGACTGCGAGAGTGACGGCTCGAGCAGGTGCGAAAGCAGGTCATAGTGATCCGGTGGTTCTGAATGGAAGGGCCATCGCTCAACGGATAAAAGGTACTCCGGGGATAACAGGCTGATACCGCCCAAGAGTTCATATCGACGGCGGTGTTTGGCACCTCGATGTCGGCTCATCACATCCTGGGGCTGAAGTAGGTCCCAAGGGTACGGCTGTTCGCCGTTTAAAGTGGTACGCGAGCTGGGTTTAGAACGTCGTGAGACAGTTCGGTCCCTATCTGCCGTGGGCGCTGGAGAATTGAGGGGGGTTGCTCCTAGTACGAGAGGACCGGAGTGAACGCACCGCTGGTGTCCGGGTTGTCACGCCAGTGGCACTGCCCGGTAGCTAAGTGCGGAAAAGATAAGTGCTGAAAGCATCTAAGCACGAAACTTGCCCCGAGATGAGTTCTCCCTGAGGCTTCGAGCCTCCTGAAGGGACGTTGAAGACGACGACGTTGATAGGCCGGGTGTGTAAGCGCAGCGATGCGTTGAGCTTACCGGTACTAATGACCCGTGAGGCTTAACCTTACAACGCCAGAGGCGTTTTGGGTTGAGAGACAGAAAGAATTTTCAGCCTTGTTTACCGGATAACGCCGTGCGGCCCGAGAGGGCGGTGCGGCAGACAGAATCTGCCTGGCGGCTGTAGCGCGGTGGTCCCACCTGACCCCATGCCGAACTCAGAAGTGAAACGCCGTAGCGCCGATGGTAGTGTGGGGTCTCCCCATGCGAGAGTAGGGAACTGCCAGGCAT
>NZ_VZPF01000160.1 GCF_008801695.1 Pantoea stewartii subsp. stewartii
ATGTCGAACGGTTGTGGCAGGCGCTTCATGAGACAATAACCCGAAATCACCAGTGCAGTTCAATGTGGCAACTGTTGAAAAAGGTCCATCACTTTATGAATACCGTCAGCCCATTCCCCGGGGGAAAACATGGGCTGGCTAAAGTGTAGCGGTATTAGGATCAGTTATTTAGCGCCAGCTTCTCACCGATGGTATTAATCTGTATCGCTTCAATATCACCCGCAAGATAGACGCGAGCAACACGCCGCCCTTTATCAATAATGCGGATATTCGTTAGCTCTGCCAGTTGTTTTGGCCCGATATAAATCGGCGGTGTTGTATCACCCGCTATCTTTTTGCCGTAATCCTCCTCCCAGGCTTTAGCATGAACACAAGCATCCTTCCCGGCGAAAATAACAGCCTCGGTAAATTTATCCTTTGGAAGGTGTTTCAGGTTTGGAGCATTTTTCATTTTCGGTACATCCTTTCCTGAATAATCTCACGCAGCACCCGGATCTTTTCATCGCCGTCAGCCGCGCTCATAAACCGGGCCACATCGCTTTCGTTCACTTTTCCCTTCATGTATTCAAAATCACGCACAAAGTTAGCTGGTGAAAGAGTGCAGATTGCGTCATATCCGATACGGCGAAATTCCACGCGTAACTGAGAGGCCGCCAAAATAATAATTTGGGAACCACGGCGATCTTTCCAAATATCACCGGGTCTGATTTCAGGCTGAGTTTGCCCGCTGGCAGTTAAGCCAGAATTTTTCTCACCATAATATTTAGCCCTGTGCTGCCGGTGGAATTACCTGATAACCGGCTGTGATAGCGGCATCAATAAAACTATCCAGTGAACCGAAAAACTCACCACTTTTTAGCGGGAAATTACCTGTTACAGCCCCGTGATTCATCTGAACAACCACAAAACCACTGAAATTGGGTTTCACGTTGAGACTTACCGGGATAGCGCCCGTTTTCTGCTTATTCATGGCTATGCTCCCCGGCTGTGACCTGCTCAATCTCATGCGTAAGGGTCAGTGTTTTATTTGCCAGATCCAGCAGCAGAGAAACCAGAGTTTCGGCTTTCGAACCGCTGTCCTTCTCCGTAAATTCGTTTTGCCACATACCCAGAACGGTATTCATCTTCTGCACCGTCTGGACTGCTTCAAATGCCAGGTTATTGAGTTGGGTCGCGTCGGAGTTATGCATGGGCCACCTCCTGCCGGGCTTCTTCTTCCCCCAGAAAACCGCCAACCTCGCCCACCAACTTCCGTAACATTACGATCAGCGCGTCAACTTCACTATCTTCCATGTGTACAGCCTGCTTATCCTGCATCAGAGCAAGAATAACCTCGGCCTGGTATGCCTTTTTAACAGCCTGTGAGAGTGTAATTTCATGCATGGCACACCTCCATCGCCATACGGGATTGAATGGCCGTAGCTTTACTACCCAACTGGAGATAAGTTCGAGTGATTGCCGGGTTACTGTGGCCCAGCAGTTCAGAAGCGATAAGCAATCCTTGATCACCACCGGCGGCCATGACGTTAAAGGCAGCTATCTTGCGCGTGCTGTATGCGCTCAGGCGCAATTTGGTGTTAATGACGCGGGTAAACCATTGCACCACGCCGTGTAGTTTCTTCCAGATAGTCTGGCGGGTAACAGATCCGTTCAGAGTAGAACATCGGTTACTTTCGATTTGAGAACGGGAAAAAACCAGATCATCATCAATCAGATTACGCTCAAGGCGGTCACGCAGACGGTTAATCACGCCCGGAGGTAGCTGTTTGGTATCGTGCTTCACTTCGGCGCGGGATACCAGGTCAAACACAATCGCCTGTTCCGCTTCGGTCATATCAGCAGCCAGCGCGTCACAGGAAGCGCTATCCCACTGCATGTAGGCTATGTGGTCGCCAGCAATGCGGGCGGCATCCTTGCGCTGTCGGCGCACAATTTCAATGCCTTTGCGGGTTGCCCTCGCTTCGGCGGCTTTGGTCTGCTTCGCCACAACGATAGTGCATTGCCCGGTTTCCCAGTTGATACATGAGTAACGCAGGTTGCACACGTCGCTGGTACGCCAGCCAGTGACTACGGAAATATCCCACCATAGCAGCACCCAATCCGGCTGTGTCTGCTGGATGCGTTCGCGCAGCTTGCGCTGTTCGTCGCGGTCGTAGACGGGCTGCATAGTGCGACTGCCTTTGGTGGAAATAGCATTTACTACGTTCCCGCGAACCTCGCGGGCTTTGGCCGTCAGCGTCTGAAGGTTAAACATGGCGCACCTCCATACGGGAAACATCCAGTTCAAAAGCGCCGTTGCTGTACTGGTAAAGCGAACATTCAGAGCGGATTTTTGCAGCAAAGACCAAATCCCAGCGGGAATACCATGTACGCGCTTCTTCTTCGGTATCAGCGGGAACGCGAATAACAACGGGCGTACAGGTCTGGCCTTTTGGGGTTCCGAGGAAAAACCATGTGAATTTTGGGTGAGTTTGGGTAGACTGTGCGTCAGCCATAATGTTAGCTCCGATAACGTTGTGGTCAGAGGCCCGGTTAGTGTTCCACCACTGCCGGGCTTCGCTGTATTTAATGGTTGCGTAAAATCGATTCGGTACGTACCATTTGTGTTTAGTTTATAATATCGGTACGTACCAATGCAAGATAAAAATACCAAGCACGCTTTTGATCGTTCAGGCAGTACGAAAAAGAACATTCGTTTCGAAGATGAACTACTTGAGCAAATAAATATTGCTGCGGGACAGGGCCAATTTAGCTCTTGGGTGAAAGATGCTTGTCGGCAAAGATTGCAACGTGAGGGCATCGAGCCAAAAGGCTGATTTTGACCGCCACCAGCCAGCCTGGTACTATATTCAGCAGAACCACAAACACAGTGATTCTCAGTAATACGTTCATAGAAGCGCTCCGGGCATGGGGCGCTTTTTTTATGGGAACTATCCGCTAAATAACTGCTCGGAATAGTAGATCACTTGTAAGCGTCACATTTAAACCGTCTGTGCAGCGGGCTCCGGTTCCGGGAAAATAGTGTCCATCATTTTTTAATGGACACTATCGCGTGAAACACCGGACATGGCTCCTTGAGGCGCTTCGCCTCCAT
>NZ_VZPF01000161.1 GCF_008801695.1 Pantoea stewartii subsp. stewartii
ACCAATCGATGAGCGGGCACAGCAGAGTGTTCTGGCAACATGACTGACGGTGTCACCACGATGCAGCATCAGCATGGCGGTGAGCCGCCGGGCGTGGTTTTTGTCCTTTGTTTTATGGATAGTTTTCTGCATCAGGCGTCGTTCGGTTCTGGGTATTGGTGCTATGATCGACATTGCTCAGTCCGGCTGGTGATTTGGGATATTCAGCGATTGATCAGATCGCATAAACCGGACTGAGTTCCCTCTAAGGGATCTACTATTCCGAGCAGTTATTTAGCCGGAATATTTTGCGCAGGAGAGCCGTTTTCATTGATATAACCAATGCCAGCATTGCCGAAAGGCGCATCATCCCGTGCGGAGTCTTCAGCAGGGATGCCAACCAGCACATCCCTGTTACCGATAGTCTTCAGTGCATCTAAAACAGATTGCGCCTTATCAACTCTCATCGTGACGCCGCTTTTCATAGCTGGATGCCCCCCGCGCCGAACATCATGATCAACTGCCAGAACTCAGCCCCGTAGCGGGTATAGTTCCAGAAGCCCGCATCCGGGTTTAACGTGGCTCCTGTGTCATAGCTGACGCTGACTTTATCGACAGATTTTGAGGAAGCCACCCCACCCGACGCGCCCCCGGAACCACCCGTAGCCATCGCTCTGTTGTCAGCCGCCCACAGCGCCATGTAGTGCGCGACAAAAAGCTCAACAAAATAAGGAAACAGATCCTTACCCGTGATCTTCTCGCTGAGCAGCACATCAGCCAGGTTCAGGCGAAACTGTATTTGAGCATCGGGGTATCGGGTGGTGTCGGAAAACTGCGGGAAAGCGGTACGAAAATCACTTACTGTTGGAAGGTTTTGGTTTTTTGCCATCGCCATCACCTCCGGCAAGCAGTTCCGCTATTTGCTGATTCAGCGCTTCAGTTTGCGCTTTTTGCTCGTCCACCTGTGAAGTCAGATCGCGGATGATCGCGTCACGTTCTTCAATTAGGGCTTTCAGAGTTTCAATCTGTGCCTGATATTCGTCGCTATTATCCGGCACAGCAGTATCGTTAATCTCTGCGTGCGCCTGAGTGAACCAGTGCTCTGCTACTGGCGCGGATACGTTATGCCGCCCACGGCGAAAATCCTGTACCGTTCCATCGGCCAGCGTCAGGCTGAATGGCGTGTGTACAGTAATGGCAATCAACTTTTCTTTGGTCATTTAAGCTGCTCCTGAATATGTTTCAATACGATTAGCTGATACCCAGCAGCGTTTTCACAGCAGCCGCATCCGCTGCTACCAGGATCTTTTTCCCGATATCGGTAGCATCGCTTATGTCGGTAGATTTTGGCGCATAATTACCTGCTTTGGCATCCGTTGCGGCGTTACCGACTTTAAGACTCGATGTACCCGCCCCGATTGCTGTCCTGCCTGCGGCGGCATCCGCCGCTTTCATCAACGCCTTGCCGGTATCCGTTACCCCTTCAAGCGTGTCCACGCTTGCGGAACTACCATCCCCACCACCAGTACCTTTAACAACCACCTGCATTATTTGAAATGATCGGCTCAGGTTCGGTGTCACCAGTAGAGGTTGTCCAAAAGGTTGCCAGCCATCTTTAATACGCTGGGCCATCTGAGTCTGTAGAACACTACCGCTATCAGCAACGACTGTTGCGTAGTCTGTGAAAGACATATGAATCCCTCGTTATATAAAAAATATTGTCCCCGCCAGTCAGGCGGGGCCGTTCCGGTTATCAGATGCCATCACAATAAGACAGCGTTTCGCGGTACACAGTCTCGACGGCACCCAGCTTGCCGTAATAGGTCACAATCTGGTAAATGCCACGATACTGCACAGGAATGCTCTGCAACGGCACCAGCGGGAAACGCACATATTTTTTATCGTTGGTGTAAGCCACCATGCGATCTTTACCGGAGACACCACGACCTTTCAGCCATTTCACCGCGCGGATATCCAGCGGTACGCCATTCTGGTGATAGGAAATGGTGTTGGTTTTCAGGTAGGTCAGCAGTGACTGATTACCGGCAGAGGACACAATGACCGATGACAAATAAGCAAACTGCTCTGGCGGCAGCAGTAAATCCGTTGGCACAACCGAATAAGCAGACGCTTTCCAGGCATTGGTAAGCAGCGTGTTAATACTGTCCCGGATCTCATCGGGGGTTGACTGCGCCCAGGGCTTAACCGCATTGCTCACTGGCACCCTGTCAAGATTCAGCAGCCCTTTAGCGCCGAGACTGGTATCACCGATATAAACCTGCTCGTCGGCGTCCATATTCCACTTAAGCTGCATACCATCGTATTTCTGCGCATCAATGGGACGACCAACCTGCTGCGCGGCCTGTAATTCAATGACCGTCCAGCCAAGCTCCATTCCCCACAGAGAAAGCGGGTTACCGTCTTTATCGATATTGACGTTTACTCCGGCAATCGCCGTGGAATCCTTGCCGATCCAGTTTTTACCGTTAGGATTGGCACCGCTGCCCGCCGCACCAAAGCTGGTGTTAGTCCAGCTTGAAATATCATCAGCGATAGAAACATCTTCACGGAACTGAACATCACGCGAGTAGGTATAGCCCACCAGCGGTAAATTCAGGGTCTGATCCAGACGTTCCAGTTCCCCCACAAGAAATGCACCGGTACCGTCCACAATGCGTTGGTCAAATGTCAGCATAGTTGCCTCTTAGATTTTGTATGAAATTTCGACGTTGCCATCAGCGTCACCGGCCCCGGTAAACTGCGCATTTGGCAAAATGGCCGTGTTAACGGTGGCGTTTTCGCCCTCGCCCGTTTTTTCTTCGGCAACAAGGAAAGCACCCAGAGGGCTGGTATCGGTCGGATTCGCCACGCGAACATAAACCACACCACCTTTGGTAACCCTGTAAGCGTCACATTTAAACCGTCTGTGCAGCGGGCTCCGGTTCCGGGAAAATAGTGTCCATCATTTTTTAATGGACACTATCGCGTGAAACACCGGACATGGCTCCTTGAGGCGCTTCGCCTCCAT
>NZ_VZPF01000162.1 GCF_008801695.1 Pantoea stewartii subsp. stewartii
AATGGAGGCGAAGCGCCTCAAGGAGCCATGTCCGGTGTTTCACGCGATAGTGTCCATTAAAAAATGATGGACACTATTTTCCCGGAACCGGAGCCCGCTGCACAGACGGTTTAAATGTGACGCTTACGTTTATGGAGGATGCCAGCTAAGAGCGCCAGCAATATCCGGGCCCGCTTTCAACTGAAGTGTCTGAGTAAAATACTTTCAAGGATGTGAAAAACGGTCCTGATGCGCTGCGGTACAAGGGGCTGATAGGGCCTGTAGAGATAAAGCTGCCAGGTTTCCAGTTTCAGTTCGGGCAGGACATTGACCAGCCTGCCGTCTTCAAGGTATTCCCTGCAGGCCAGATTACTCGACTGAATGACAGCTTTACCGGCTAACGCAGCCTGGATCTCCGACTGGGAGTCGGTGGTAAAAAACTCCAGGTGGCGCGGTACAAAAGTATCAACGCCATCGAGCATATATTCGAATACTTTTCCGGTTTCAGGATTCAGCAGGCCACTGAAAGGGTAGCGCTGGCGCAGATCGTCGAAATTTTTCGGCGCGCCCAGCTTCTCAATGAGCCCGGGTGATGTCATCAGCGCGTGATGAACCAGCGTAATGGGCCTGACGATAAAATTCGGGTTTGGCTCCCGCTCTATACGGATCCCCATGTCAATGCGGTTCTGAACAGTATCCAGCTTCATCATGTCTAACCGCCAGTCTATAAACAGCTCAGGATAAGGATCAAGGGAGGTAAGAAGCTCATATAACACCTGCTCGTGGCCGGGAAACCGGAATAACGTGATCCTCACAACGCCCTTCATGTCATTGTCATCTCGGGCCGTCTGAAAAAGGGCCTCTGAATCTTCAAGTAGCCGCATGGCCTTCGGCAGGAAAAGCTCACCAAAGCTGGTCAGCACAATTGATCGGGTATTCCGCTTAAAAAGGGGCTCGCCGAGCTGATTTTCCAGTTCGGCAATAGTCCGCGTCACCACTGAAGGGGAAATGGCCAGTCTGACTGCTGCTTCACGAAAGTTCATCGTTTCTGCAGCGGCAACAAAAAATTTCAGCGCATCAAGTTTATTCATCATTGTTGTGGTTTTAGCAATTCTCACTTTCTAAATTAACAATTTTTCAGCAACAAATCCAGCCGTATACTTAACGTCTCAGAATCAGAAATGCTTTAAAAAAGGGTTAGATAATCATGAAAATGAGAAGGTTAGGTAGCCAGGGACTTCATGTCTCGGAAATGGGGCTGGGGTGCATGGGCATGGACCATGGCTATGGCTATTCAGTTGAAATCCATGAGCGAACAAAGCTGATAGACAAGGCTGTAGAACTGGGCTGCAACCTTTTCGACACTGCCCCCATTTACGGATTTGAAAACGAAGAACTGCTGGGTGTTGCGCTCAGCAAACACAGGGACAACGTTATCATCGCGACCAAATTCGGCGTGACCGGAATGGAAAACATTGATGGACAGCTGGTGCCGGTATTAGACAGCCGTCCGGCGTCTGTCAGAGAGCAACTGGAAGGTTCACTCAGTCGTCTGCAAACCGACCATATCGACCTGTTTTATCAGCATCGTGTCGATCCAAAAGTTGAGCCGGAAGTGGTGGCGGGATTAATGAAAGAGCTGATCGCGGAGGGGAAAATTAAGTACTGGGGCTTATCCAATGCGCCCGTATCTTACATACGCCGGGCTCATGCGATCTGCCCGGTCACCGCGGTCGAAGACCAATATTCAATGATGTGGCGTAAACCTGAGCAGGATTTGTTCAAAGTCTGCGATGAACTTGATATTGGCTTTATGGCCTACAGCCCGCTGGGTAATGGATTCCTGAGTGGTCAGGTTACCGCTGATACAACTTACGGGGAAGGCGATTACCGGGGCATGATGGGGCGCTTCAAACCTGAAGTAATGGAAAATAACCAGGCGCTACTGGATTTGATTGCTCAAATCGCGGAAAGAAACAACGCAACTTCAGCACAGATTGTTCTTGCCTGGGAGCTGGCTCAGAAGCCTTACATCGTACCGATCCCGGGAACAACGAAATTACACCGGCTCGAAGAGAATTTTCACGCCGCAAATGTTCAGCTCAGTGACGCTGAATTAAATGATATCAATCAAGCTTTATCCCGGCTTGAAATTGACGAAACATTCTTCTGAAAAATAAGAGATCGACATGAAAACAACTGTATTTGTTACCCACCCCAACATTAATCAGTCACGGGTAAACTCAGCCCTGGCAAAAGGTGCAGCATCACTGACCGACTTGGAAGTGCGTTATCTGTATGACCTGTATCCGGATGGCAAAATCGACGTGGCCGCTGAACAGGCTGCACTGGAAAAGACGGATCGTATCGTGCTGCAGTTTCCTATGCAGTGGTACAGCACGCCGCCACTCCTTAAACAGTGGCTTGACGATGTACTGACGTACGGCTGGTCACATGGTGGAGAAACACAGGCGCTGCGCGACAAGCAACTCATGCTGGCCGTTTCGCTGGGTGGTGCAGAGTCTGCCTATCAGCCTGATGGCGCTGCCGGACATACGGTAGGCGAGTACTTGCTGTCTTTTGAAACCATCTCCGGGTATCTGGGTATGAACTACATCAAGCCGTTTATTACAGGCGGAAGCGCGACGATAACTGACGAAGAAATCGCAGCTCAGGTCGAACAATATAAAACGGTATTAGCCTGATTACCTTCGGGCGACCATCAGTGTTTTAAAACGCCCTCAAATGTGCCGTTGCCGTTAACGGCACATTTTTTATCTATGGGAAGGAGAAATCCTGTGTCTTTACAGCCAGTTGAACTGAATAAAGCATACCGATTATTGCAGATCGGCCCAACTACAATGATTTCCGGGCTTTGTTGAATAAATCGAACTTTTGCTGAGTTGCAGGATCAGATCACGCATAATCCTGATAATGCAGGCAGTTCCGTGGCTAAGCAGAAATTCAAAATCACCAACTGGTGCAACTACAACAAGGC
>NZ_VZPF01000163.1 GCF_008801695.1 Pantoea stewartii subsp. stewartii
TAGAAAACGCTGATGCCAGACAGAACACCGTCATACGCAAGCATGTAATGCATTGATTTTATGTTATCTGAAACAACCGTTTTCATAGTACCACAGCATAAAATCCATTTATTCAACAAAGCCAATTTTATCTCACTCTACACGTAGTTTGCTGTGATTTTAATTTTATAAAAAAGCAATATGGATATGATAAGGCTCTGTGTTTGTTGTTTTTAAAATGATAGCTTTTTGTTGTTGTATTTAATATTTGCGCAATAATGCACGAATTAGTCAGGAATTTTTTGTCCTATTGTGTCTACTTACAGACAGATGGCATTTATTTATTAAGCTTGACAATGTAATGATGTCTTGACTTTTTTATTATGAATTTAAGGGTGGGATGGCTTTGTTGAATAAATGGATTTTATGCTATGGTACTATGAAAACGGTTGTTTCAGATAACATAAAATCAATGCATTACATGCTTGCGTATGACGGTGTTCTGTCTGGCATCAGCGTTTTCTACCAAAACAGTGCAGACAAAACAGAATGATTACCTATTATTCAACAAAGCCGGGTGGGATGTAAATGGAAGGTTGCATTTAGTGCATAGTTGCATGTCAATCCAGTCCGTTAATCGGGAGAGCAACTGTTCTCCCTGTTTTTGAAACGCAAGCGGTGTAAACACCGGAGTACCGTATCGTTTGCAGGCGCTGTTTCGATAACCTCCATCTATCACAATCAACAACGATAACAATTTGCGAGAAGGTGCGCTGGCGATGATGATGTCTGCATGACGACATATCGTATTAAAGTGGGTTACCACAATCCTAACGCGCTGACATTCAGACAATTGGATGCGCAGCTTGCCGACCACGCGTTCTATAGTGCGCGTGCCAATGATGACAGAGGCGGATTCCGTTACTTTCAGGAGTACGAATACTCTTCCGACTCGGCCGATTACTGTGCGGTTTGTTCGCTGGCTTACCATCATGCCTGTCAGGTCAAAAAATGCCCGCTGGTGCTGGTTGAGATAAAACAGTCAGAACCTGAAACCTGATCGGCCAGCGTATGCAGCTTTTTCCGACGGCGATCTGAATAGCCCCACATTCCTTCGGTACGAATATCGTCGATACTGGCTTAGACTCACCAGATACAGTATGAGGGAGTCACTATGTCATCTTCAAAACACGACAGCGCCGACTGTTGTATCATTGGCGGCGGTCCGGCAGGGTTAATGCTGGCTTATCTCCTGGCCCGCGCAGGGTTGCAGGTGGTAGTGCTGGAGAAGCACGCTGATTTTCTGCGCGACTTTCGTGGCGATACCATTCATCCCTTCACCCTTCAAATCATGCACCATCTGGGCTTACTTGATGCGCTGCTCACGCTGCCGCATCAGCGTGTCGAAAAACTGCAGGCAGAAATGGGCGGTGAAGAGGTCACGATGGCCGACTTCTCCCGCCTGCCGGTGCGTTGCCGCTTTATTGCCTTTATGCCGCAGTGGGACTTTCTGAATTTTCTGGCGGAGAAAAGCGCGCAGTTTTCAGGTTTTACACTGCTTAAATCGACCGTGTGTCGTGAGTTGATCACCGAGAATGGTCAGGTGTGCGGCGTACTGGCGGAGCAGGCAGGCCAGCCAATGGAAATTCGCGCCCGTCTGGTGGTGGGAGCGGACGGACGGGATTCCGTTATTCGTGCCCAGGCCGGGCTCAGCAGCCAGCATTTTGGCGCGCCGCGCGACGTTCTCTGGTTCCACCTCAATAAACAGCCCGACGATCCGCTGACCGGCATGGGCCATACCGGCCCGCGCAACAATTTTATCGTCATTGATCGGGGGGATTACTGGCAGTGTGGTCTTACCATTCCCAAAGGCCAGTTTGAGGCCTTACAGGCACAGGGGCTGGATGCGCTTAAAGACACTATTGCGGCGGTTTCGCCCTTTGCCGCTTCACGTCTGGCGGAGGTCGACAGTTGGGAAAAACTCAAACTGTTGTCTATCCGGATAGACCGTCTGGATCAGTGGGCAAAACCGGGCGTGCTGTGCATTGGCGATGCGGCGCATGCTATGTCACCGATCGGCGGGGTTGGGGTTAATCTGGCGATTCAGGATGCGGTGGCGGCGGCGAACCTGTTAACGCGACCACTGCGCAGGGGAACGCTGAAGTTAAGCGATCTCCATAAGGTCCAGAAACGCCGTCAGTTTCCTACCGTGGCGACCCAGTTCCTGCAAATTAAAATGAGCAGCAACAAGCCACGTGCCAGTGGGCAAAGTAAGATGCCCGCCATGATGCGTAAATTCCCGTTTCTGCGCTTCGTATTTGGCCGGCTTATTGGTTTAGGATTCAGAACGGAAAGGCCGAGGGAATGCCGTTGACAGCTCTCTGTCTGCCTGACGTGAACAGTCGGCGCTAAAGGCTGAGCCGTCGGGCAGCATGGCGGAAGATGCGCAACGTTATACCCGCGAGCCATAGCCCCAGGCTATAACAGACAGCAAGGCTGTGTCTGCTGTCTGGTGGGTTTTTGCATCCGGCGTTTTGCTGCCACGCGGTATCCGGTTTTTCCCCCTGACACGATCTGCTATGTAAAGCCCTGCGGCGCGTTTAGCGACTATTCCAGTGTACGTGCCTCAGCCGCGCGAATGCTCCCGTCCTGTCAGGCATTCATCGCTTTACGTACTGTGATGCGTAAAATATTCAACGGGTAAGAAACTTCATGCCCGGCTGGCCGAATGTCCTGATGACGCAGCAACTCTTTAGTAAGCGTCACATTTAAACCGTCTGTGCAGCGGGCTCCGGTTCCGGGAAAATAGTGTCCATCATTTTTTAATGGACACTATCGCGTGAAACACCGGACATGGCTCCTTGAGGCGCTTCGCCTCCATT
>NZ_VZPF01000164.1 GCF_008801695.1 Pantoea stewartii subsp. stewartii
ATGTCGAACGGTTGTGGCAGGCGCTTCATGAGACAATAACCCGAAATCACCAGTGCAGTTCAATGTGGCAACTGTTGAAAAAGGTCCATCACTTTATGAATACCGTCAGCCCATTCCCCGGGGGAAAACATGGGCTGGCTAAAGTGTAGCGGTATTAGGATCAGTTATTTAGCCTGGAAGAAAATGTAGAACACGTCGGGAGTCAGTTTGCCGGTATTGAGAACAGGCAGGATCGTATTGACAGCAAAATTTTTGAAATCAATAAGGTATTAGTCGACGTTACTAACCGGTTTAACAGCATTGACGCCAGCTTCTCGGTTGTCATAGCGAAATTTGATGATACTGACAGCCGATTTGATGGGACAGATAAGCGGCTGGACGGACTTGGCTGTCGGTTCGATGGTATGGACAAGCGGTTCGACGGACTCGACTGTCGACTTGATGGCGTGGACAAGCGGTTCGACGGACTCGACAGTCGGCTTGATGGCGTGGATAAGCGGCTGGACGGACTCGACAGTCGGCTTGATGGCGTGGATAAGCGGTTCGACGGACTCGACAGTCGGCTTGATGGCGTGGATAAGCGGCTAGACGGACTCGACAGTCGGCTTGATGGCGTGGATAAGCGGCTGGACGGACTCGACAGTCGGCTTGATGGTGTGGATAAGCGGCTGGACGGCATCGACAGTCGGCTTGATGGCGTGGATAAGCGGCTGGACGGACTCGACTGTCGGCTCGATGGCGTGGATAAGCGGCTAGACGGAATCGACTATCGCCTTGATGGCATTGATAAACGACTCGACGGAATGGATCGTCGCTTCGACAAGGTGGATCAGCGATTCGACAAGGTGGATGAGCGATTCGATAAGCTGGATGCGCGATTTGAAAGCCTGAATAATCGCCTTATCTGGACATTTATGGTCCCGGCTATTCTGGCTGTGTTTGCCTGGTTTATAAATACTGCCGTACTGAACGCAGCCTGATTCAGCAGAAACGGAGAAGGGATGACGGCATTAATGTGAAAGAGACTCACCCTTAATACCGTCTTTGATTTTACTCTTTAACGGAACGGGGGTTCGTTAAACGTTCGCAGTTTACGCGAATGTAACTTGTCACCCTCAGCCCGTAACAGCTCTACCGCCTGAATCCCAATCTGCAGGTGTTCAGAGATGGCGCCGTCGTAAAAGCGATTCGCCTGACCGGGCAGCTTAATTTCGCCGTGTAAGGGTTTATCGGAAACACAGAGTAACGTGCCATAAGGCACCCGGAAGCGGTAACCCTGGGCGGCAATGGTGGCACTTTCCATATCCACCGCCACGGCGCGGCTGAGATTAAAGCGCAGGGCCGAAGCCGAGTAACGCAGCTCCCAGTTACGGTCATCGGTGGTGACAACAGTACCGGTGCGCAGGCGCTCTTTGACTTCTTCGCCGGGCATACCGCTGACCGATTTGGTGGCCTCGTAGAGGGCGCGCTGAACTTCGGCGATGCTGGGAATCGGGATATCCGGTGGCAGCACGCTATCCAGTACATGATCGTCACGCAAATACGCATGGGCCAGCACGTAATCCCCAATACGCTGACTTTCGCACAGGCCGCCGCAGTGACCTATCATCAGCCAGGCATGAGGGCGAATGACGGCAAGGTGATCGCAGATGGTTTTGGCATTGGAAGGACCCACACCGATATTGATCAGCGTGATGCCGCGACGATGCGGTGACGTCAGATGCCAGGCAGGCATCTGATGTTTTTTCCAGGCTAGATCGGACAGCATCGCGTCATTGTTTTCCGTGTCAGCCGTCAGGATGACATCTCCGGCGCATACCAGGCTGTCAAACGGGGTTGACGGATCGCGTACCTGTTCGATGGCCCAGCGGACGAATTCATCCACATAACGCGTGTAGTTGGTAAACAACACGAACGGCTGAAAATACTCCACAGCCGTGCCGGTATAGTGGCGCAGGCGTGCCAGCGAAAAGTCGGTGCGCAGCGCATCAAAGTGGGAAAGGGGAAAGGTGGCGTCAGCATGAAACAAGCCATCTGCCGTTTCATCCCCAATCTGCGAGAGTTCAGTCGTGGGAAAATGACGGGCTATGCCGGCGTTCATGGTCCGGTCCAGCGACAGGTCAGAGCCGTCTATTACATACGGGTAGGGAATCTCCTGCTGTGACGGGCCGACTTCGATGTCCACGTCGTACTCTTTTTCCAGCATCGCCAGCTGTTCTGAAATGTAATGACGAAGTAAAGCGGGGCGGGTGACGGTGGTGCTGTAACTGCCTGTATGTGTAAAACGGCCCCATGCACGCGTGCGATTCTGTTGCGGTCCGTCTCCCTGCCAGGTAATGCGTAATTCAGGATAAACAAACAGGCCTTGCTCACGCGCGGCGGGGTCCGGCAGCACGCCTTCTTCCGTGTAGGCCTTGATGGACGCACGAAGCGCATCGACGGCGTCATTGTAAAGTTGCTCAAGCGCATTGAGTGCCTGTTCGCGTGTCAGCTTTTTCCGTTGGGCTGGCATAACTTGCTTTCAGGTTCTTACCACAATGCTCCTCAGCTTAGCGGTTTTAACAACGGATTGGGTGAAGAATCTATGATCGCGCGCATTTTGCGGCTGCCTGTTATGGGCGAGGCTAAATAACTGCTCGGAATAGTAGATCCCTTAGAGGGAACTCAGTCCGGTTTATGCGATCTGATCAATCGCTGAATATCCCAAATCACCAGCCGGACTGAGCAATGTCGATCATAGCACCAATACCCAGAACCGAACGACGCCTGATGCAGAAAACTATCCATAAAACAAAGGACAAAAAC
>NZ_VZPF01000165.1 GCF_008801695.1 Pantoea stewartii subsp. stewartii
ATGTCGAACGGTTGTGGCAGGCGCTTCATGAGACAATAACCCGAAATCACCAGTGCAGTTCAATGTGGCAACTGTTGAAAAAGGTCCATCACTTTATGAATACCGTCAGCCCATTCCCCGGGGGAAAACATGGGCTGGCTAAAGTGTAGCGGTATTAGGATCAGTTATTTAGTTGTGCACAGTCGATAAATCAGGCGAGACGGCAGGAGAATTTGAGGGAAAAGGGGTAACAAAGTGTAAGCGCAATATCGGAAACAGGATTCTTGTATCAACGGAATATGAAACAGGCAGCCAGCCACCAGGAAAACTCTTAAATTCTTTTTTTTGCTCCCTTCCTAATAGTTTTTGGTTGCCGCTTACGCTTGCGAAAAAATATTTTGTGAAATTAACTTAGCGACAGGTTTCCCCCAAACCGAATTTCACTGTTTCACTTAACCGCCGCGCCGGCGGTTTTTTTTCGCTTAAATAAAGCCAGCAAATGACGTAGCGCCATCATATAACAGACCCGCGTTTTTTCGGTGCACACTTTCGGATGCCAAACGATTATATTCACGTTTCTCTCGTGTTATAAACGCCGCCCTGTACCAGACCTTTCCACAGCAGGTATGGGCTGTGACTTACGCTGGCACAGTGAAGGCGAGGCGGCCTCGTCCTTTGCCAGCCATGCTGTTGAGATAAAACGTCATCGGTCAGCCAGCTAACCACAGGGGCCGTCTTTAACCGCCAACAGTCCGGTCCCCCGTACTCAGACGAGATCCCAGACTGCGGCGGCCCGGTTAACTGCGAATTATTCAGGGTTTTAAAATCACTTTTGTCCACCCGCTGTCGCGGTTGTCAAAATGTTTATAGCCCTCTGCGGCTTCTGTCAGTTGCAGCCGGTGGGAAATGATTTGTCCCGGCTTCGCTTTGTCCTGCGCGATCAGACGCGCCAGCTGGCGGTTATAGGCTTTGACGTTTGCCTGGCCAGTGCGGACAGACTGGCCTTTAAACCAGAAGCTGCCGAAGTCGAAAGGCATTTTACCTTCTTTCGCCAGATCGGTGGCAGCACCGGGATCCTGTGGCACAAACACGCCTACCACGCCGCCGCCCGTCGCTTTGGTGGAGGCCACCAAGCTGTTCATGGTGTCGGCGTTATCTTCAACGCCATGTTTGTTACAGCACTGATATCCCACACATTCGCAGCCACAATCGGTGCCCCGGCCATCCGTCAGGTCGAGGATTTTATTTACCGCATCGGCCCCGGTGGCATTAATGGCAATGGCACCGAGTTTTTCAGCCAGCGCCAGCCTGTCGGCATGCGTGTCCACAACGTACACTTCGGAGGCACCCTTGATAATCGCCGAATGCGCCGCCATCAGTCCTACCTGCCCTGCACCATAGATAGCCACACTTTCGCCGGGTTTGAGCCCCGCCAGTTCAGTGGCATGCCAGCCGGTGGGAAAAATATCAGACAGCATGACGTAATCGTCTTCCTTTTCAACCGCATCGGGTGGCAGCACCAGGCAGTTAAAATCGGTAAAGGGTACGCGCAATAATTCTGCCTGACCACCAGACCAGGGCCCCATTTCGGCAAAGCCGTACGCCGCCCCTGCCGTGCCTGGATTGGTCGTCAGGCAGAAGCCTGTCAGCCCTTTTTCACAGTTTTCGCAGAATCCGCAGCCGACGTTGAAAGGCAGGCAGACATAATCTCCGACTTTCACGCGCTCCACACCGCTGCCGATCTCTACCACCTGCCCCAGATTTTCATGGCCCAGGATACGGCCCTGTTCGAAGCTGGTACGCCCTTCGTACATATGAAGATCAGATCCGCAAATATTGGTGGTGGTGATACGAACCAGAACATCCGTGGGACGCTCAATTTTGGCATCGGGCACGTCTTTTACTGACACATCGTATGTGTCCGTTATAAACGACTGCTTTCATATTTTTCCCCTCGGGTCATGGATGATTTGGCGCCCACCGGCCCTGACCGGGACGGCGAGCGGCATCGGATTTTCTGGGCTGGTTAATCAGCCTGACGCTAATCGTGCGTTCGCTGTGGAAAGAGGCCGTTCGCTTAAAATACGCGTGACTAAAAAGCGTGATTGCCTGCCCTGCTTTTAAAATAATTAGGGTTGCGCAATATTTTCGGATATTTCCGACAAATTTAACTACGGTGGAATAATGACAGATTCCCTCTGGAATGACCTGCGATACATTTCTCCTTCGTGGTTAAGATTTGCCTTCATGTTCTTTTTAAATCAGTCTTAAAAGCGTAACTGAGATAAATAAAATTGCTGCTCATCGTGAAAATTAATTCAAATAAAAATAACTTAGACTTTTTTACAATGACTTATCTGAGAAGGTGATTATGTGAACGGAAGTTACAAAGGAGAAAAGCGAAGCCGCCTGCTGATTTAATGCACAGCAAGGCCGTAAACCTGAACAGATTAATTACAGACGGTATCCGAAAACATGAATTCCTTCTGTCTGACAGAAAATCGTGTTTATTTTTCACAGGTTGCGCATTATGCCCGGCAGGGGATTATCACGGCCTGGCTTATATTACCTTTCTGCGTGTTAATTTATCATGGCAGTATTCGCGCTTGTGGCCCGTTCACGCCGGGCTTTAATTACAGGCTGCCGGATGCTTACTCTGTCAATACAGATTCAGGCAATACGCTGATCCTGCCGTAAGCGTCACATTTAAACCGTCTGTGCAGCGGGCTCCGGTTCCGGGAAAATAGTGTCCATCATTTTTTAATGGACACTATCGCGTGAAACACCGGACATGGCTCCTTGAGGCGCTTCGCCTCCATT
>NZ_VZPF01000166.1 GCF_008801695.1 Pantoea stewartii subsp. stewartii
GAAATCTGACGCTCAAATCAGTGGCGGCGAAACCCGACAGGACTATAAAGATCCCAGGCGTTTCCCCCTGGTAGCTCCCTCGTGCGCTCTCCTGTTCCTGCCTTTCGGTTTACCGGTGTCATTCCGCTGTTATGGCCGCGGTTTCTCATTCCACGCCTGACACTCAGTTCCGGGTAGGCAGTTCGCTCCAAGCTGGACTGTATGCACGAACCCCCCGTTCAGTCCGACTGCTGCGCCTTGTCCGGTAACTATCGTCTTGAGTCCAACCCGGAAAGGCACGACAAAACGCCACTGGCAGCAGCCACTGGTAACTGAAAAGGTGGATTTAGATATTAAGAGTTCTTGAAGTGGTGGCCTGACTGCGGCTACACTGGAAGGACAGTATTTGGTATCTGCGCTCCACCAAGCCAGTTACCTGGTTAAGCAGTTCCCCAACTGACTTAACCTTTGATGAAACCGCCTCCCCAGGCGGTTTTTTCGTTTACAGTTAATAAGATTACGGCGGGAACGAAAGGATCTCAAGAAGATCTTTCTATTACCTATTAGGGAGCAGTTTGGATATAGAGAGTTTACGGCGTTTTCCGTAGATTTTATCTAATCCACCTAACCACTATACCTCTGACGCACAAACCATGCCTCAAGCCAAATATCAATAAAAAACACTACAGACAATTCAAAATAACTTGTATTTATTTATATACTGGAACCGCCGAAATTTTTAGCGCAGAGAATTAGTCGATTCTTGAATCATGTTTGGCATGTGCTGGCTTGTACGTTTATGGTGCCGTGAGTGAGAATTTATCCATGGCGATTCACATCACGGAAATTTCGATATTTCCGGCGTACAATATCAATGTTTACCATAGGTTTTCTCAATGCTAATTAACACATCGCCAAGCTACTTTTTAAACATTTTATCGTCACAAATGACAGGCACCTCCATAAAAGATATAACTTCACCAAAAGGTATTCTTGAGCACATAATAAACTTCATAACATTCGGTAAGTTACGAAAAGATAAGGAGTTTTTATATGAAGAAATAATTAAAAACATGGAACAATCTTTCAGAGTAGTAACGGCAAAAGAAATGGAAGATGGCAGAAACATACACTTAGATGACATTAACGGATGTAAAGTATCATTTTATTACACAGCCCATACAAACAAAGTTACTGTAGAAGTAAAAAACAACTACAAATCAGAAAGCCAAGAAATTGATTCGAAAAATTTTTTTAATACATTTCAAGCGATAAAATTTCGGACATTGCTAAATGTTACCTGTCTCAAAGAGATCTTAACCGACGATGGGGTTATCAATCTGAAAGGAGTTAACCTGAGCGATACCGACCTGAAAGGAGCTTACCTAAGCGATGCCAACCTAAGCGATGCCGACCTAAGCGATGCCAACCTAAGCGATGCCAACCTAAGCGGAGCCAACCTAGCCCATGCTAACTTGACAATGGCGTACCTGAGTGAAGCTGACCTGAGCAACGCTAACCTAAGCGGAGCCGACCTGACCAATGCCAACCTGAACCAAACTGACCTGCCAAATGTCAACCTAAGCGGTGCCAACCTAGCCCATGCTAACTTGACAATGGCGTACCTGAGTGAAGCTGACCTGAGCAACGCTAACCTGAGCAACGCTGACCTGAAAAGAGCTGACCTAAGCGATGCCAACCTGAGCGATGCCAATCTAACCAACGTTGACCTGAAAAGAGCTGACCTAAGCAATGCAATATTGAAAGGAGCCAACCTGCTCCACATTAATGTGGAAGGGACTAACATGACAGGGACTAAACCATGGGCTCATACCGAAAAATAATTTTTAATTATAAGCATAAGCAGGTATGACTGACCTGCTCCCCGTTGATTAACTGTACTAGTGCGTATTATGGTGAAAATGAACACGGATTGCTGAAAGCCCCGTTTTATCCGGTTTGTTACAGCGACGGACCGTCATACGTCCGTTGTCGCTGTGATCGTTCCAGCTCCAGCGCTTTCTGATGCTGTGCCGCCCGCTCCTGCTCCCGGAGTGCCTCTATCCCATTCAGCCTTGTGACAAACGGCGCAGCTGATCGCTCAAACTCTGCACCTGCCTGCTCAAACCCGTGACGCGCTCGCTCAGCGCCGCGTTCTCCCGTTGCATAAGACCAGACATCGTCCGCCATTCCGCGAAGGCGCTCTCCCACTCGTCCAGCCTTTTCGAGTAGTCCTGCTGTAGCTGCTCTAATGCGCTCAGCAACTGTTTTTCCAGCTCCGTCATGTGCTATTTCTCCGCCAGGATCATCCAGCTCGAATCCTCTCCGAATCGTCCCGCTTCCGGGTTCACCCTCACGCAGCGGCGTCTCTGCTCTCCGCATGTCGTGAGCTGCACGCCGCTGTTTCTCTCTGACAGCATGGCCTGCGTGCTCTTCTGCTCCCGTATGGTCGTATAGTTGTCGAGTATCTGCTGCCCCTGCCACCACAGAATGCCCGCGCTCGAAGCGATCAGCAGCGCGGACACCAGGACGATGGTCAGCCACGTCTGGCTGACCATCCGCAGCATCCCTTTCGTGCGCTGGCTCATGGCTGAGGACAGCTTCCGGTCGTGGTCGAGGATGGCGGCGCTGATTCTCTTCTCGCTTTCGCTCAGTTCCGCTCTGACAGACTTCTCGTGCTCGCTGA
>NZ_VZPF01000167.1 GCF_008801695.1 Pantoea stewartii subsp. stewartii
ATGTCGAACGGTTGTGGCAGGCGCTTCATGAGACAATAACCCGAAATCACCAGTGCAGTTCAATGTGGCAACTGTTGAAAAAGGTCCATCACTTTATGAATACCGTCAGCCCATTCCCCGGGGGAAAACGGCTTTGTTGAATAAATGGATTTTATGCTGTGGTACTATGAAAACGGTTGTTTCAGATAACATAAAATCAATGCATTACATGCTTGCGTATGACGGTGTTCTGTCTGGCATCAGCGTTTTCTACCAAAACAGTGCAGACAAAACAGAATGATTACCTATTATTCAACAAAGCCCAAAAAACGCTTAAAACCTTCACTATAGAGAAATATCAGATAATGTTTCATTACGATAATTGGGTTCTACGCCGGAACCGCCGATATTTCCGACAACCACTCACAGTCGCCCTCACAGGATAATAGTCAGGTCGTGTGATGGCCTTCACATTCCTCACCATCCGGTTCCTGATTTTTCAACCAAGAATCAACAGATAGCGCTTTTTTGTATCTATTTCCATCATCTTCCTTAAAGGTACAGATGGGATTTTTACCTTTAAGGAATATGATTGTGAAAGTATGGACAATTTTACTTATATCGGCGTATCTGACGGCCCGGACCTCGTCTTGCCTTGCTGAGGAAAAGATAGTGATACCGCCATCACCCATTGATAATGCAGAGCATCAGGTTATTTCCTCTGATAACCATGGAGTTCTTCTTGACAAGAGACTGGTTGTCTATTATGGAAATTTCTATTCTCCCGCAATGGGGATTCTGGGAGAATACCCAGCGCCGGAGCTTTGGAAAAAACTAAAAACCGAATCACAGGAATGGGAAAAAGCGGACCCTTCAAAATCTGTTATCACTGGATTGGAGTATATTGCCACTGTAGCAAGTAGCAGTCCCGGCAAGGATAAACTTTACCGCAATCGTATGAGTAATGCCCAGATTCAGAAAGCACTTTCAATGGTGAGAATGGTGGACGGAGCCGTTCTTATTCTAGATATCCAGCCCGGACTGAGTGACTTGATGAATGAAATTACCCGACTTGAGCCTTTCCTTACTCAGCCTGATGTTCATTTGGCCATAGATCCCGAATTTATCGGGACTGATAAAACTCCACCAAGTCAAAAAATCGGTAGCATAAGTTATAAAAAAATAAATAACGTGATTGACTATCTTTCACAACTTGTCGTTAAGCACCAGTTACCGTCTAAAATATTAGTCGTCCATCGATTCACAAAAAAAATGGTTACCGGTTTTGATAAAGTGAAATCAGATCCTAATGTACAGGTAGTGCTGAACATGGATGGCTGGGGAACACCAACAATCAAATTCGCAACTTATAGAAAAGTCATATCCTCCGAAAATAATTTATTATATCCAGGAATAAAACTTTTTTATAAAAATGACGTAAAATACCCTCCATACCGCCTTCTCTCTAAAGAAGAGATACTTGGTTTGCAACCGCAACCAATATATATTCAATATCAATGAGGCTTTGCTGAATAAATCGAATTAGTTGCGGCGACTGGCTCTGTCGATTATATGCGGCAATTTTTACCGTCACTCCAGCCGCAATAGTTTGAGCAGTCAATCGGCGCGACGTACATCGGCGTTGAAACGCCAGTTCAGCCTGACGGGAAATCTGTGATTCCACGCCCAGTGATTCGACCCGGTGTCGGCTTCCACTCAGATTAAGATCCAGTGCAAGCAGAACTGAGCTTTTACCCGACTCATTGTCACCAATCAGCAGGTTTTTGCCACGCTGGATACTCAGCTGGAGAGAGTGAAATTTCCTAAATTCCCCTAACAAAAGATGAGTGATTACGGGTATCCTTTCTCCTGCAAACCAGTCATAACGTTATTGTAAGGAACAGTCATACCAACCGTACTCCACTGATAGTGAATCAGGCACGATAGTTATTAAAACCCTTCTGTTACCTGCTGTCATCGTAGAGCATTTTACTATGCATTCGGGATGAACCAGTTCAATTCATATGGTGTTTCTTAATACACCTGATTTTAATAATATGATTTTCAGCGAGATTTGATATCCACTGTAAAGGGCTAAAGGAATGAATGAGACGCGAGATTGTATTCGACTCTTAGGGAGAGGCACCCAGAACCGGGGGATCCAGCCTGTATGCCTTAAATCAGTTAGAATACCAGCTTCTTCAGTAATTCAGGCGAGTTGGAATAGTATCCACATCCTGATGTACTTATGCCTGATGATATTCCCGGCTCTCTGGCGACTGACAGAAAGCCGACTTTATGTCGGCATTGCTAAATAACTGCTCGGAATAGTAGATCCCTTAGAGGGAACTCAGTCCGGTTTATGCGATCTGATCAATGTAAGCGTCGCATTCAGACCGTATTGACGTTCAGGCAGAGGGAAGCTCGACCTTCCATGGCAGCAGATCGCGGACCCGGTTCACCGGCCAGTCCTGTATATGACCGATGACGTAACGCAACCACGTCTCGGGGTCAACGCCGTTAAGCCGGCAGGTGACGATCAGAGAGTAGAGGATCGCCGCACGTTCTCCGC
>NZ_VZPF01000168.1 GCF_008801695.1 Pantoea stewartii subsp. stewartii
ACGTGGTTGCGTTACGTCATCGGTCATATACAGGACTGGCCGGTGAACCGGGTCCGCGATCTGCTGCCATGGAAGGTCGAGCTTCCCTCTGCCTGAACGTCAATACGGTCTGAATGCGACGCTTACGTATAATCTCTTACACATTACCCTGTGAGGGAGATTGATTTTCAATCAAATTTAAATAGCCTTCAATAGGATTAAAACACATATCATTAACTCGGCTTTGTTGAATAATAGGTAATCATTCTGTTTTGTCTGCACTATTTTGGTAGAAAACGCTGATGCCAGACAGAACACCGTCATACGCAAGCATGTAACGCATTGATTTTATGTTATCTGAAACAACCGTTTTCATAGTACCACAGCATAAAATCCATTTATTCAACAAAGCCCATTAACTCATAAAAAATATCAATATTTTTTCAAAGCGCTGCTAATTAATATGATCCTCTTATCATACTATTGAATAAATCAATTAACGTTTTACTTTGGGTAATCTCTATTTTGAGGATTTTTTGGTGACTTCCCTTTTTGAGTTGGGATAAAAACTTAGTTGCTCTTATCTCGTGAAAGCCTTTCCCTATGAAAAAATTATAATAGATAATAAACCCCTCAACTATAAAATACCAAGTTATTCCTTTATGAGTTTCACTCATTTTCTGTACAAAGTTTGATAATATATCTTTGATAATTTCATCTGAGATATGAAATGTACTATCAACAATTCTAAAAACTGAAACCTTGATAAAATGGTCTAACCTTAAGCCGCTAAGCTTGTTAATCCTTAGCTTCTTCTCCGCAATGCAATGTCTAAATAAATCATCTAAGCTCTCTGTGCCCTGCACAGTATCATAATAAGCGTCCTTTGCAATTGAAGCCCTCCAAAGGATACTGAGTAGATAGAGGTAAAATCTTTCATACTGAAAAGATCCTATGATGATGTGGTCTGCATTTTTCCTGAAATTTTTGTGATCTCTTAATACTCTAATTCCGTACTGCTCGTAATTAATAGACAAAAATTGCTCACAATTCCTGCATAGCATAGGCTCTTTAGGATCAAAATTGCCTACTAAGGATTTTATCCCATCTTCAAAAAGAACAATTTTACCATTTTCTTTTTTAAGCCGCTTAAAATAAGCTTCTGGGGATAACGTGCGATTGCTGTAAATCACTTTCCGCTAAACATAATTTGCACATCCCTCTCATTATTTGTTCCTGTCAAATATTATAAAGCAACTATTCATAGATCCAACGACCTGCCTTTGCAGATTCAGCGAACATGCTTACTGTCAGAGGTTTCTTATTTTGTTTTACTGGCTCTTTTTTAAACCATTCATGGAAGAACCAAGGGGTTTTCCAGGGGAAATAATTGTCAATATTCAACTTTGAAACATCGATATTGAATTGGTCAGAATACTTATTAATAGCTTCAACCAGATCATCAAATTCTGCGTATTCCTGTAACGTATCATTGATTTCAAGTGGAACGATTTTGAAGCTGAACGTTCTGACCTGCGGTAAATTTTGGCGAAAAAAATCCAAGACTTGCTCGTCAGTTACCATAACTTATCATTACCTCGTGCTATGCGGTTGTAGTTAGTCGTGGCATTGAAAGCAATTTTTGATATGTCTGAAGCGACAATAACCCAGCCCAATATCGGCACAGTCCGTCCGACAAAAGCGCCAAGATTGGTAACGAATGAAAACCTCAATCTTTTTATGCTGGAATTAGTGAGTGTGGGAAGTCTGAAAGGAAGTTCAACATTGAGATAGCGTCTTGCTGTCTCTGAGGCTTTGTTGAATAAATGGATTTTATGCTGTGGTACTATGAAAACGGTTGTTTCAGATAACATAAAATCAATGCATTACATGCTTGCGTATGACGGTGTTCTGTCTGGCATCAGCGTTTTCTACCAAAACAGTGCAGACAAAACAGAATGATTACCTATTATTCAACAAAGCCTGTCTCTGAGATTAGGGAAGTGCCTTTAGTCGTCATTGTACCGCCAATTTTGCCACGTGTTGGACGATTTGGTTGTCCAACGATGATGAAAGTAGCAGCAGCAATATCTGATACCCCAAGTTGCTCATCTACAGCATCAAGAAATACCCAGAAAAACAACTCGCCTGCTGAAAGGTTAGATACACCTTTATAGAAGTACGTCCCGTTTAACTCTTCTGTTGTATCCATGCTAGCAGTCTCACAGATAAGATTGTTTTATCATATGAGTCAGTTTTGAAGGTGTCTATGGCTTTGTTGAATAAATCGAACTTTTGCTGAGTTGCAGGATCAGATCACGCATAATCCTGATAATGCAGGCAGTTCCGTGGCTAAGCAGAAATTCAAAATCACCAACTGGTGCAACTACAACAAG
>NZ_VZPF01000169.1 GCF_008801695.1 Pantoea stewartii subsp. stewartii
GTACATTCTGTCCGTTAATGACCGTATTACCGGTATACAGCATGATATGCCCCGGAATGTATACAAGCGTGGTAAACGGCCTGCCATGCTCCGTGAGATAACGAAGCCGTGTGCTGGTGTCCTCCTGGCTAAGGTCGACAATCCGGGCTGCAGCCTGTATCTGTGCCGCTGAGTTTCTGGGAAGAAATATCCCAAAGGGCATCATGAGGCTGCGCATTTCGGCAGAGCAGTCATTATAGAAGTTATAATTTCCCCAGCCATAGGGCCTGCCGCTCATCGACTTCATCAGTAAAGCTATATTTCCGGGAGTCATTTCCCATGGCATGGCGACAAACTCATCTTTCTGAAGTCTGACCTGGCGAATCTGTGCGCGGCCATCGCTTTTACGCACGGGCACAGTAACGTCAAAAAAGCCGGGCTGTCTGTTCCTGAATGGCAGAATGGTTCCGGGACGTGCAGTAAAATAATACTGTCCTCCTTCATGGACGGAAACCGGTTCTTTAATAAATGCGCCCAGGTTTTTATCTGCCAGCGTAAGCCATTCGGTAACAAACTGCTGATCCACCGCTGCAATATCTTCGCTGCGCACCCACCCGGTAATTGTGGGGGATAAAGCGTATTTCCAGCGCCTGTCGCGGCTGGCCGCCAGCACGTAGACGGGGGTGCCGGGACGGACAGATGACATCTGTAAATTGTCAAAAGGGTAGCCCTGCCCGGCCTGACGGGGATCGTCATAAGCCGGATCGGCGGTCGGAAGAACCCTGACCAGCGTTTCCCTGACGGCAATTCCCCGTCCCGAAGGGCGATAAATATGGTCGACGCTGGTCGTCGCGTTATTCCTTACCTGCTGTTTCCAGCTGTCCGGGTGGATCCTGAAGTTCTCGCCCCAGGAAACACTTTGCTACCCCAGATACTTCCTGATGCTGGCGTCGCGGGCGCCTTCAGCCCCTTTGCTCAGGACTGATGCGATGTAAGAAGGGTTCCAGGGAGACTTTTCGCCCGCCCCCATACCAAAATAACGGGATTTCAGGTCAGAAAAGTGGCGCTGCTGTGCCGCGGTATCCATAACGGGAACATGCCTGTCCGGGCCGGGAGGGAACCATTTATCAACGGACTGCGGGTAGTTTCCCAGCGGGAACAGCGATTTGGTCGGGTCGATATAGTCTGCCGGCACATTGCCGGCAGACGTCACGTCATTTAACCCCGGCCTGTGCGGAGCGGTGTGGCATGCCGATAACAGCAGGGGAACCATCAGGCAAAGAGGCTTTATTCCTTCCGGTATCTGGATTCTTTTCATACGGCGGCTCCGGTAACGGGCGGGTCACTCGGCCCGCAGCACGACGATGCCCGGCTTCGCGCGCATGTATTCCAGAAACGGCGAATCCACCACTTTTCTGTTTGCTGCCAGTGAGGAGGCATTCCTGAACCACACCTGCCCGTCGTGGCGGACCACGATACCCACATGTGAAACGTCCAGCCCTTCAAGCGGAGAGTAGACGCCGACATAATCCCCGGTTTTCAGACGGTCCAGCACCTGCTGGCTGATGGTGTTTCCGGGAATGTAATTTATTTTACGGGGATGAATGCCCAGCCCCGGGATGTACTCCCCCCCGTCCGGTTTACGGTTAAGCTGTTTGTCCGCCACGGCATAGTCAGGGCTGATATCCGGTGTGACATCCCGGGCATTGCGTGGTGCGGTGGTGAACCAGTCGGAGAAGAAGTGCCGGCGGCTGAGGTAGTCAACGTTCCCCCCGGTGTAACGAACCTCTGTAAGATTATGCAGGAACGATTTCTGGTCATGGCTGCGGGTCAGGGCCTCGACGTAATCTGCCAGGGTAAAGCAGTCCACACCGTTGAAATTCACGACAAGCGCTTCGGGGGTACCGGGCCCGCCGATGAGCGTATCAGCCTGGTAAGGCGTACCGAGAAAAGCAGATGACACGCGGCTGATAACGTCCCCGTGATTTTCACCTGAAGAAGGGATGACATCCGAGCGAATAATCTGGTTTACTTTTTCTGCCGTAACGCTGTCCATGATAGTCTGATATTTTTCTGTACCGGGTGCCGCACAGGCCGTCAGATACGCCGACATAAATAAAACCGTCCATACTTTTACTTTCACAATCATCTTCCTTAAAGGTAAAAATCCCACCTGTACCTTCAAGGAAGATGATTGTAATAGATACAAAAAAATCGCCATCGGTTGATTTCCGGTTGAAAAATCAGGAACCGGATAGTGCGGAATGTGAAGGCCATCACGCGACCTGACTCTCTTTCGTTTTTGCTGGGTTATCTTGTGGGGGCTGAGCGCTCAGTGATGCCTGACTGCGAGTGGGTGTCGGAAATTTCGGCGGTTCCGGCGTAGAACCCC
>NZ_VZPF01000170.1 GCF_008801695.1 Pantoea stewartii subsp. stewartii
TCAGCGAGCACGAGAAGTCTGTCAGAGCGGAACTGAGCGAAAGCGAGAAGAGAATCAGCGCCGCCATCCTCGACCACGACCGGAAGCTGTCCTCAGCCATGAGCCAGCGCACGAAAGGGATGCTGCGTATGGTCAGCCAGACGTGGCTGACCATCGTCCTGGTCTCAGTGCTGCTGATCGCTTCGAGCGCGGCCATTCTGTGGTGGCAGAGTCAGCAGATACTCGACAATTACACGACCATCCGGGAGCAGAAGAGCACGCAGGCTATGCTGTCCGAGCGGAACAGCGGCGTGCAGCTCTCGACCTGCGGCGATCAGAGACGCCGCTGCGTGAGGGTGAACCCGGAAGCGGGACGGTTCGGAGAGGATTCGAGCTGGATGATACTGGCGGGGAAATAGCACATGACGGAGCTGGAAAAACAGTTGCAGAGCGCATTAGAGCAGCTACAGCAGGACTACTCGAAAAGGCTGGACGAGTGGGAGAACGCCTTCGCGGAATGGCGGACGATGTCTGGTCTTATGCAACGGGAGAACGCGGCGCTGAGCGAGCGCGTCACGGACTTGAGCAGGCACGTGCAGAGTTTGAGCGAGCAGCTGCGCCGGTTGTCGTGAGGATGAACGGGATAGAGGCGCACCGGGAGCAGGAGCTCTCAGCGCAGCATCAGAAAGCGCTGGAGCTGGAACGATCGCAGCGGCAACGGACGTATGACGGTCCGTCGCTGTAACAAACCGGATGTAATGGGGCTTTCGGCGGAGATCTTCGCTGAAAGCTGGGTGACATTTATTCGGTTCTGACGGGGGGGGCTTCTGTGTACACTACTTCATCTGGCTGCATGTAAGTTAGTGTGTAATTGAGTGGGTTGAACGGCTTGTTGGGGATTTTGAGTTCTTCCGTGTAGGGTGAACTTTCATTAGGGCTATCTTTTGGGGTGTCACCGAATAGCGGGTAGCTGTCAAATAAATACTCATCCAGTTCGCATTCTGTAGACGTATTTAACTCATCGCTTAACGTTGCATATTCATGAGTCTGATTATATGAGTCTTCATTCACACGGTCACTCATATAATCAACGACTTTAATCAGTGTCACGTCGTTTGTTGGGGGGGCGGACGTTTTATCTATTGCTGAGCCTGCAGTGGAGTGAATATTTTTAATCGCCCCGGGCTGTGTGGCCGTCGAGCTGGCGATTACTCCCTGAAAAGTGTTGCCGTGACGGTTAAGTGGGTTGTAGAGCGGTGTTTTTGCTGCTGTGATTTGTTGTGCTGCAGTGGAGTGAATATTTTTAATCGCCCCGGGCTGTGTGCCCGTCGAGCTGGCGATTACTCCCTGAAAAGTGTTGCCGTGACGGTTAAGTGGGTTGTAGAGCGGTGTTTTTGCTGCTGTGATTTGTTGTGCTGCAGTGGAGTGAATATTTTTAATCGCCCCGGGCTGTGTGGCCGTCGAGCTGGCGATTACTCCCTGAAAAGTGTTGCCGTGACGGTTAAGTGATGACGGCGTATTTCTTACAGATGCTATGGTGGCTATAAATTTTGTGCTCATCTGTTCTGCGACGAGCGATGGGATAGTTGTATTTTTAGCTACCATGCGAACTATATTGTTGGTGGCGTTATTGATTGCTGTCATTTTTTTGTATCTGTTTGATGGCGGAATAATATTCCACATTAGCTGGCTGATTTTTTTTTTCTTCCAAAATTCGACTTCTGTATGGTGCGCGCGGTTGAATATTTCTAATGAAAGGAAGGCCTTATCGAAAGCGGTTTGGCTGGAAATCAGAGCAAATTGGTGTCTTATAAAATGACTGATTTCGAAAGAGTTATAAAAGGATCCTTGAGATCCTTTTAATCTGCGCGTAATCTCTTGCTCAGAAACGAAAAAACCCGCCAGAGGCGGGTTGATTCGTCCAGTTAGAAGTCTTCGACCTCTTCTACCTGGAGTAGGTAACTGGGTGTACAAGACCGCAATTACCAAACTGTTCTTTCAGTGTAGCCGCAGTCAGGCCACTACTTCAAGACCTCTTTAGATACCTTCTTGTACACCCCTGTTACCAATGGCTGCTGCCAATGGCGTTTTTGCGTGTCCGTCCGGGTTGGACTCAAGACGATAGTTACCGGATGAGGCGCAGCAGTCGGGCTGAACGGGGGGTTCGTGCATACAGTCCAGCTTGGAGCGAACTGCCTTCCCGGAACTGAGTGTCAGGCGTGGAATGAGACAAACGCGGCCATAACAGCGGAATGACACCGGTAAACCGAAAGGCAGGAACAGGAGAGCGCACGAGGGAGCTACCAGGGGGAAACGCCTGGGATCTTTATAGTCCTGTCGGGTTTCGCCGCCACTGATTTGAGCGTCAGATTTC
>NZ_VZPF01000171.1 GCF_008801695.1 Pantoea stewartii subsp. stewartii
CGGACATGACGGATGCGCGTCAGCGCATGTAAGGCGGCTGGATGAAATGACAGGTAGCACTGAAGGTTAGCCGCCGATACCAATGAGGGATCGAAAGGGATCGCCTATCCATCCCTTCACCCTTGTAAAGCCATACCTAGCTAAAAGTGGCTCAGAGGCTTCTGTGCGCGGTCGGAGTGGTCACAACAAGGCGAAGCCGCAGTTGGGGCGTATCTCCGCGTTAGCGGGTCGTAAGAGCCGCTTACGAGCGTGTTAGCAAATCGTTCAGCGATATTTGCTGACGCATCCGGCATGGCCGGATTTGTCCAATCCCTCGACGGCTAACAGGCAAGCTGTTAGCCCTCTCACGATTTCGATCTGAATGCCCCGCGCTTTAGCGTGGGGAGCTACTTTTGAGGCGCTTGCGCCGATGTTGTTCGGTTATCCACTTTTCAAAGGGGATAACAGTAATGTTTTTCTTTTTTTTTGGTTTATCTTTTAATAGGGGCAGTGACCGGGTAGCTGCGATAACTGCCAACTTTCAGGCAACTACCTCGATCGGCAACCTTGTTTCCATATCAAGTTCAAATATCCCGTAAGGGTTTACATGGGCGTAAATCAGCGGTGTCAGTGCCCTGAAGTCTTCTGCCTTCATTCGTGACAGCCATACAGGCTCATGGAGTACCTGCTGGATCATCAGCGTGTTCACGTAGACCAGGCAAATCTGCAACAGATGCAGCGCCAGGACTGACAACTCCTGCTCTTCCAGACGGTTTGTCGCCACCTCTCCGCCTTTACCATAAAAAATGAACGCATTTGCACTATTCCAGTTTTCCACTACGTTCAGCCCTTCATTTATCTCAATGCGAAGATCTTCGGAGCCAATATACCGGCATAAGAAAATGGTTTTTATTGCTTTCCCCAGCTCCGCCAGAGCCTTATAAGTCGGATGCTGAACGTTGTTCCTGGTAAACCGGCGTAAAATGGCTTCTGGTTCTGCGGTTCCCTGTTTTAACGCAGTTGCGTGGCTTTGTTGAATAAATGGATTTTATGCTGTGGTACTATGAAAACGGTTGTTTCAGATAACATAAAATCAATGCATTACATGCTTGCGTATGACGGTGTTCTGTCTGGCATCAGCGTTTTCTACCAAAACAGTGCAGACAAAACAGAATGATTACCTATTATTCAACAAAGCCCCCAGGAGCCAAATTTTTTGGAATCCGAAGCGCAAGATGTTGTTCCTTCCCCCCAAACGGCAGGATTACGAACAGCAAAAATCGCCCGGGCAACCTGACCAATCGCATTACGCAACGCGGCTTTATGTACATAGCGACGCCGCACATTCAGCAACTCTTTGTAACTTATCCCATGGCGCCCACTGCTGACGCGTTTTAAGCCGGTATTGGTGCCCATACCGTAAAGGCAAAGCAGTAAACGTTGCTGAAGGCTTTGCCTGTCGAGGTTCTCCCGGTCTGCAACACTTTTAAAATGATCACTGAATCCAATCCGCAGGTCCGCCTCTTTCAGCACATCGAGCAGGCTGGTCATGGGCCACCGACCGGAGATCTCACGTTTCAGTCCCGCCAGGTTAGCGGGTTCATCCTGGGATTCAAAGGGGGTTATGGAGATCCTGTTTTTACCCTGCGACAGAATTTTTACCTTGCGGTTTTTTGGCATATCCCGGTTGAGGGCTTCCAGCGCACCATTCATCTCATCACGCAACTGTGAAACGAAGGCGGTGGCATCGGTGGTCTGACCAAGGTCCCGGTAATAATTTTCACGATTGGCATCAAAGTCCTGCGGAAGATCATCGTCGGGATTTCGGTAATGATCGGCATCCACTACCCAGATTTCCTTACTGCGCAGGCGATTTCTTAATGCCTGCAGAACGCAGATCTCGTAGTTTATCCGGTTGATTCGCTTTTCGCCCTGATGCTCCTCGATAACAATATCATGCCACTTGGGCTGAATGACGCCCTCCACGGGAATAGAATCTTCAAGCCGTATGTAACGCTGAGTACTGTTCTCATGGTCTTTAAGCCAGTCAAGGACATCCAGTACCGGATGGTGGCGGCTGTTACCGGAACAAAAGGTCAGCGCATCCAGTATTTTGGGCAGCATACGGCGATAGTGGTTGCTGTAGGAGGACCTGAGGATCTTATGAACCTGCTGCTGGTAAGCCGGGCCCGACGATTTAAATTCTTTCAACAGGCTTTTCAGCGTGTCCTCTCCCGCAACCGTAAGCGTCACATTTAAACCGTCTGTGCAGCGGGCTCCGGTTCCGGGAAAATAGTGTCCATCATTTTTTAATGGACACTATCGCGTGAAACACCGGACATGGCTCCTTGAGGCGCTTCGCCTCCATT
>NZ_VZPF01000172.1 GCF_008801695.1 Pantoea stewartii subsp. stewartii
AGAGCATCCTGAAAAAAATTCTGACATACTTTACGGGCAGGCATAGCGGTGATCCCATTGAATTTGTGGAAGAATCAGTAGATCACATCTTGCTATGTCTGTCTCATTTTTGTGGGGATTCGTCAGGGGCAAAGCCCATCTCATGCGTAACCACAACCATGGTCATCCCTTCACGCGCCAGCCCGCGCATGACTTCCATGACTTCGCCGACTAATTCGGGATCGAGTGCGGAGGTCGCTTCGTCGAAAAACATGATTTTGGGCTGTACCGCCAGCGCGCGTGCGATAGCCACACGTTGCTGTTGTCCGCCCGAAAGCTGAGAAGGATAGTGGCCGGCGCGGTCAGCCAGTCCGACGCGTTCCAGCGCGGCCATGCCGCGCGCGTTTGCCTCTGCGACGGAGAGTTTCTGGGCTTTAATCAAGGCCAGCGTGACGTTGCCCAGTGCCGTTTTGTGGGGAAACAGATTGAACTGCTGAAACACCATGCCGACGTGCCCACAGATATCACGACTCCGTTTTTGATCGTGCAGCGGTATGCCGTTAACCCAAATTTCGCCGCCGTCGGCTTTTTCCAGACCGCTCATAATGCGCAGTACCGTACTTTTACCCGAACCGGACGCTCCGATCAGCACCAGAACCTCGCCCGGCGAGACATCCAGACTGATTTCTTTCAGAACCTGAGTCGCGCCGAATGACTTCGTGATCCGGCTCAGGGTAATGGCTGCATTTTTCATCATAACGGGTTCCTGGTTTGCTGGTGTTGCACCCAGCGAGAAAGCGGGTAACAAAGCGCGAAGTAGAGCAGGGCGACCAGACCATAAATCAGCACCGGCTGCCCGATACGATCAACGATGGCCTGGCCCTGATGCATCAGTTCAGACATGCCGATCATGCTGACAATCGAGGTATCTTTGATGAGCGACAGATACTGGCCGACAAGCGGGGGCAAGACGATCCCACGGGTTTGCGGCAGGATAACGCTGGTGAAGGTCTGTCGTCTGGACAGGCCGAGGATCCAGGAAACCTCCCACTGGCCTTTCGGGACCGCCTCAATGCCACCACGAAAGATCTCGGCAATGTATGCGCCCTGATAAATGCTCAGCCCCAAAATGCCTGCGGCAAACAGGTTGATGTCATAGCCAAAATACGCCACGCCAAAGTAGATAAACATCAACGTGATCAAAACCGGTGTGCCGCGAAACAGCTCGGTATAGATCACCGCAATCTGCCGGGCGACAGGCAGACGGCTGGTCCGCAAGACGGCGGCCAGAAGGCCAAGCAACGTACTGCCGACAATGGCGGCAACCGACAGCAACAACGTAATTATCAGACCGCGCCACAACAATGGCAGGCTGCTGAGAATCAGTTCGCTCATTGGACCGGCTCCTGTTTAGCGGAAGGTGACAGCATTTTTCTGGCCTGTGACCAGAGCGGCCTTTTTACGGCGACGACCAGCGGTGGCATGAACAGCCGACGTCCCGCAACCGTCCCTAACCACGAGAACAGGTTGCTGAGAAACAGGTAGACCAGCGCGACAACGCTAAAGGTCTGGATGTAGAGCAGCGTCCGGGCGTTGATCACGGTGGCTGTGCCCGTCAGTTCCGGTAGCGCAATCGCTGACAGCAGTGAGGTGCCCAGCAACAGCTGAATCAGGTTATTCACGATAGCGGGCCAGACCGCGCGCGCTGCCTGGGGCATGACCACATTGATAAACATCTGGCGGCGGCTGATGCCCAAAATCCAGGCGGCTTCCAGCTGACCTTTAGGAACCGACTGAATCCCGGCCCGGAAAATCTCGGCCAGATAGGCTCCGACGTTAATGCCCAACGCCAGCACACCCGCCGTAAACGCACTCATGGTGATGCCCAGCGAAGGCAGCCCAAAGAACACGATGAATATTTGCAACAGCACGGGCGTGTTACGGATAAATTCAACATAGCCGTGGCTCAGCCAGCGAACAGGCGCAAAGCGGGCGGCTTTTGCCACGGCAGCCAGCAATCCCAGCGCCAGCGCCAGCATAAACGCCAGCAGCGTCACCTGAAGCGTCAGCAAGGTCGCGGCGAGAAAGGTGTCGGCATACTGCCAGAGTGTCAGCCATTGATAGCGCATAGGAAGCCTCCTTAACGTAAGCGTCGCATTCAGACCGTATTGACGTTCAGGCAGAGGGAAGCTCGACCTTCCATGGCAGCAGATCGCGGACCCGGTTCACCGGCCAGTCCTGTATATGACCGATGACGTAACGCAACCACGTCTCGGGGTCAACGCCGTTAAGCCGGCAGGTGACGATCAG
>NZ_VZPF01000173.1 GCF_008801695.1 Pantoea stewartii subsp. stewartii
ACCAATCGATGAGCGGGCACAGCAGAGTGTTCTGGCAACATGACTGACGGTGTCACCACGATGCAGCATCAGCATGGCGGTGAGCCGCCGGGCGTGGTTTTTGTCCTTTGTTTTATGGATAGTTTTCTGCATCAGGCGTCGTTCGGTTCTGGGTATTGGTGCTATGATCGACATTGCTCAGTCCGGCTGGTGATTTGGGATATTCAGCGATTGATCAGATCGCATAAACCGGACTGAGTTCCCTCTAAGGGATCTACTATTCCGAGCAGTTATTTAGTTGCAGGGCAATTCCCAGCCGATTGTGATCGCCTCTGCTTTTTCCGATAAATTCCTTGTCTGCTTCATCAAGATGAAAATAACGTGCCAGCTGAAGCTCATCCGGTTCACCGGTGAACCGGCCATAGCTTTCAGTCTGTTCAGTGGTCAGAAAATCGACGGGCATATTGGCCTCCCTGCCTAACGGTCATTTATTAACAATCCTGCAACCGTCCGAAATATTATAATTTGTCGGACATACACAAATCGCTTCATTTATGTGTCCATTAAATCGTTATTTTGTTATAACAGACACAACATGTCCGATATTTGATTTAGGATACATTTTTATGCGACTTTTTGGTTACGCCCGGGTATCTACCAGCCAGCAGTCCCTTGATATTCAGATCAGGGCGCTCAAAGATGCAGGGGTAAAAGCTAACCGCATCTTTACCGATAAAGCATCCGGCAGCTCAGTCGATCGTCCGGGGCTCGATCTGCTGCGTATGAAGGTGGAGGAAGGTGACGTCATTCTGGTGAAGAAACTTGACCGGCTTGGCCGCGACACCGCCGATATGATTCAGTTGATAAAAGAGTTCGATGCCCATGGCGTTGCCATTCGTTTCATTGACGATGGAATCAGCACCGATGGAGATATGGGAAAAATGGTGGTCACTATTTTGTCCGCCGTAGCGCAGGCCGAACGACGGAGAATATTAGAGCGTACCAATGAAGGCCGGCAGGAAGCGAAGCTTAAAGGGGTTCGCTTTGGCCGTAAGCGCACCATTGACAGAAGCAGGGTGCTGGAGCTTCACCTGGCTGGAACGGGGGCGACGGACATTTCCCGGACTTTGAGCATTGCACGATCCACGGTTTATAAAATTCTGGAAGAAGAGAAAGCTCGTGTAGAGACTGCTGTCTGATAAGGGATGGTTGCGGAAAAGTATTTGTACTCTGAAAATATTTCATTCCATTCTTTTAATAAATATGAGCGTTTCCAGATAGAAACCAATATAAACATAGCTGTATCATGTTAAAGATATATTTAATCAATGAGGTATAGGCATATGAAAAGCATAACATATAATTCACATTCTCGCTTGGTGGAAATTGAAAAGAAGCTCAAACTTGAAAAGCCACGTCAAATAATCCCTTTTGTTACATCTATTTTGGGCGGTAACTTTCTAAAAGTTACAAATAATAATGGTAGTAGTTTTGTTATGCCTATGCCTCGCGGTGATTCCCCTATTATTGAGGGGCTGGCGGCTCGAAAAGCAGAAGCAAATTCATTTAATAAAGCTTTTTCACATTTATTGGTTAAGTGAAATTTATCTTTTGACACGTAAATCATGTGAAAATCTCCTGGATGTTTAAATTGCGCAACCAAGGTCTGTAATGAAAATAACCTCCCCCATTATTCAAACACCTTTTCTATATGAGAATCATAATTCTCATACTGACATTGTAACAGATCCCATTCTAGGTAAGTTAATAGGGGAGGGTTCTACAGCAGAAGTATTTGAAGATGTGAATGATTCATCCGCTTTATACAAAAAGTATGATCTTGCTGGTAACCATTACTATGAAGTACTGGAAATGGCAAAGAAAGAATCTGACCTTTTTAATGCTTTTTATGGCGATGATGCATCCGTTGTCATACGGCATGGCGGTGATGTGTACCTCCGAATGCTACACGTTCCTGGAACTCCTCTTAGTGAAATTGATACGGCAGATATTCCTGATAACCTAAATAACTGATCCTAATACCGCTACACTTTAGCCAGCCCATGTTTTCCCCCGGGGAATGGGCTGACGGTATTCATAAAGTGATGGACCTTTTTCAACAGTTGCCACATTGAACTGCACTGGTGATTTCGGGTTATTGTCTCATGAAGCGCCTGCCACAACCGTTCGACAT
>NZ_VZPF01000174.1 GCF_008801695.1 Pantoea stewartii subsp. stewartii
GAATATGCATTCACCCGGAGAGTGAGGCGTTTTATATCTATCAGAACGGCGTATGGGAGATTATTTCAACGCTGCAGCTTAGCCGTGAAATGGCGGTGATCTACAACGAGCACCAGACCAACTTTGGCAAAAGGACGATTAACAACGCCGTGGAGGCGCTTAAAGTGGTAGCGCCGATCATGGGCGAACCCCGCCGCAACCTCATTCCCTTTGCTAACGGGGTTTACGATATGGCGTCCGGCGCGTTTACGGCGCATTCAGCCGATAACTGGCTGATGAACCATAACGGCATCGGGTATACCGCCGCCACGCCTGGCGAAAACCTGCATGATAACGCACCAAATTTTCACAAGTGGCTGAGCCATGTTGCCGAGAACGATGGACTTAAAATGCGCCGTATTACCGCTGCCCTGTTTATGGTGCTGGCGAACCGCTACGACTGGCAGTTGTTCCTTGAGATTACCGGTTCAGGCGGCAGCGGAAAAAGTGTCTTCACTCAGATAGCGACCCTGCTGGCCGGACAGCACAACACCGCCAGCGGCAATATGGCCGCGCTGGATACCGCACAGGGCCGTGCTCAGTTCGTGGGTAAGAGCATGATCACCCTTCCTGACCAGCCCAAATACACAGGCGAGGGAACGGGCATCAAGGCGATTACGGGCGGTGATGCAGTTGAGATCAACCCAAAATACATTCACCAGTACACGGCCGTTCTGCGTGCCGTTGTCGTGGCTACCAACAACACGCCAATGATTTTCACCGAGCGTGCTGGTGGCGTTGCCCGGCGTAGGGTGATTTTCCAGTTCAATCATCGCGTGAAGGAAGAAGACAAAGACCCGCATCTGTCTGAGAAAATTGCGCATGAAATACCGGTGATCGTTCGTCGCCTGCTGGCTGACTTCGCAGACCCGGAAAAGGCCCGTGAGCTGCTTATCGAGCAACGCGACAGCATGGAAGCGCTCGAAATCAAACGCGCGTCAAATCCTGTTATCGACATGTGCGCCGCGCTGGCGTTCATGAGCGAACCTCGCGGGCTGGAAATGGGCGGCGGCAAGCGTAGTGATGGCATTCGCCAGCCAAGGAGATACCTGTATCACCTCTATCTGGACTTTATGGAATATCAGGGGCTGAGTAAGCCGCTGAGCGTTACTGAGTTTGGCAAGGCCATCAAGGAAGCGGCGAAGGAGTACAAATCAGAATATCTGACCCGAACCATCAAAGGACGGCGGCAGACCAACGTTCAGATTACCGATAAGGCTGACGAGTTTTTATAAAATTCAGTGGGGTTATCTACCTTATCTACCTTTTGAAATAAAATATATATAAATCATCAGGTTAATTGGGTAGATAACTAATTTTTTATTATCTACCTGTTATCTACCTTATCTACCCAATTTCAGGAAAGAGTTATGAGGATTTTTGAAGGCTTTTCCCTGGCTGGCTCTTTAATGCCCGCGCTTTCTGTTTGGGCTTTCTTGGCACGGTGAATAAATTAACGGGGAGCAGCTCATGGGAGATGCGGGCTGCATGAGCGCCCGCCTGAAAAGATTAATGTGCGAGAGCGCCTACGATGCTGTGGGCAGTGTAAACAATTGACCCTACGAGCAGGGTCTCAAAAATGCCTAAATGAAAAACCATGCAAAGTCGCTTGAACTCAACGCGGGGGATCATTTTTTTATAGCTTGCCCTGAGGCATGAAACTAGCCAGATACCAATAATCACCAGTGCAATACCGAAAACAATCATAAAGGATATGCCCAAAGTAGCATCCTCAGGATGTCTGACTTCAAGAATCACATACATAGAGATAATAAGAAGTATAAGGGTATGTGCCAGCATGCTGTCTCTGAGAATATCGCGAAAATTACCGCTGAAATCATTAATTCTGGGTGATTTTTCGCTTGGTAGTTCAGGGGTTTCTTTTTCCATGATTAATCCATCAGTTGCGGTAGTTAATGAAACTAATCGGAACGCAGAAGAATTTCTTTAGAACTATTAATGCATTGTTGATGCACAGGTAATAAGCAATAAGTTTTTGGTTCAGCTTGTACCGTCTGACAATTAGCGCCGAAAAGCACAGAAACCACTGTATATTTATCGAGTATTTATGTTGCATAAATTGCAATAAATATTATAATTATCCCAATATATGCAATGAGAGAAAACCAATGGC
>NZ_VZPF01000175.1 GCF_008801695.1 Pantoea stewartii subsp. stewartii
AATTTCGTTGATGATGACCTGGTGTTTTCACGGAGCCAGATTGAAAGTAACCGTTGTCATTCTCTGGAAGGTAGCGTGACGCGCCAGACCATCTGGAAGAAGCTGCACAGCGTTATGCAGTGGTTCAGCCGCTTTGTGAATACCAAACTTCGCCTGAGCGCCTACTCAAGCCGCAAAATCGCAGCCTTTAACCTGATGAGCGCTGGCGGTGAGCAGGGCTTACTGATCGCCTCTGAAATGCTCGGACACAGCAATCCAGCCATTACCCGAACTTACCTACAGCTGGGAAGCAAGGCTGCTTCCATCCAGTCCATGTTAGCGATGGAGGCATATCATGCGTAACAACCTGACCCGTTTTGAACTCATTGATAAATCCTGTCAGGCAAGCACTTACCTGAATCAGGCCCGTGGCGTGCTCTGTTCAATGCTCGATGCGGAAAACTCAGATTCGGAAACAAGCTGGCGTTATGGTGCGCTGCTGACGCTGATTTGTGCTGCCTGTGATGAAATTGAACCTGCAATGAATTCAACAGTAAAAGAGCCGGAGGGTAAGGCATGAGCCACGAAATCACACTCCAGCAGGCTACTGAACGCGCTGACCAGGCGAACGTGACACTTTTTATGCTTCGCAAGACGATTGACGATATGGATTTCGCAGATATTGGAACCGCCGTATCCATGGCTTCTGACCTTTTAGATTCCGTTGCTGCGTGGCTTCTCGAAGAACAGGCACAGCGAAATTCAGGCAGTCAAAACACGTCTGACCGGGGAGTTTAAACCATGACCAGAAAATTAACTGGCTCTACTGCCAGTGGTAAAACTCAGCCCGAAATCAGGCGTGGTCAGAACTGGCGGGATGGTTACGGCGAGCTTTTAACTGTTACCGACATCGGGTTTAACCGTGTGACCTTTATCAGAAACGGGTATGAACACCCGTGTATTTATCCACTCAGCCGCTTTGAGAAGGAATTCACGTTTATTAACGGAGGCGCTAAAGATGCGGGATAACCTGGTAAATGACGTGCGCAAAAAGGCTGACGGTCACTGGCCGTCTGTTCTCCAGCGCCTGGACATTCCGACCAACCGCAGCGAAGGCCCCTGTCCGGTCTGTGGCGGTGATACCCGCTACCGGTTTGACGACATTGAGCAGCGCGGAACCTATCACTGTTCACATTGTGGCGCTGGCACAGGGCTGGATTTGGTCATGAAAGTCAGGCAGTGCAGCGTAAGGGATGCGGCGGTGCTGGTGGCCGAAGCAATGGCGCTGCCTATGCCGGAACCGAAGCCAGCCAGAGAGAAGCCTCAAACGGATATCGCGGATAAAGTCTCAGCTATGGCAGGACAATCAAAGTCTGGCCAGTCTGCCTACCTCACTTCAAAGGGGCTTCAATGCCCCTTACCGCTGCTTTCCGATGGTTCGCTGCTGCTGGTGCTCTGTAACGCCAGCGGCGCGGTTTGTGGCGCCCAGGTCATTAAACCCGATGGCGGTAAGCGGCTGGTGGCCGGAACGGTGAAAAAAGGCGCTTTCTGTGTGCTCAACTCCGGTGGATCGCCGGAAACGGTCATCGTTGCCGAAGGGCTTGCCACCACGCTATCGGCTCAGCAGATGCAACCTGACGCGCTGGCGGTGGTGGCGCTCGATGCCGGGAACCTTCCGGCCGTTGCCGCAGTGTTACGCGAAAAATACCCTGATGCGCGGATCATCATAGCCGCCGATAACGACATTCACGCCCTAAGTGACGGACAGACTACTCAGAAGCCCAACACCGGCAAACTGGCCGCAGAGCAGGCAGCGAAGGCGGTTAACGGTTGGGTGGCATTACCGCCAACGGAAGAAAAAGCCGACTGGAACGATTATCACCAGCTTCACGGACTGGAAGCGGCCACTAAAGCTTTTATCGATTCACTGTATCAGCCAGGGGGAAATATGCCCGTTCAGCTTAAATCAATTGAGGGCGGTAAAAAGCGCCTGCGTGATGAAATCAACCTTATTCAGATGCAGGACAATGAAAAAGCCCTTCTGCTGTCTCAGCGATACGATGGAATATGCATTCACCCGGAGAGTGAGGCGTTTTATATCTATCAGAACGGCGTATGGGAGATTATTTCAACGCTGCAGCTTAGCCGTGAAATGGCGGTGATCTACAACGAGCACCAGACCAACTTTGG
>NZ_VZPF01000176.1 GCF_008801695.1 Pantoea stewartii subsp. stewartii
GCGGAGAACGTGCGGCGATCCTCTACTCTCTGATCGTCACCTGCCGGCTTAACGGCGTTGACCCCGAGACGTGGTTGCGTTACGTCATCGGTCATATACAGGACTGGCCGGTGAACCGGGTCCGCGATCTGCTGCCATGGAAGGTCGAGCTTCCCTCTGCCTGAACGTCAATACGGTCTGAATGCGACGCTTACATCCTGCCTGTGTGCTAACGGTTCTTTCCTTCGGTGCTGAGCCGGTCTGGCGGGTCAGACCGGTGTGGAGACATAAACGTGCACAACGCTATCAGGCAGGGAGATGGCAGCAGGTAAGTGATCTCCGGCCTGCCCCGTCCGATGAGGTGCCTGCGAGGGCGCAGGTTTTTACGATGCGGCAGCGTGCCCATTCAGCTGGGTTTTGAACGTCCCGGCAATATCTTACTTTCCGCGCCCTGCTGTTTAGCGGAAAAATCCTGTTCCACAGGGTGTTCTGTGCCCATCCGGCTACTGATGTCGATACCGAACACACAGAAGCCCAGCAAGTCTTTGGCTTCATCTTCCACCCGGGTAATGATAACCAGATCAATACGGCCGCCCGGCAGCGTCACTTCATAAGGCGGATAAGGCAGCCCTTTTTCGCGGAAATCCTGAAGCCATAACAGTTTATCCGCCTCCGAAGGGATGACTTCATAGATATAACGGTCGATGAGATCGTCCAGTTCCCAGCAGACGCGTTCGGCGAAGGTCTCACTGGCATCCACGATCCGGAGATCCGTGTTGAGGAAACAGATGGAGGTCCCGGGCGCAGCGTACATGGACGAGATCTGATGCGCGCGCTGATCGAGAGACATGCGTTGTACCCTGCGATGAAATTTTTTTCCCGGTCGGGTGAGTAGCAACGCGTGCGTCTCATCTGCGGTCAGCGGCTTGCCGAATAAATAGCCCTGCGCATAGGTGCAGCCTATTTTCCGCAGCATTTCCGCCTCTTCCTCTGTTTCAACCCCTTCGGCGATCACGTCCATATCCAGACTGCGTCCCAGGCCGACAACGCTGGAAACAATCTTGCGACTGTCCTTTTGGTGCAGCATTGAGCGAATGAAACTGCTGTCGATTTTGATTGTGGTGGCAGGAAGCTGAATGAGCCAGGCCAGGCTTGAGAAGCCGGTGCCAAAGTCATCCATTGCTATCATGCAGCCCATCTCTGAAAGGTAATCAATCTGCGCACGCGCAGAATCCACATCATCTATCAGGGCCGTTTCGGTGATTTCTATCTTGAGCCTGGGCAAACTGAAGGCGTACTGATTTGCCACGTGCTTGATGATGTCAGGCAGATGACAACCCTTCAGTTGGGAAGGCGAAACATTAACCGATAAAAACTGCTGTTCGGGCCAGGTGCCTGCGGTCAGGATGCCCTGAGTTAACAGGACGGCGGTCAGTTCATTCAGCAGGCCCTGACGTTCCATTTCGGGAATGAATTGATCGGGCGGGATAATAAGCCCGTCCGGTAAAACGCGGCGGGCCAGCATTTCAAAGCCGACTACCCGCTCATCCTCGAGCGACACAATCGGCTGAAAATAAGGCGTAAATTCACCGGCCTGAAGCCGTTTCTTAAAGCAGGTATGCAATGTCGCATTTTTTCTTTTCGTGTTCATTCAGGTGCCTGCAACCTGCCGCGTGTTTTCATCCGGCCGTTATGGGTGATCGGTTAGTCGTTAAGTCCTCATAAAATGACGAGGTTTCATATCTGAAAAAGGCGCGCCGGCGGAATATCTGCCGTCACCCTCTCTTTCAGTCAGTCATGAAAGGTTGAGCCGCCGTGAGACGGCCGCATCATCTTGCTGCACGTCGGGAAACGCCGGGCGTTTTGCCTTTCATTCTTCTGCCAGCACTTGCGCTGTGATCGTGTTATCGGCATTAAACAAGCGAACCGTAGTGATTTATGCTTTTCAGTTGCGAATCACCTCGCATGATCCCCGCTAAGCCCTGACGAATCCCCACAAAAATGAGACAGACATAGCAAGATGTGATCTACTGATTCTTCCACAAATTCAATGGGATCACCGCTATGCCTGCCCGTAAAGTATGTCAGAATTTTTTTCAGGATGCTCT
>NZ_VZPF01000177.1 GCF_008801695.1 Pantoea stewartii subsp. stewartii
TGTAAGGATGAAAGCAGCACTTACCGCCTTACCTTTCGCTGCTCAGTCCAGTTTAACGATGGCTCAGAAACTGCCATGCTCTCTCCCCGGCTTTCAGGTCTGGTACAGTCAGAATGAACATTCTTTAATCGCTGCCGATAGTAATAATTCCGTCATAAAAAAAGCGGAAATGTGCTACATCGTCCTTCTGCATCGCAGGAGAGCTTCTGTATCAGCACTGACGCCTCAATACATCAGTGCTGATACCCTACAGGGAACCTTTATGAATAATATAAAAATAGGCATAAGACTCAGTGCGGCCTTCGGCTTTATGGCATTGCTTGTCATTATCATGGTGCTGATTGGCGTCCTTAAAATTAACTCGCTCGGCAGTGCGAACGATGAAATTTCTGGCAGCCTTTACAGTAAATCCTCCGCCTCCCAGTCTCTGCGCTATCTCACATCAGACATGAGCCGTCTCGCCCGCAATGCAATTCTCCTCAGGGACGATTCTCAGAGAGAGAGAAAGCCATCAGTGACTACCGCAGCGAGAGACATGAGCTTGACGGTCTGCTCGAGCTGCTCCGGAAACAGGTGAGCTCACCCACAGGGCTGGAAATCTTTAAGCGCCTCACGGACCGGGCAGACCTCTTTTTACCTTTCCTTGATGAAGTTGTAGCCCTCGCGAAAAACGGCAAGGGCGACGAAGCCACGCAACTGCTTTTCGGTCCGCGCTATCAGAGCCAGGGGGAATTCATGGCTTCCCTGAAACAACTGCAGGACCATCAGGAAGCGCGGATGATTACCGCTGCTGCACAGGCGCGCGCAGACCGTTCGTCAGCACTGATGATACTCATTACCGCAGGTATTGTTGCAGTACTGCTCGCCGCCATATCTGCACTGTTCATTACCCGGAGTATCACACGGCCGCTTACGGAGGCTGTTCAGGCTGCACGTAGCGTGGCCCTGGGGGACCTGAGTGGCGCGGTGCATGCTGGTCATAAAGATGAGACAGGGGTACTGCTGTCAGCCATTCGTGACATGCAGGATTCGCTGATTAATACCGTCAGCCAGGTAAGAAGCAATGCGGAAAGTGTTGCATCGGCCAGCAACCAGATTGCGCAGGGGAACGCTGACCTCTCACAACGAACTGAAGAGCAGGCCAGTGCGCTGGAGCAGACAGCGGCAACCATGACGCAGCTGGGTATGACCGTCAGGAACAATGCGGAAAACGCACGGCAGGCGGGACAACTGGCATTGGGCGTACGCGATGTGGCAAATAAAGGCAGCGATGCCACCGGAGCCATTACCGGGACCATGAAGACCATCAGCGAAAGCTCCGGCCGTATTGCCGAGATTACCGCCGTGATTGACGGAATCGCATTCCAGACGAATATCCTTGCGCTCAACGCCGCGGTTGAGGCTGCGCGGGCAGGTGAACACGGCCGGGGATTTGCCGTGGTGGCCAGTGAGGTCAGGTCTCTGGCACAGCGCAGCGCAACAGCTGCCGGTGAAATACGTCAGCTTATTGAGGCAAATGCGCACAGCGTCGAAGAAGGTAACAAACTGGTGGTACACGCTTCTGAAACAATGTCAGGTATCCTCTCTGCGGTCGGAAAGCTGACTGACACCGTAGAGGAAATCACCTCCTCTAGCGCCGAACAGGCCCGCGGTATTGAACAGGTAGGCATTGCGGTAACGGAGATGGACAGCACCACGCAACAGAATGCCTCGCTGGTCGAGGAGTCTGCCTCAGCGGCTGCGAGCCTTCAAAATCAGGCCGAACGGCTTCTCCAGGCCGTATCCGTATTTAGTCTGGGTAATCAGGCCATTACGTCTTCTGTTGATGTGGTCTCTGAACCCGTAAGGCAGAAATTCAGTACGCCGGCAACAGACACCGGCATAACCAACAAGGAAGAAGGCTGGACGCATTTCTGATCGGAGTACCGCGCTGCTGACTGGCGCGGTACGACGTAAAAATCCTGCAGTAAGTCTCTTCGGCGTTAGTTTATGAAACAAGTTTCTGGTCTTCATCGGCTTTGTTGAATAAATGGATTTTATGCTGTGGTACTATGAAAAC
>NZ_VZPF01000178.1 GCF_008801695.1 Pantoea stewartii subsp. stewartii
TCCGGACGCAAAAAAATATCAAGTCTTAAGAGTGAACACGTATTGAAATTCATTACGACGTTTTCCTTGAGCATCGCTGCACTGGTTGCAGCAAATCAAACTTTAAATTGAAGAGTTTGATCATGGCTCAGATTGAACGCTGGCGGCAGGCCTAACACATGCAAGTCGGACGGTAGCACAGAGGAGCTTGCTCCTCGGGTGACGAGTGGCGGACGGGTGAGTAATGTCTGGGAAACTGCCCGATGGAGGGGGATAACTACTGGAAACGGTAGCTAATACCGCATAACGTCGCAAGACCAAAGTGGGGGACCTCCGGGCCTCACACCATCGGATGTGCCCAGATGGGATTAGCTAGTAGGCGGGGTAACGGCCCACCTAGGCGACGATCCCTAGCTGGTCTGAGAGGATGACCAGCCACACTGGAACTGAGACACGGTCCAGACTCCTACGGGAGGCAGCAGTGGGGAATATTGCACAATGGGCGCAAGCCTGATGCAGCCATGCCGCGTGTATGAAGAAGGCCTTCGGGTTGTAAAGTACTTTCAGCGGGGAGGAAGGTGGTGAGGTTAATAACCTCATCAATTGACGTTACCCGCAGAAGAAGCACCGGCTAACTCCGTGCCAGCAGCCGCGGTAATACGGAGGGTGCAAGCGTTAATCGGAATTACTGGGCGTAAAGCGCACGCAGGCGGTCTGTTAAGTCAGATGTGAAATCCCCGGGCTTAACCTGGGAACTGCATTTGAAACTGGCAGGCTTGAGTCTCGTAGAGGGGGGTAGAATTCCAGGTGTAGCGGTGAAATGCGTAGAGATCTGGAGGAATACCGGTGGCGAAGGCGGCCCCCTGGACGAAGACTGACGCTCAGGTGCGAAAGCGTGGGGAGCAAACAGGATTAGATACCCTGGTAGTCCACGCCGTAAACGATGTCGACTTGGAGGTTGTTCCCTTGAGGAGTGGCTTCCGGAGCTAACGCGTTAAGTCGACCGCCTGGGGAGTACGGCCGCAAGGTTAAAACTCAAATGAATTGACGGGGGCCCGCACAAGCGGTGGAGCATGTGGTTTAATTCGATGCAACGCGAAGAACCTTACCTACTCTTGACATCCAGCGAACTTGGCAGAGATGCCTTGGTGCCTTCGGGAACGCTGAGACAGGTGCTGCATGGCTGTCGTCAGCTCGTGTTGTGAAATGTTGGGTTAAGTCCCGCAACGAGCGCAACCCTTATCCTTTGTTGCCAGCGATTCGGTCGGGAACTCAAAGGAGACTGCCGGTGATAAACCGGAGGAAGGTGGGGATGACGTCAAGTCATCATGGCCCTTACGAGTAGGGCTACACACGTGCTACAATGGCGCATACAAAGAGAAGCGACCTCGCGAGAGCAAGCGGACCTCATAAAGTGCGTCGTAGTCCGGATCGGAGTCTGCAACTCGACTCCGTGAAGTCGGAATCGCTAGTAATCGTGGATCAGAATGCCACGGTGAATACGTTCCCGGGCCTTGTACACACCGCCCGTCACACCATGGGAGTGGGTTGCAAAAGAAGTAGGTAGCTTAACCTCCGGGAGGGCGCTTACCACTTTGTGATTCATGACTGGGGTGAAGTCGTAACAAGGTAACCGTAGGGGAACCTGCGGTTGGATCACCTCCTTACCTGAAGATACCTTCGTGCGCAGTGCTCACACAGATTGTCTGATAGAAAGCTGAAGAAGCAAGACGGCTGCGAAGCCGAGACACACGTACGTGTCCCCTTCGTCTAGCGGTTAGGACTCCGCCCTTTCACGGCGGCAACAGGGGTTCGAATCCCCTAGGGGACGCCACTTGCTTGGTGACAGGTGAAAGGTGTCTCCACGAAGTATCTCAAAACTGGCCTCAGGGTCACGTTTGAGATATTTGCTCTTTAACAATCCGGAACAAGCTGAAAATTTGAAACGACGCACGTCGTGTTCCTCCGTAATAAGGAACACAGCACGATGCGTTCGGGTCTCTCAAAAGCT
>NZ_VZPF01000179.1 GCF_008801695.1 Pantoea stewartii subsp. stewartii
ACCAATCGATGAGCGGGCACAGCAGAGTGTTCTGGCAACATGACTGACGGTGTCACCACGATGCAGCATCAGCATGGCGGTGAGCCGCCGGGCGTGGTTTTTGTCCTTTGTTTTATGGATAGTTTTCTGCATCAGGCGTCGTTCGGTTCTGGGTATTGGTGCTATGATCGACATTGCTCAGTCCGGCTGGTGATTTGGGATATTCAGCGATTGATCAGATCGCATAAACCGGACTGAGTTCCCTCTAAGGGATCTACTATTCCGAGCAGTTATTTAGTACTAAGACTATCCTATCTGTTTGCAAAGGCTTTGTTGAATAAATGGATTTTATGCTGTGGTACTATGAAAACGGTTGTTTCAGATAACATAAAATCAATGCATTACATGCTTGCGTATGACGGTGTTCTGTCTGGCATCAGCGTTTTCTACCAAAACAGTGCAGACAAAACAGAATGATTACCTATTATTCAACAAAGCCTCCTGGTGGCTCATTTGTCTTTCCACAGCATCTCTCGACCATAATCCCGATTCGATTAAGGCACTACATGCCATAGTCCTGAAACCATGCCCGCAGACTTCTACTTTCATATCGTAGGCCATTGTCCTGAGTGCTTTGTTGACCGTGTTTTCACTTATAGGTTTGTCGTCCCCAATAAAACTGATGAACATAAGTTCTTTGTCACCACTGATCGAGTGAAGCTCTTCCAGGAGTGCTTTAGCTTGTGTACTTAGTGGAACCAGATGTGGGGTTTTCATCTTTGCCCCTCTTGCAGAATATTTTACCCCTTTCAAAGGTTGTCGCTCTCCAGGGATAGTCCACAATGAATTTTTGAGATCGACTTCTGACCAGCGAGCAAATCGCAGTTCACTCGAACGGACAAAGGTCAGGAGTGTTAACTGCACTGCAATTTGGGTAATGCCTCTTCCTTTATATGCTTCCAAACGATTCATAAGCTCTGGCAATCGTTCCAGAGAACGGGCAGGGCGATGAACACTTTTAGTGGAAACAACAGCACCAGCGAGGTCGTTTGCAGGATTCTGTTCAATTAAAGCATTGTGAACGGCATACCTCATTACCGCCGTAATGCGCTGTTGTAAGCGGGAAGCCAGTTCATTGTGTCCTGAAGCTTCTGCTTTTTTCAAAGGAACCAATAAATCACGAGTTTTTAGCTCGCTGATATTACGTTTTCCGATGACAGGGAACACATGGGAAACAAGGCTGTTCAAAACAGTTGTTCTATGACTGTCTGACCAGGTTCTGTTACTGGTATGCCATTGTCGTGCAACTTGCTCAAATGTTAGCAAGCCCTTGCTCTCAATCTTTTGCGCTTTTCGCTTCTCACTTGGGTCTACATGGTTTGCGACAAGCTGACGGGCTTCGTCTCTTCGTCGTCTGGCTTCAGACAATGAAACCTCAGGATAGACTCCCAGCGCGAGAATTTTCTGTTTACCAGCGAAGCGATACTGAAAACGCCAGTACTTGGAACCACTTGTGGTAATCAACAGGTGCATACCATTACCGTCGGTCATCTTGACAGGTTTATCAGAAGGCTTTGTATTTCTTACTTTTAACTCTGTGAGCGCCATACTAAAAACCCTCAGATGATGGTATCTGCAATATCGAACTTAACATACCAACATATGTACCAACTAAACAGAGTGGATTTTGAAATATGACGGTGTACGTTAACGGGCTACAAACGGAAGGTAAGTGTTTGAAGTTGAAGAGTTGACTAGACTTTAAAATACTTAGGTGGGCTAACATTTGTAAGCGTCACATTTAAACCGTCTGTGCAGCGGGCTCCGGTTCCGGGAAAATAGTGTCCATCATTTTTTAATGGACACTATCGCGTGAAACACCGGACATGGCTCCTTGAGGCGCTTCGCCTCCAT
>NZ_VZPF01000180.1 GCF_008801695.1 Pantoea stewartii subsp. stewartii
ATCGGCATAGGAGGCAGGCATCTCAGCCTGCTCCCCTGCCACACCACCCGGCATGCGGGCCCGCACCGGGCGGTTCGAAAGTTTGAGGTTACACGAGTCGGGGTAAACCTTGTCTGTCGAACCACGCCAGATCCAACACATGATTGAGAAGCTTGTCACTGTTGCGCCACCAACGTCGGCTGTTAAGCGCTATCCTGACGGCAATAGTGTGACTTGCTCCCATCGCGCGAAGTTTTCTGAACATAGTTGTACCACGTCGCCATTGCTTAAGCTGGAGTGCCCTCAACCTGTGTCGCAGCCATTCCTCCAGCGTTTTCCATACTCTGGGGGTTTGGGCCAGACTGAAGTATGCCCGCCAACCCAGAAGATAAGGACGTAGTCGCTGTATAACCTCCGTCATACTGCGACCTCCGTTGCGTTGAGTCAGTTTTCGGACACGATGCCTGAACGCCGCTATCGCTTTAGCCGCCACTCTGAGTTTTACCACCTTTCCCGGTGCCACCCACAGGGCGTACCCCAGGAACTTACGGGTAAACGCACTGGCTACTGCGCTTTTGGCTTCGTTGACTTTCAGTTTCAGACGGTTGAACAGTCGGACTAACAGAGCCATCACGCGCTGTCCTGCCCGACGACTGTTGACATATACGTTACAGTCATCGGCGTACCGTACAAAGCTGTGTCCCCGTCGTTCAAGCTCCTTATCCACTTCATCCAGTAAAACGTTAGCCAATAATGGTGACAGAGGCCCGCCTTGAGGCGTCCCCAGCTTCCGTTGGATTATTGTGCCACCATCCATGATCCCCGCATTCAGATATGCACGAACCAGCCAGATTACTCCGGCGTCATCGATACGTTTCCTCAGACGGCCTATCAGGATGTCATGGTCAACTCGGTCGAAGAACTTCTCCAGATCCACATCAACCACTACACGGCGGCCTGATTGCGCGAACGCTTGAGCGGCTAGAACTGCATCCTGCGCGCGGCGACCCGGCCTGAATCCATAGCTATGTTCACTGAAAGTAGGATCAAGCAACGGTTGTAGCACCTGCAACAACGCTTGCTGGATTAATCGATCCGTTACCGTTGGGATACCCAGCTCGCGCTGGCCTCCTCCGGGTTTCGGGATCATAACCCGTAATACCGGCTCTGGCCGATATACCCCATTTAACAACTGCTCCCGAATTACAGGCCATGTCGTCTGCAACTGGAGGGCTGTCTGGTCTACGTCCAGACCGTCCACGCCAGCGGCACCCCGATTGGCTCGTACTCTGCGGAAGGCTTGTTGTAGGTTTTCTCGCGTCAGCATTGCCTTAATCAATGCTGACCCTGCGTCTTCCTGCTTATGTTGCGGATCTCCGGCTTCACCACAGCCAGCCTTGGACGAGGCTTCACCCCGACATTCAGCGGGCTGCCCTGTATGCACAGGCTTCTGGCGCATGGCTTCAGATATCAACATAGATTCAGACACTCACTCTCGTTTGCCCTTCACCGCTCAAATTTTACATCTGTTCGGCTACTATGGCCTCTGCTGACTTCTCGCTCCGGTCTTGTGCCGTTGCCCTTTCAGGCTCTCTGCGAGATCTCCCCGGGTAAGAACGCACTCCTTCATCGTACAACCGCCGAATTTACGCTGCCTCGCCTTGATCACGAGAGCTTCGCGGAGACGTGCCCGCTCACCCTGCTTAACAGCGCCTTGTATCCGGTTCTTGTCCATCGGCTCACGATTTATGCTCCACGCTTCCTCCCCACACTCGGTCACCCTAATGCAGTTGCGCTTCACTTCATTTGCTGTGATCAACTCATGGCGGGACTTACACCCGCAGGAGTGCGCCCATGCCGGGCGCACAC
>NZ_VZPF01000181.1 GCF_008801695.1 Pantoea stewartii subsp. stewartii
AGAGCATCCTGAAAAAAATTCTGACATACTTTACGGGCAGGCATAGCGGTGATCCCATTGAATTTGTGGAAGAATCAGTAGATCACATCTTGCTATGTCTGTCTCATTTTTGTGGGGATTCGTCAGGGCGAAAGCCCCCATTATTTTAATGGTGAGTATATGAAATCATTTTTTGTTCGCTACCAGCCTGTTTTTGAAATCGTTTGTCGAATCCTTGGGAACGGCTGGCGTGTAAATCTGCTCGATGATTGCCAGTACAGGATAAAGCTAACCTCGCCTCAGTATAAAAATTTCTCTATACATATTCGAATGGAGAAAGGAAGGTTAGTTATCATCGGAAGCGTAGAAAGTCGAAGCTGGCGAGGCCCTTACCATACTTGCACTGTATCGCCAGAACGTAACCCTGTAGAAATCGCCGCCGATATTGAAAAGAAAATCCTGACGGATGCTTTAGAGAATGTAGATATTGCGCGAGAATATGAACAACAGTTACAGCGAAAACGCGATCAAATTCAGATTCTGAAAGGGATGCTATCTCGTTTAATGCATCTTGATAGCTGGCATGGGACATTGACCGGTTTTAAAGTTGAGAATGGGTTAGATGGTAACGTATCAGAACGGGGCGACGGATATGAAATGATAATTCGTGGCCTGAGTGTGGATCAGCTCATAAAGGTAGCGGGGTTTATTAAACAGTTATGAGGCAAAAAAATGAATCAAGTCCTTAGCGACAGAAAAAACAAAGGTAATGTAACATACAGGATTGTTGTGTCTGAAGATGCAACACGTTTGTTTATTGAACTTGAAAAACTGATGAAGGTACGCTCAAAAGAAGTCGATAAAAAAACAACTAAAAAGGTTCTTTTTAAGAAATATTTTTATTCTGAAGAATTCAGTAACGTTAAAGATGAAATTGAAGACCCAATTTTATTGGAATTCTATACAGAAACTATTTTGAAGGTACAAAATCATGATTTTTAAACCTACACCTGAAGAGGTGAAACAAGCTCGTATCAAGGCTGGCTTTACGCAACAGGAGGCCGCAGAACGGTTTGGTTTTACGTTATCAGCCTGGCAAGCTAAAGAAACATCTGGGAAAACGTCAAGAGGTTTGGCTGCTGGGACTTACGAATTGTTATTATTGCTGGCTGATGAACATCCTGATTATAAACTAATTAAGCGGGAATAAATTATATTGCCATACCATCATTTGATGGTATAATAAGTTTGTTGGTTAGGAATGGTTCCCTACCTTATCCAGTAGCCCAAACGGGCGGGAGATTTATATGACTGTATTAGTTTTTAATAACGGCACTGTTTCAGTTGGTGATGTATTTGCATCATCATGGGGTTATGAGCAAACTAACGTTAACTTCTATCAGGTAGTTTCTACTCACGGTAAGAAAACCGTCACTGTACGAGAAATTCGCGCTGCTACTCACCTTACCGATTCAATGGTTGGATATAAGATCCCTGTCCTTGATGATTTCACTGGTGAATGTCTGAAGCGTCAGGTTAAAGTCTTCTTAAACGAACTCGCAATCAAGATAGAAGATTTTGAAACTGCTTATAAAACAGCACCGGGCAAAAAACACCGCTTCACTTCTTATTATTGAAACTAAAGGGAGGGGGATGCCTCTCCATCTATCGGAGAGAACGGAAGAACAATGGAAAGAGAATTTAGCGCAGTGGTTTCCCTGAAACGCAATGTGAAATTCTGGTTTGAAAGCTGTGGGTGCAATAACGAGCAGGTTATCAGTAATGTGAAAAATTGGTTTGATTTTGCATATTGTCCGGCAGAGCAGGAGCAGGCCAAAAAT
>NZ_VZPF01000182.1 GCF_008801695.1 Pantoea stewartii subsp. stewartii
ACCAATCGATGAGCGGGCACAGCAGAGTGTTCTGGCAACATGACTGACGGTGTCACCACGATGCAGCATCAGCATGGCGGTGAGCCGCCGGGCGTGGTTTTTGTCCTTTGTTTTATGGATAGTTTTCTGCATCAGGCGTCGTTCGGTTCTGGGTATTGGTGCTATGATCGACATTGCTCAGTCCGGCTGGTGATTTGGGATATTCAGCGATTGATCAGATCGCATAAACCGGACTGAGTTCCCTCTAAGGGATCTACTATTCCGAGCAGTTATTTAGCTACGGAGGGGAAAAAGATGGACGAATACTCACCGAAACGGCATGATATTGCCCAGCTTAAATACGTGTGTGAGAGTTTGTTTGACGCCAGTATGGCAACATTAACCGATAGCCATCATGGCTGGGTAAATGACCCTACTGCCGATGGTAATTTACAGCTGAACGATCTGATAGAGCATATCGCCTCTTTCACCATGAATTACAAAATTAAGCATGCAGAAGACGAAGCGCTGATTACCCAAATCGATGAATATCTTGATGATACTTTTATGCTATTTAGCAGCTATAGCGTTAACACTCAGGATCTGCAGCGCTGGCAACGTTCAGCAAAACGTTTATTTAATCTGTTTCAAGAAGAGTGCGCTTATCTTCAACAGCCAAGCCATTCATTATAGTACTGACGTGAGAACGGTTTATTTATGAACAAAACCCTGACTAAAACTGATTATTTGATGCGACTGAGACGTTGTCGGTCAATTGACACGCTCGAAAGAGTGATTGAGAAAAATAAGTATGAATTGTCCGATGATGAATTAGCCGTATTTTACTCCGCAGCCGATCACCGCCTGGCTGAACTGACGATGAACAAACTGTATGACAAAGTCCCCGTGTCAGTATGGAAATTTGTACGCTGAGTTAATTTTTGCGTTACGTTTAATCTGATTTAACCCGCCCGTTTCTGTTCGACTCGCCTGCCGGCAATGGATCGGCCCAGGCGAGCTTTGCCTGCCTGCGAAGAAAGAGGCGTGTCAAAAAAAGCGAGTGACAAGAGAGGAATCGGGTGGAGACAAAATGGTGGAGGCCCTGCCAGCTACATCCCGGCACACGCGTCACCTGCTGCGGCTGCTTCCTTCCGGACCTGACCGAGTTCACAAGCTAGCATTGCGGGAGAACCAACAGGGCCCCCATTGACAAGCCCTCATATCGAGAGCGCAGGCATTATCGGGGAAGCCTATGGCAATTGCAAGCCTGGCACGGATGACCGTTGGTTTCTTGTACGATCCCTGTAAATTACCCCCTTTATGTTAGGTTCTTTTACTGGCAGGTAAGCCTATGAACTCAACCACTGACGGCTTTAAACAACGTATCTGGCAAATTGTGGCCGCCATTCCGCCCGGCAAGGTTACCACCTATGGCGATGTGGCATTACTGGCAGGCTCGCCCCGCGCGGCGCGCCAGGTGGGCGGCGTTCTGAGCCGCTTACCGGAAGGCAGTACGCTTCCCTGGCATAGAGTGATTAACCGTCACGGTACGCTTTCGCTCTAAATAACTGCTCGGAATAGTAGATCACTTAGAGGGAACTCAGTCCGGTTTATGCGATCTGATCAATCGCTGAATATCCCAAATCACCAGCCGGACTGAGCAATGTCGATCATAGCACCAATACCCAGAACCGAACGACGCCTGATGCAGAAAACTATCCATAAAACAAAGGACAAAAACCACGCCCGGCGGCTCACCGCCATGCTGATGCTGCATCGTGGTGACACCGTCAGTCATGTTGCCAGAACACTCTGCTGTGCCCGCTCATCGATTGGT
>NZ_VZPF01000183.1 GCF_008801695.1 Pantoea stewartii subsp. stewartii
ATGTCGAACGGTTGTGGCAGGCGCTTCATGAGACAATAACCCGAAATCACCAGTGCAGTTCAATGTGGCAACTGTTGAAAAAGGTCCATCACTTTATGAATACCGTCAGCCCATTCCCCGGGGGAAAACATGGGCTGGCTAAAGTGTAGCGGTATTAGGATCAGTTATTTAGCTCTCCAAAGTAAGGAATTACTCATGTTTAAACGTACTTTGACAGCGGCAGTTGCCCTGTTAGCGCTCTCTTCTGTTTCTGCCCCAGCTTTAGCGGCCAAAGGTGATACGCATGTCCTGCTGACCACTTCTGCCGGTAACATCGAACTCGAACTGAATAATCAAAAAGCACCGATCTCCGTTAAAAACTTCGTTGATTACGTTAACAGTGGTTTTTACAACAACACGATTTTTCACCGCGTTATCCCGGGTTTTATGATTCAGGGCGGTGGCTTTACCAATGAAATGCAGCAAAAACAAACCAATGCGCCGATCAAAAATGAAGCGGATAATGGTCTGCGCAACCTGCGCGGCACCATCTCCATGGCGCGCACCTCCGACAAAGACAGCGCCACCAGCCAGTTCTTTCTGAACGTCGCTGACAACGCCTTTCTGGATCATGGTCAGCGCGATTTTGGCTACGCCGTCTTTGGTAAGATCGTGAAGGGCCAGGACGTCGTGGACAAAATCTCTCAGGTGCCAACCAAAGATGTCGGGCCTTACCAGAATGTTCCCGTCAAGCCGGTGGTCATTTTGTCGGCAAAAGTCCTGCCCTGATTGTCTTGATTGCCATCCCGTTTCCGGCAAAGGGAAAATTTGCTCTTATACTTAGGGCAAACCTGAGCAGGAGGCGGTATGGCAAATACACTTACAGACAAACAGAAGGCAGCGCTCTGGCGACAGCGGCGGAATGCCAGCTATCGGGCAAGCTGTCGGCTTGAAGGCTTTACCCTGACGGAACCGGAGGTTAAGGGTGAAGAGGCGGAAGCCCGTCTGGCCTCATTAAGGAGGCAATATGGCTGCTAATACTGCCGTCACGCAGGATCCCTACCTGTGGCAAAACGACACGGTCCTCAAAAACCGTCTCGATATTCATGATGAGGCACAGTTACGAAAAGCGGAACTGAGCTTTAGCGCCGCCCGGCTTGCCACGCTTGAACTGGGCCCACCCAAAATCGGCCTGCCTTACCTGTGTCACATTCACCGTACGCTGTTTCAGGATGTCTACAGTTGGGCCGGCGAACTCCGCACGCTGGACATCTGGCGCGACGAAACCCCTTTTTGTCACTTCGAATATATCGAAAAAGAGGGTAATGCACTCATGGCCGCGCTAGAAGAAGAGAACGGCCTGGCCGATCTGCCTTTAGCTGAGTTTGCGAAACGCGTCGCCTGGTATTATTGCGAAATCAATATGCTTCATCCTTTTCGCGAAGGTAATGGCCGGGCGCAGCGTATTTTCTTTGAGCAACTTGCCCTGCATGCAGGTTACCTGCTGGAATGGGAAAAACTGAATCCGGAAGAGTGGGTCAGCGCCAGTCAGGCCGGTGCGGCAGGGGATTTACAACCGCTGGAAGACGTCTTTGCCAGCATCGTCAGCGAAGCGCATCCTGTCTGAACCCCGTTCCCGCCAGGGAGGCGAGCGCGTCTCCCTGCGCCTGATAGTCTGTTTTCCTCACATCACACGTAAGCGTCACATTTAAACCGTCTGTGCAGCGGGCTCCGGTTCCGGGAAAATAGTGTCCATCATTTTTTAATGGACACTATCGCGTGAAACACCGGACATGGCTCCTTGAGGCGCTTCGCCTCCATT
>NZ_VZPF01000184.1 GCF_008801695.1 Pantoea stewartii subsp. stewartii
GCGGAGAACGTGCGGCGATCCTCTACTCTCTGATCGTCACCTGCCGGCTTAACGGCGTTGACCCCGAGACGTGGTTGCGTTACGTCATCGGTCATATACAGGACTGGCCGGTGAACCGGGTCCGCGATCTGCTGCCATGGAAGGTCGAGCTTCCCTCTGCCTGAACGTCAATACGGTCTGAATGCGACGCTTACTTATGTATCGCCTTCATACCGTGCTCCTCTGTAGCGAATGAACATTAAGCTTAGGAAAGATTAGGCCTTTCAGCCAGCAGGTAAAAAAAAAGCCGGCAACAAGGCCGGCGTAGGTCGAATCAACTGTACTATGCAGTTATTCAAAAAAAGGAAGTAAGACAATATGGAGCGCAACGCCCATCGCTTGACGTTGCATTCACCTGCGGGAGAGAGTTTGCGTCAGTTGCCTCCGGCAGGTATTGATGTCGATCAGCTTTACTTCTGTTAAGCCCTCTGTCACTAAGGCAATTCACAGGCTTTGTCTGTCAAAGCCAACGCCGCTTACGTAAATACCCCGCCACGCCTAACGCCAGTATGACCAGTAAAATACAGAACACGCTGAAGCCGTAGCGCCATCCGCCGCCGGGAATGCCGCCCAGGTTGACACCAAACAGCCCGGTTAAAAAGGTAGCGGGCAGAAAAATCATCGCCATCAGCGACATCGTATAGGTGCGGCGATTCATGGATTCGGCCATTACCGAGGCGACTTCATCGGCCAGCACGGCCGTTCTGGCTACGCCCGCGTCCAGATCGTCCAGGCCGCGCCCCAGCCGGTCGGCAATCTCCTGCATGCGGCGGCGCTCACTGTCGTCCATCCAGGGCAGTTTCTCACTGGCGAGCCGGGCAAAAACATCACGCTGTGGAGCCATGTAACGGCGCATCACAATCAGCTGTTTGCGCAGCAGGCCCAGTTCACCCCGCGGGGGAATGCGTTGGTCCAGTAAGGCATCTTCGAGCTCAATGATTTTGTCATGCAGGTCTTCGATAAATTCGCTGGTGTGACCGGTTAACGCATCGCAGACCTCGACCAGCCAGCTGCCACAGTTGACCGGGCCGTTACCGTTTTCGAGATCGGTCAGCACTTCATCCACGGCAAACACTTTACGTCGCCGGGTGGACACAATGAGCTGATCGTTAATAAACACCCGCATTGCCACTAACTGGTCAGGGCGCGCATCGCTGTTATGGTTCACGCTGCGCAGGACAATCATAAAACCGTCCCCCAACCGGGACACGCGAGGCCGCATGCTTTCACCGGCCAGCGCATCACGCACGGCATCCGGGATCTGAGGCGTGGATTGCAGCCATTCAGCGCTGCGGGGATGGGTATAATTGAGATGCAGCCAGCAGGGATGCTCATCGTGCAGCACCTGGGTTTCATCAATCGGTATCATGCCGCCCTTTCCATCCAACTGGCAGGAAATGATGGCATCTGTTACCTGAAGCGATTTTCCTTTCACACCGTCCACACCGTTACCCCGCTATCAAAATCAATACGATACAGTCTAAATAACTGCTCGGAATAGTAGATCACTTAGAGGGAACTCAGTCCGGTTTATGCGATCTGATCAATCGCTGAATATCCCAAATCACCAGCCGGACTGAGCAATGTCGATCATAGCACCAATACCCAGAACCGAACGACGCCTGATGCAGAAAACTATCCATAAAACAAAGGACAAAAACCACGCCCGGCGGCTCACCGCCATGCTGATGCTGCATCGTGGTGACACCGTCAGTCATGTTGCCAGAACACTCTGCTGTGCCCGCTCATCGATTGGT
>NZ_VZPF01000185.1 GCF_008801695.1 Pantoea stewartii subsp. stewartii
CTCTATATCAAAAGTAACTTTAAAATCGCTCAGGCTGATCCCGGGCTTATTTTCGGAGACAAGCTGCAGCTCAAAATGGCGCATCCAGTTCTGTGACATTAAATACCCTTACCCGGCTTTTTTGCCAGTGATTGAATTAAACAAAGAGGAAAGTACCGACTCGTTAGCGACAGGCACGCCCGTTTTGGTGCCCATGTCTTTTACAGGTGCCGTGTTCTGGCCCTGCGTCATGTTGGCTTTGTCGGCAACCTGAATCGTGTGTGTGGAGGAAATAATGACTTCGCGGAGGGTGACGGTTGCCATGAGCACATTTTCTGTGACCTTATCGGTTGTCACCTCCAGCGACTTAATCAGCATGTTTTTATAAATGCGCTTACCCGTCACCACGTCCAGCAATTCACGGTTTCGCTGAATTTCCAGTAAATCGGCGTAGATTTCTTTCGGGCTTTTACCTGCTGATATGCCGATTGCAGCCGTATTAACCACGTCGAGCACAGAGCCGCCACCAGCAAAGCCAATCTGCATGATGACTTCAGACGGCTGGCGGTAGGCGTGATCCGCAACAAACCCCGTTCCTGCGGAAGTGGGCCGCTCTACAGGGTGCTCTGTGATTTCCAGGCGGTCATAGTGCTTTTCGCTGATCGTCACATCGGGGATGACCGTTCCGATACTCCGGCTGTGCCGGTTGAGCAGCACCGATAAAATATCCATCGACTGCGCTCCCGTTACTTACCGCTGGCTGGCGCTTTCTCTCTGGCCTGTGAAAACAGGTCATCGAGTCCGCGCTGGATCAGGGCGCTTGCTATCGCGCCAATCGTGGGTTTGACGCCCAAAGGTGATTTCTCAGCCTCCACCGCCTGAATGGCAAGGATTTTATCCCTGTGTTCGGGCAGCAGGCGCACACTGCTGGCTTTGCTCATGCTCTCGCCTCTCTGCATAGTGATTACCAGCCGCGCTGTTTTTTCAGGCGGTCTTCGGCTTCCTGCTGCTTTTCAGCCTGGCGTTCCCAGAAGTCGTTAACGTTCCGTTGCAGGTTTTCATTACGCTGAACGGTGCGGTCAAACTCATTGCGTTTCTGCATTGCTTCACGATCTGAACGGCGCATGGTCATGACTGTTTTCCTCGGTTCCAGAATTTACGGTTGGCTTCGTTGATCCCTTCGAGACGGTCAACAGGTGTCAGGGGCAGCGGGTCAATTTTGTTGGCCTGCATGTAGTCCGCTACGGCGTACATCGTCGCTACCGCATCGGCAAGCGACATTTCAGCCAGAGGACGGGGGTTGACGGCGTTCACCGCTTCGACGGGGGCCAGCTTGAGCACATCGAGCGAGGCAATACGGGCATCATCACCCAGCGCCCACTCGTCGTACTTTGGCGCGATTTTGCGCATGACGGCCATGATTTCCGGCGTCAGTTTCGTTTCTGCCATTTCCGGCATCTCGTTGTCGCGGGTCTTCACCTTCGTGCCACGGACATAACGGCGAAGAGAATCAGCGGTTGCGGTCTGCTGGCGGGTTGTGTTGTTGAGCAAAACGGCCAGTTCGGAAATGATTTGTGCGGCCTCTTCCGGACAGGTGAAAGCGGCGGTTTTGCCATCATCCCAGGCAGCCCGGATGGTTGAGCTACCCGCGACCTGCGCTGGCCTGATTTGGATATTGGTGAGTTGTGCCATTGGTTTTCTCTCATTGCATATATTGGGATAATTATAATATTTATTGCAATTTATGCAACATAAATACTCGATAAATATACAGTGGTTTCTGTGCTTTTCGGCGCTAATTGTCAGACGGTACA
>NZ_VZPF01000186.1 GCF_008801695.1 Pantoea stewartii subsp. stewartii
GAATATTTTACGGCATTCTCCGCTAATGCTCAGGCGAATATCCCTGAAGGACGTTCTTAACAATTTAACAAGGGTTTACCACAAAATGGTGCTGGTTTATTAGCGTCAATTTGTGGGGATCCCTCAGGGCTTTCGCCCCTTTTCATTAATCGTCGCTTTCTGTGTAGTCTTCAACGGTATCCATTTGTGGCTTACCGCCTGACAGCGTGTGAAAACGCTTAGGACGCTTGATACGGGTCATGTATTTGGACCAGACACGTTCTGCTTCCGTCTGCGGCTCACGGACACCACGACATACCTCGATGAACAAACGCTCTTCTTCTGTCGCTGGTTCACGTTTGGCAAGATCCAGCTCATTAAACGCGACGCCGTGGCGTTCAAGTAGCTGTGCTTCTTTAATCGTAAAGTCCCCATGACGCGAAAATCCGCGTGGGTAATGTTTGTTATCAAAGAAACGATTTTCCGTTGAGAAGCTTTCCGCCATGTTACACGCTCCTGTTTCTCTTATGGCCGTGCTATTTATGGCGCGGAGTATTAGATACGCTTGACAGCGTGTAAAACAAAACATTTAAATCTATACGACAAACAAATTTTGGGAGAAGGCTGTGGATACGGAATTACTGAAAACTTTCCTGGAAGTGAGCAGAACTCGCCATTTCGGGCGTGCTGCAGAAGCACTTTACTTAACGCAGTCTGCTGTCAGTTTTCGCATCCGCCAGTTAGAAAACCAACTGGGAGTGAATCTTTTTACCCGACACCGCAACAACATCCGTTTGACCTCGGCAGGTGAGCGTCTTTTGCCTTACGCGGAAAGTCTGATGAATACCTGGCTTATGGCGAAGAAAGAAGTGTCGCACACGCAGCAGCATCATGAGCTGTCCATTGGTGCCAGCGCCTCACTTTGGGAAGCCTATCTGACGCCATGGCTTCAGACACTCTACGAAAACAGGGAAAGTCTGCACCTGGAAGCGCGTGTGGCGCAGCGTCATTTGTTAGTTAAACAGTTGCATGAACGCCAACTGGATTTATTGATTACGACGGAAGCACCAAAGATGGATGAATTGACCAGCCAGCAGATAGGTCATATTTCGCTGGCACTGTTTCGTTCCCGGCAGACCGAAAAGCGTGAGAAATATGACTATATTAAGCTGGAATGGGGCGCGGACTTTCATCAGCACCAAAGTTATCTTTCCGGCGGGGACGATGTTCCGGTATTAACAACGACATCAGCACAGGTGACGCGTGAATTGTTGCACACGACAGGAGCCTGCGCGTTTCTGCCCGAGTTCTGGCAAAGCTTGTACAGCGACCTGATAGTGATGCCCGATACGTCTGTGGCGGTGCGGCCTTTGTATGCGGTATGGCTGCAAAACAGTGATCAGCAGACGTATATCCGTCAGTTGCTGAAGTTTCCAGTCGTGCCGAATTAAAGAGAGGGAAGAAAGCGAGGATTAAGCCAGTCTTTGCTGGCTGGTTTTATGTTTTGCTTTTCTTAAGGCAAAAAAAAATCCTTCGCATACGCAAAGGATTTTTCTTTTTCTGGCAGGGGCGGAGGGACTCGAACCCCCAACACCCGGTTTTGGAGACCGGTGCTCTACCAATTGAACTACGCCCCTAAAAAGGGTGGCGGAACGGACGGGGCTCGAACCCGCGACCCCCTGCGTGACAGGCAGGTATTCTAACCAACTGAACTACCGCTCCACCGATTCTGTACTGATCGCAGAAAAACGTTCTGCTGTCAGGTGTTCCG
>NZ_VZPF01000187.1 GCF_008801695.1 Pantoea stewartii subsp. stewartii
CATCCTGCATCCACTCGCTATGCAGCTCTTCATGGCTTATCAGTCTCACCGGACACCTCCAGATTCACTGTACTGCGCTTTTTTTAGTACCAGTAATTTTGTATGAAAGCACGCCAAACAGGACGCAAAGGCCAATACCTATCCATTTATCGGCAGCACCAGAAGCAAGGAAAACGACCAGTAAATAAGCATAGATTGAAAGCAACATCATACGAGAAAAATTAAGCATCAGAGATATCCTTTCTAAAAATTACGTTGAGAATACATCATTAAATACCATCAAGAAGAAAATCAATCGCAGCTTTGACTTCGGTACGATAAGGGGAAGCATCGCAGAACGCAGCCCCCAAAGACCGGGCGGGAATACTCGCCATTTCATGCGTCATAACTGCATATTCTTTATCGTCGGTCAGTCTGACAAGCGGAACCAGTCGTTCGGGGCGTGTGCTGCCTGGGTACTTTTCAACAGGCAGCAGCGGGATCACAATCCTGCGGTTCAACTGGCCGATAATGTCGCTGGTTACATCAAGCAGCAAGGGATAGACGGCACTCTTCCCGGTGTTACTGTATACAGTGAACTGCATTATTAAAATGTCCTGTATTCATCACTGAAACAACCATGTTCATCGTGAAAACGGTTAAGTGCTTCCAGTGCTTCGTTGTTTTCCTCCTGCCATTTTTTTGCTTCATACTGGCGTAGTTCAGCGTCAAGGGCTGCGGTCAGGGTGGCACTGAGGTTGATTCCAGCCTCACGCGCACGGCTGAGTAAGGCACGTTCTACGGTCATAGTAACGCTTTGCGTTGCTCGTTGTGTTGTTGCCATAAAGACCTCGCGTCAAATGCCGTGTAATGGACACGGCTCATTAGACGTAGCATAACACCAAAATGCAATGTGGAGGAAAAATCTGGGGTTCCGGCATAGCCTCCTAAAAAACAGGCTACAAAAATTTGGCGGCTTTCCACTTACAGACCGGGAAAGGAGAAAACGGCAGGTTCATTACCGTAAAAGCTGTATTCGTCTTCAAGTGCTTTCTCTTTATAAGACTCGATATTTTTAAACTCGTCGAAGTTTTCAAGGTATCCACGTAGTGAAAGGTATTCAGACAGAAAACCGATAATATTCAAATAAGTCTCTTCATCCCATCGTGCTGGTTCGCCTGGTGGGGTATTCGCCGGATCTCTGAGAAAAGCGACTATTTTATCTATGTTAACTACACCCGTATCATCATCTTTCTCCCCTTTATCCAAAAGAGCATCGAAGAAGGGGAAGCTATGGTAGCTCAGGTCAAAAAGTGACTCATAATCAACCCCCATTTTATCCTCATACCAGGATAAAAAATCATCATTGATATCGTCAGATTTCAGCTCTATCGCTGCCTTTCTTAATCCCGAAACATCTTTCGGGTTATCCATATCGATGAAGTCTTTAAGTTTTAATACCCGCTCCTCTTTCGGCTGATTTTTGAGTGCAGCAGCGGCAGCTCGTTTACGTGGATCACCTGAAACTTTGCTTCCTTTTTTCTTTTTACTCACCTGAAAACCTCATTGAAATAATGGCTTATCTATTCAGAAGAAAGTAGCGCAAATACGTCACAGGTTAAAGGGCTAAACCTTTACTTCGGACATGACGGATGCGCGTCAGCGCATGTAAGGCGGCTGGATGAAATGACAGGTAGCACTGAAGGTTAGCCGCCGATACCAATGAGGGATCGAAAGGGATCGCCTATCCATCCCTTCACCCTTGTA
>NZ_VZPF01000188.1 GCF_008801695.1 Pantoea stewartii subsp. stewartii
AGTTAACAAGGATCTAAGCTGTTTTAAGTTATGGATAATGTTATGCCCTCACTTAAGACACTTTTACAACTACCTTGTGGATGGCAATCCAGCCGACAAGTTATTAGTTCTGATGGGATAACCATCCATCTCCGGGGCACGCGCAAAACAGCTCAATGCCCTGAATGCCTTAAGCGCAGCAGCTCTGTTCATAGTTGTCGCCGACGCCGGATACAGCATCTGCCTTGCTCAGGCCAGGCGCTCTGGCTAATCTTTGCCATTCGGCACTGGTACTGTCGTAACCTGTCCTGCTCACGCAAAATATTCGCTGAATCGCTGGCTCCCTTTGCTGACCCGCAGCAGCAGTCTTCTACGTTGCTTCAAAATCTACAACACCAACTGGGATTAATCGCCGGTGGAGAAGCTGGGAAACGGGCAGCAATAGCGTCAGGGGTACAGATCAGTGCGGATACCTTGCTACGCAGAGTGGTTCAGGCTCCGGAGCAGATAGAGAAGCGGACCCGACATGTAGGGATCGATGAATGGGCATGGCATCGAGGTCACAGGTATGGCACGCTGATTGTTAATCTTGATACTCATCGCCCTTTGGTTCTCCTACCTGGCCGGGAGCAACGTACACTGGCGGCATGGTTCAAAAAATATCCGGAAATACAGGTTGTCTCACGCGATCGTGGCGGTATCTATGCATTAGCTGCACGCGATGGAGCACCGCAGGCAACACAGGTAGCTGATCGCTGGCACCTGCTGAAGAATATCGGTGATGCGCTGGAGCGCATGATGTACAGGCACATGCCATTGATGCGGTTGGTAGCCACTGAGTTGTCACCTAAAAAACAGAATACCGAAGCTTCTCCGGCAACCGCCTCAAAGTTACTACTTCCTGAACGAATTAAACGACAGCGGCGCGATAAACGATATCAACGCTGGGCTGAGGTTGACTCTCTTCATAAAAAAGGATGTGGGATCAGAGAAATATCACGTATCACCGGGCTATCTCGTGTGACGGTTCGTCGGTGGATACAGTCGAAAGCGTTCCCTGAAATATCCACTAAACCACCAAGACCCGGGCTCCTTGACCCGTGGCAGGAATGGCTGGAAGAGCAGCGTAAAAATGGTAATCACAATGCCAGGCAGCTATGGCGAGAGATGGTTGAAGCCGGTTTTACCGGGAGTGAAACGACAGTCAGGGATGCAGTGACTAAGTGGCGTAAGCAAGTTAATGGTCCGGTTATCGCACCAGGGCGGCTCCCCTCAGCATCCCGGGTCAGTCGCTGGTTAATGCCCTGGCGAATGGTCAGAGGAGAAGAAAACTATGCGTCCCGGTTCATCGAGTTAATGTGCCAAAAGGAACCGCAACTGAAAATGGCACAACAACTATCACTCGACTTCTATCGAATGCTGAAAACGAAGAATAAATCTCAGTTAAATCAGTGGTTCGCTGACGTCAGTAAAAGCGGACTCGTTGACCTACAGCGTGTTGCTGCTGGAATGGAGGCTGATGCAACAGCAATATACGAAGCCATAAGCAGCAGATGGAGTAACGGAGTTGTGGAGGGGCATGTAAATCGCCTGAAAATGCTGAAGCGGCAGATGTACGGCCGGGCTGGGTTCGAGCTACTGCGGCGGCGAGTGATGAGCCCTTTGGCGTAAATAGATCCACCCAAGTTGCGGAAGACCCA
>NZ_VZPF01000189.1 GCF_008801695.1 Pantoea stewartii subsp. stewartii
GACGTGGTTGCGTTACGTCATCGGTCATATACAGGACTGGCCGGTGAACCGGGTCCGCGATCTGCTGCCATGGAAGGTCGAGCTTCCCTCTGCCTGAACGTCAATACGGTCTGAATGCGACGCTTACAGGTTTACCATCAGAAAAGCGGTTGCTCCGCGCACTTTTCTGCTGTTAGATGTGATAAAAGAATGTCCATAGCTTATCTGCGGGTTATCAGACCCGCTTAACGGTGGGGTTACAGTGAAACTGGATGAAATTGCGCGCCTGGCGGGTGTATCGCGCACCACGGCCAGTTACGTCATTAATGGAAAGGCACGGCAGTATCGTGTCAGCGATAAAACCGTTGAGAAAGTCATGGCGGTGGTCCGCGAGCATAACTATCATCCTAATGCTGTGGCGGCAGGGCTGCGCGCCGGGCGCACGCGCTCGATCGGTCTGGTGATTCCCGATCTGGAAAACACCAGTTATACACGTATTGCTAACTATCTTGAGCGTCAGGCCCGCCAGCGTGGCTACCAGTTATTGATCGCCTGTTCTGAAGATCAGCCTGACAATGAAATGCGCTGTATTGAGCATCTGCTGCAACGCCAGGTGGACGCCATTATCGTATCCACTTCACTTCCTCCTGAGCATCCTTTTTATCAGCGCTGGATTAACAATCCCCTGCCCATCATCGCACTGGACCGCGCGCTGGATCGTGAACACTTTACCAGCGTGGTCGGTGCTGACCAGGACGATGCTTATGCCCTGGCGGCTGAACTGCGTCAGCTTAAGGTCAGCAACGTTCTGTTCATGGGCGCGTTACCAGAATTATCGGTCAGCTTTCTGCGTGAACTGGGATTCAGAGAAGCCTGGAAAGGGGATGAGCGTCCCATCGACTTCCTCTATTGCAATAGTTTTGAGCGCACGGCGTCGGCCGCCGTGTTCGAAAAGTATTTGCAGGATCACTCAATGCCAGACGCGCTGTTCACCACGTCATTCGGCCTGTTACAGGGTGTGATGGATGTGACCCTGAAGCGTAACGGCCGCCTGCCGTCCAATCTGGCGATCGCCACCTTTGGCGATCATGAACTGCTGGACTTCCTGGAGTGCCCGGTGTTATCGGTAGGCCAGCGTCATCGTGATGTAGCCGAACGGGTACTGGAATTGGTATTAGCGTCTCTCGATGAACCGCGTAAACCCAAGCCTGGATTAACGCGTATTCGCCGCAATTTATTACGTCGCGGACAATTAAGCAGAATTTCTAATTAATAATACGGGCAGCGATTTGTCTGCCCCGATGTTTAAATGCTGTTTTTAAACTCTTTCTTATCCAAAGTAAAAAAGCGTAAGCGTTTGACATTCATTCTAACAAATTAAGTTAACAGACCATTCTTGTTTACTTACAACTTAACGCTGGTTTAGCCCCTTAACATCAGGCGAGTGGCTAAATAACTGATCCTAATACCGCTACACTTTAGCCAGCCCATGTTTTCCCCCGGGGAATGGGCTGACGGTATTCATAAAGTGATGGACCTTTTTCAACAGTTGCCACATTGAACTGCACTGGTGATTTCGGGTTATTGTCTCATGAAGCGCCTGCCACAACCGTTCGACAT
>NZ_VZPF01000190.1 GCF_008801695.1 Pantoea stewartii subsp. stewartii
GAATATGCATTCACCCGGAGAGTGAGGCGTTTTATATCTATCAGAACGGCGTATGGGAGATTATTTCAACGCTGCAGCTTAGCCGTGAAATGGCGGTGATCTACAACGAGCACCAGACCAACTTTGGTAAAAGGACGATTAACAACGCCGTGGAGGCGCTTAAAGTAGTAGCGCCGATCATGGGCGAACCCCGCCGCAACCTCATTCCCTTTGCTAACGGGGTTTATGATATGGCGTCCGGCGCGTTTACGGCGCATTCAGCCGATAACTGGCTGATGAACCATAACGGCATTGAGTATACCGCCGCCACGCCGGGCGAAAACCTGCATGATAATGCGCCAAACTTTCACAAGTGGCTGAGCCATGTCGCCGAGAATGACGCACTTAAAATGCGCCGCATTGCCGCTGCCCTGTTTATGGTGCTGGCGAACCGCTACGACTGGCAGTTGTTCCTTGAGATTACCGGTTCAGGCGGCAGCGGGAAAAGTGTCTTCACTCAGATAGCGACCCTGCTGGCCGGACAGCACAACACCGCCAGCGGCAACATGGCCGCGCTGGATACCGCACAGGGCCGCGCTCAGTTCGTGGGTAAGAGCATGATTACCCTTCCTGACCAGCCCAAATACACAGGCGAGGGAACGGGCATCAAGGCGATTACGGGCGGCGATGCGGTAGAGATCAACCCCAAATACATTCACCAGTACACGGCCGTTCTGCGTGCTGTTGTCGTGGCTACCAATAACACCCCCATGATTTTCACCGAGCGTGCTGGTGGAGTTGCCCGCCGCCGTGTGATTTTCCAGTTCAACAATCGTGTGAAGGAAGAAGACAAAGACCCGCACCTGTCCGAGAAAATTGCACACGAAATTCCGGTGATCGTTCGTCGCCTGCTGGCTAACTTCGCAGACCCTGAAAAGGCCCGTGAGCTGCTTATTGAACAGCGCGACAGCATGGAGGCACTGGAGATTAAGCGAGCCTCGAACCCGGTGATCGATATGTGCGCAGCGCTGGCGTTCATCAGTGAGCCGCGTGGGCTGGAAATGGGCGGTGGTAAACGGAGCGATGGTATTCGCCAGCCAAGGAGATATCTGTATCACCTCTACCTGGACTTTATGGAATACCAGGGACTGAGTAAGCCGCTGAGCGTTACTGAGTTTGGCAAGGCCATCAAGGAAGCGGCGAAGGAGTACAAATCAGAATACCTGACCCGCACCATAAAAGGGCGGCGTCAGACCAACGTTCAGATTACCGATAAGGCTGACGAGTTTTTATAAAAATCAGTGGGGTTATCTACCTTATCTACCTTTTGAAATAAAATATATATAAATCATTAGGTTAGTTGGGTAGATAACCAATTTTTTATTATCTACCTGTTATCTACCTTATCTACCCAAGTTCAGGAAAGAGTTGTGAGGATGTTTGGAGGCTTTTCCCTGGCTGGCTTATCCAATCCGTCTCTCTGTACCGTCTGACAATTAGCGCCGAAAAGCACAGAAACCACTGTATATTTATCGAGTATTTATGTTGCATAAATTGCAATAAATATTATAATTATCCCAATATATGCAATGAGAGAAAACCAATGGC
>NZ_VZPF01000191.1 GCF_008801695.1 Pantoea stewartii subsp. stewartii
TTGGTAGAAAACGCTGATGCCAGACAGAACACCGTCATACGCAAGCATGTAATGCATTGATTTTATGTTATCTGAAACAACCGTTTTCATAGTACCACAGCATAAAATCCATTTATTCAACAAAGCCACTGATTTGACCTGCCATGGGGCAGACAGGTTGAGAATGTGGGCGTATAGCGATTTTTCATCCATATATGCAGATGAGTCCTCATATAAGCAATGTAGCTAAAGTAATGGATGCAGTTTTTCCCGTTGGAATCCCTGAGTTACTGTATTGTCATCATGAATGAGAGATGAATCGTGCGGGTAGAATGTTCTGCGGGGCACCCCAATCTCTTCCCGAAATTTATTTTCTGAAAGAACCTCTTCAGAAAAAGCGCCCAACCCAACAGTCCTGGCTTCTTCGAGCAAAAGTGGGGAATGTGTTTGTAATTCTGGTTGAGAACTCTCAACTTTCAGGCGCTCTCCATTTAAATTGTGGAAAACGTGGAGAAGTTCATGGAAAACAATGCACGCATGAAAGTCCACCAGGCTAATTCCTTGTCCACAGGGATATTCAACTGCATTCAGATTACAGTGAAAGTCGGAACCAGTTCCCCGGAAGTTTTCAGCATCCGTGTTGCAGTGTGCCATCACCCCTAACTCAGCAGAATCGAGATGTATTGCCAGTTTTTCTGATTTGAGTCGGGATGTTAATCCAATGCCGTTCAAAAGAGTACGTCCAGTGTTTGTGGATTCTATCTTATCGAGGGCAGCTTCAAGTTGCTGGTAGATTTTATGGTCGGTCCCGTGGAAACAAAGTTGTTGGTTGTTTTTTATCCAGAGTACGCTCGACATTTTTACAAGAGACTGAACGTCTGTGGCTGAAATCGAGTTCGAAGATGAGGGCAGATGTGATGGTAATACCAGATTAAGGGATGTAGGGCGCATTGATACCTCCTGAGGGTAAAAGCAAGCCAAGAGGATTATACCTGATTGGCAGTGTATGCCACCACAACAGGGGAAGACCCTTTTTTTACCATGCGAATGATTCTTCTCTGATCATGGTGACCACTTCATCCTCTACCCACTACCTATAAATATTTTCTGTTTAATAGTGAATAGAAATCATTCGTACGCATTTGTAAGCGTCGGTCGATAATCTCTTTATCATTTTTTGTTGCAGAGTAATATTCATTATAAATATCACGGAAATCTATTGGGAATAATCTTTCGCTTTCTTTGTCGTACAGCATATTACCTGTATTAAGATCGTAATGGATTATACCTAATTCATTCAGTTCACATATCAACCTCAAATAAAGACTCTCTAAATAACTGCTCGGAATAGTAGATCACTTAGAGGGAACTCAGTCCGGTTTATGCGATCTGATCAATCGCTGAATATCCCAAATCACCAGCCGGACTGAGCAATGTCGATCATAGCACCAATACCCAGAACCGAACGACGCCTGATGCAGAAAACTATCCATAAAACAAAGGACAAAAACCACGCCCGGCGGCTCACCGCCATGCTGATGCTGCATCGTGGTGACACCGTCAGTCATGTTGCCAGAACACTCTGCTGTGCCCGCTCATCGATTGGT
>NZ_VZPF01000192.1 GCF_008801695.1 Pantoea stewartii subsp. stewartii
TTAAGCCAGTATACACTCCGCTAGCGCTACGTGACTGGTTCAGGGCTGCGCCCCGAAACCCGCTAAAACCACTGACGCGCCTGCGGCTTGTCCAACACCGCGCCGAACGGGAAAAGATTTCCCGCCCGTCCCGGCGTTATCAGGAGGCCGGATTGGCAGACAAACGCAGCAAAATGCTCACCATGTGGGTGACCGAAGATGAGCACCGGCGTCTGCTGGAACGCTGCGATGGTAAACAGCTCGCGGCCTGGATGCGGCAGACGTGCCTGGACGAGAAGCCCGCCCGTGCCGGTAAACTTCCCTCGATCTCGCCGGCGCTGCTTCGTCAGCTTGCGGGCATGGGTAACAACCTCAACCAGATTGCCCGGCAGGTTAACGCCGGTGGAGGCAGCGGAATCGACCGCGTACAGGTTATCGCTTCGCTGATGGCCATCGATGCCGGACTCGAGCGGCTGCGGCACGCGGTGCTGGAAAAGGGGGCTGACGATGATCGTTAAGTTTCATCCACGAGGGCGCGGCAGTGGTGCCGGTCCGGTGGATTATCTGCTGGGAAAAGACCGCCAGCGCGACGGCGCCACCGTTCTGCAGGGGAAGCCGGAGGAAGTCCGGGAGCTTATCGACGCCTCGCCCTATGCAAAAAAATACACCTCCGGCGTGCTGTCTTTTTCCGAACAGGACTTACCGCCCGGCCAGCGTGAAAAGCTGATGGCGAGCTTCGAGCGGGTTCTGATGCCCGGACTCGATAAAGACCAGTACAGCGTGCTGTGGGTTGAGCACCAGGACAAGGGGCGGCTGGAGCTGAATTTCCTTATCCCGAACACGGAGCTGCTGACTGGCAAACGGCTCCAGCCGTATTACGACCGCGCCGACCGTCCGCGCATCAATGCCTGGCAGACCATTGTGAACGGCAGGCTGGGGCTGCACGACCCGAACGCACCGGAGAACCGGCGGGCGCTGGTCACGCCGTCCGCGCTTCCGGAAGCGAAGCAGGAAGCTGCCCAGTCGATTACACGTGGTTTGCTGTCCTTAGCCTCATCCGGGGAGCTGAAAACCCGCCAGGACGTCACTGAGGCGCTGGAAAGCGCAGGTTTTGAGGTGGTGCGCACGACTAAAAACAGTATCAGTATTGCCGGCCCGGACGGGGGGCGAAACATCCGACTCAAGGGAGCCATCTATGAACAGTCTTTTAACGCTGGCGAAGGACTTAGAGCAGAAATCGAAAGTGCAGCAGCAGACTACCGGCGAGATGCTGAAAGCCGCATTCAGCGAGCACGAGAAGTCTGTCAGAGCGGAACTGAGCGAAAGCGAGAAGAGAATCAGCGCCGCCATCCTCGACCACGACCGGAAGCTGTCCTCAGCCATG
>NZ_VZPF01000193.1 GCF_008801695.1 Pantoea stewartii subsp. stewartii
AATGGAGGCGAAGCGCCTCAAGGAGCCATGTCCGGTGTTTCACGCGATAGTGTCCATTAAAAAATGATGGACACTATTTTCCCGGAACCGGAGCCCGCTGCACAGACGGTTTAAATGTGACGCTTACCCAAAACCCAGGCAAAAATAGGGCGGTCGATAAAGAAATTCGACATGGAATCGGCACTCCTCACTGCTTTTATTATTAATATGACCGATGCAGCGCGTAACGTACGAAAGTATTCCATGACATCATGCACGACCAGGCGACTACTTTACGTGCGGGCAGGGTTTGAAAAGTGGAGAAATTATAAAGAATGTGTAAATTGGCGCGCTTTTTCTCAACGATGTCGACGTTCAAGCCACAGGATGGTCGCCGCAACGCGTGAGCGAACCTCAAGTTTGCGCAGGATATTACGAAGATGTACCTTCACCGTCTCTTCTGAAATTTGCAAGGTATCAGCAACGGCTTTGTTGGACAGGCCTCGCGCCACTTCCTGAAGCACGTCGCGTTCGCGTTCTGTCAGCAAACGGAACGGATCGTCGCTGTTGTGACGCGTCGCTAGCGAATGCCGGACCGCCTCGCTAAAGACATTTTCGCCCTGTGTGGCCTGTACGATCTGGTTTAGCAGGATTTCCGGTTCACTGTCTTTCAGCAAATACCCATCGGCTCCCGCATCCACCATGGCGAAGATATCACTGCGCGCATCCGACACCGTCAGCACCAGAATCCGCGAGTGGATGCCTTCATGACGAAGCGCTTTCAGCGTGTCCAGGCCCGACATCCCTTTCATATTCAGGTCGAGCAGGATGACGTCCGGTGCCAGGCGACGGGCCTCAGCCAGTGCTTCGGTGCCGTTGCTGGCTTCCGCGACGACCTGAAGCGTCGGGTCGAGCGCCAGTAACTGCCGAATACCGCGACGCATAAGCGGATGGTCGTCCACAATCATGATTGTTAAAGTCGGTTGTTCCATGTTTTCTCCCTGTCACCTGACGCTGCAGCGTTGTCGCATGGGCAATGCGGTTCGTCAAGCGGCGGCTGCAGCGACCCTCTGTGGTGCTGTCATTGTAAAGATTAACCCGATGGCCTGCCGTTGATCTGCCACATGCCCTGTGATGCGAGATGCAATAAAAGTAAAGCCGTGTTACGTGCGGCTAAATAACTGATCCTAATACCGCTACACTTTAGCCAGCCCATGTTTTCCCCCGGGGAATGGGCTGACGGTATTCATAAAGTGATGGACCTTTTTCAACAGTTGCCACATTGAACTGCACTGGTGATTTCGGGTTATTGTCTCATGAAGCGCCTGCCACAACCGTTCGACAT
>NZ_VZPF01000194.1 GCF_008801695.1 Pantoea stewartii subsp. stewartii
CCTGACGAATCCCCACAAAAATGAGACAGACATAGCAAGATGTGATCTACTGATTCTTCCACAAATTCAATGGGATCACCGCTATGCCTGCCCGTAAAGTATGTCAGAATTTTTTTCAGGATGCTCTCGGTTCTTTCCACAAGTACCGGCAGAGCGCTCTGGTTGATGCCACGGTTGCTTTAATCAAGGGGGCATCGCTGACGCTAACGCGTATCGGACGTTTTCTACCGGGACAGGCTCAGGTAAAAAACAAAATCAAACGAGTAGATCGCCTGCTGGGGAACGAGTCACTTCAGAAGGATATTCCGATGATTTTTAAAAGTATTATTTCAATGCTGACCAGCAAGCTATCGTTATGCGTGATAGCCGTAGACTGGAGTGGTTATCCATCTCAGGAGTATCACGTTCTCAGGGCAAGCCTGATTTGCGACGGTCGCTCAATACCCCTGCTGAGCCACATTGTGCCATCCAGCAAGCAGAACAGCAGTGAAATCCAAAAAGGTTTTCTGAATGCGCTGGCAGAAACGATAAAGCCGGAGACAAAAGTGATTGTTATTACGGACGCAGGATTCAGAAATGCCTGGTTCAGCCACATAAAATCGCTGGGCTGGGACTTCGTGGGGCGTATTCGCGGCAATACTCAACTCCAGCTGAACAATAACGGCGAGGGCTGGCTCAGAACCGGGGAAATCATTGCTGGCGACAGGCCGGAATATCTTGGCGAAGGAACGTTGTCACAGTCCACGCCGTGTGACGGGCATTTTTATATTCAAAAAACGAAACCGAAGGGACGAAAACATAAGCGTGCCCGCTGTCGTATCAGACGCTCAAAACAGGTTCGTTGTGGTCGTTCAGCAGCGAAAGAGCCGTGGCTTCTTTTCGTCAGTAGTGCTGAATTTAAGCCTCGCGAGATCATGAAGCTGTACAGTCGTCGAATGCAGATAGAGCAGAATTTCCGCGATGAGAAAAGCGAACGCTTCGGGTTTGGGTTACGAGCCAGTTACAGCCGTTCCGCCGGAAGAATACAGGTGCTGAGTCTGCTGGCAACGCTGAGTACGATAGTGCTGTGGCTACTGGGGTTCCACGCTGAAAACAAAGGATTGCATCTGCGATATCAGGCCAACAGCATCAAGTCTCGCCGGGTGATCTCATACCTGACGTTAGCGAAGAATATTTTACGGCATTCTCCGCTAATGCTCAGGCGAATATCCCTGAAGGACGTTCTTAACAATTTAACAAGGGTTTACCACAAAATGGTGCTGGTTTATTAGCGTCAATTTGTGGGGATCCCTCAG
>NZ_VZPF01000195.1 GCF_008801695.1 Pantoea stewartii subsp. stewartii
GCCTTGTTGTAGTTGCACCAGTTGGTGATTTTGAATTTCTGCTTAGCCACGGAACTGCCTGCATTATCAGGATTATGCGTGATCTGATCCTGCAACTCAGCAAAAGTTCGATTTATTCAACAAAGCCGATCTGGGCCTGAAAATGTCAGTTCAAAATAACGTCCCGATTGTTGAAATATGTTATTTCCGTATTAAATCCCTACACAGTTAACCTGATGATATTCACTTTTACACACTGCAATTAATCTTATCAGCTTGATATTAATTAGAGCACACGACGTTAATTTTAGATCGCGTTCCTTTTGCTAATTTGATTTTAACGGAGCCAGACAGACTCCTTCATCAACCGGAATCAAGGGGTAATGTTATGAAAATCAATAAAGTATCATCAGCCGCTGCGGCTGTAGCATTGACACTGATGTCTTTTGGTTGTTTCGCCGCAGAAACGGTCTCTGCCACCTCGTTAACGCTGGATGGCGCGGTTTCTAAAATCGCCAGACAGGCTAAACAGCAGGGCGAGCATTTTAAAGTGATTAGTGCTGACACGAATAACTACGCACACGTCACCGCTGAATTATATAAATAATGTCAGTAAGTGAAATAAAAAGCCGGTTTAAAACGCCTCCCGGCGCTTTAATTACCGGCTTTTCAAACTTTTTATTCATATCTTACCGTGCCGACGTATATTTCCCTGCATTAACACGTAATTAAATCGCCAGTATTTAGCCCCTGTACGTCACATCTTTTCTTCCAGTAAAACGAATGCGCCCAAAAGTCACGTTAAGCACAGACATATCCGTTTCTTGGATCACGGCAGGGGTGACGCGTTCGTTTGATTTACTGGTTTTGATATTGAAAGAGATCGGATGTCATAACGTCGGGATGATGGCAGGCTTACCCTGTTTCACGACATTATTTATATTCAGGAAAGGAGGCGGAAATACGTCATAAGCCATCGTCTCATCGCGTTGCTATAAACGGAATGAGAATGGGCTGACAGTCGACGGAGGGTTCCGGCATGATGGTTTCGCGCGCCCGGTCAGGCAGCAACAGAGATCTGTGAAGCCCGCAGAGGCCCGGCAGCCCCCGCCCTCCCCGGACGACGGACGTAAAAAAGCCCCGTACTTCCGTACGGGGCTTCTTCACCTGATTGATGCCTGGCAGTTCCCTACTCTCGCATGGGGAGACCCCACACTACCATCGGCGCTACGGCGTTTCACTTCTGAGTTCGGCATGGGGTCAGGTGGGACCACCGCGCTACAGCCGCCAGGCAGATTCTG
>NZ_VZPF01000196.1 GCF_008801695.1 Pantoea stewartii subsp. stewartii
ACAAACGCAGCAAAATGCTCACCATGTGGGTGACCGAAGATGAGCACCGGCGTCTGCTGGAACGCTGCGATGGTAAACAGCTCGCGGCCTGGATGCGGCAGACGTGCCTGGACGAGAAGCCCGCCCGAGCCGGCAAACTTCCCTCGCTCTCGCCGGCGCTGCTTCGTCAGCTTGCCGGCATGGGGAACAACCTTAACCAGATTGCCCGGCAGGTTAACAGCGGTGGCGGCAGCGGGCACGACCGCGTGCAGGTTGTCGCCGCGCTGATGGCCATCGATGCCGGGCTCGAGCGGCTGCGGCACGCCGTGCTGGAAAAGGGGGCAGACGATGATCGTTAAGTTTCACCCCCGGGGGCGCGGCGGTGGCGCCGGGCCTGTGGACTACCTGCTGGGCAAAGACCTCCAGCGCGAAGGTGCCAGCGTTCTGCAGGGGAAGCCGGAGGAAGTCCGGGAGCTTATCGACGCCTCGCCCTACGCCAAAAAATACACATCCGGCGTCCTGTCCTTTGCCGAACAGGACTTACCGCCCGGCCAGCGTGAAAAGCTGATGGCGAGCTTCGAGCGGGTTCTGATGCCCGGACTCGATAAAGACCAGTACAGCGTGCTGTGGGTTGAGCACCGGGATAAAGGGCGGCTGGAGCTGAACTTCCTGATCCCGAACACGGAGCTGCTGACCGGCAGGCGTCTCCAGCCGTATTACGACCGCGCCGACCGACCGCGCATCGATGCCTGGCAGACCATTGTGAACGGCAGGCTGGGGCTGCACGATCCGAACGCGCCGGAAAACCGGCGGGCGCTGGTCACGCCGTCCGCGCTGCCGGAAACGAAGCAGGAAGCAGCCCAAGCGATTACGCGGGGTTTACTGGCCTTAGCTCGTCCGGGGAGCTGAAAACCCGGCAGGACGTCACTGAGGCGCTGGAAAGCGCAGGTTTTGAGGTGGTGCGCACCACAAAAAGCAGCATCAGCATTGCCGGCCCGGACGGGGGGCGAAACATCCGACTCAAGGGAGCCATCTATGAACAGTCTTTTAACGCTGGCGAAGGACTTAGAGCAGAAATCGAAAGTGCAGCAGCAGAGTACCGGCGAGATGCTGAAAGCCGCATTCAGCGAGCACGAGAAGTCTGTCAGAGCGGAACTGAGCGAAAGCGAGAAGAGAATCAGCGCCGCCATCCTCGACCACGACCGGAAGCTGTCCTCAGCCATG
>NZ_VZPF01000197.1 GCF_008801695.1 Pantoea stewartii subsp. stewartii
ACCAATCGATGAGCGGGCACAGCAGAGTGTTCTGGCAACATGACTGACGGTGTCACCACGATGCAGTATCAGCATGGCGGTGAGCCGCCGGGCGTGGTTTTTGTCCTTTGTTTTATGGATAGTTTTCTGCATCAGGCGTCGTTCGGTTCTGGGTATTGGTGCTATGATCGACATTGCTCAGTCCGGCTGGTGATTTGGGATATTCAGCGATTGATCAGATCGCATAAACCGGACTGAGTTCCCTCTAAGTGATCTACTATTCCGAGCAGTTATTTAGATGACAAAGATCACCCCAGTCGGATCGCTGGCGAGGCTTTAAAAGGCTATTTTTACTGCCTTGGCCGATTTAACGCATCGGCCGCTGATCGTCTTAGCGCAACTGAAAATCACATCATTGAAATCATGCGCATGGAACCTCGTGTAACCGGAGACCTTTTTAGCAAGGATTTTGATTACATCACCGGAACAGCAGAAGTCCGTCAGTGGCTGGACAGTATCATTGACCCTCTGCTCCTGCGTTATCCAGAAACCCAGCACGATATGCAGAATGAAAGTTTAACGCTCGCGTTTCACAAGCACATCAGCAAAAACATGGTGTTAAATGATTTCATTAATAGTGGCCATTATCACCAATGGGAAAGCAAGCAACTTACCGACGTCATCCATGCTTTCAATCAATGGACTGAAGCGGAAGACCTGTCCGCAGTGCCAGTAGAGGATGAGGCCGATTTACGAATTGCTGTAACTTTTGCAGCTATCCACGCTGTGGATCGTCCCAGTGGTTTCGACTGGCAGTCGCAAATCCAGAATAATCTTCAGGATAAATACATCAGCCGCTTGCTGAAATTTGTGCGTTACGTTCGGTACGCCAAAAAAGAGCAGAACAAAAAGGTGTCCTTGCGACTGATACGTCGTGGCAGCACTAACCGGGACCTGGTACTTTACCCGGCTCTGCTGGAGCTCAGTGATAAAATCCACGACCCGGATCCTCAGGTGATGTGCAGTAATGCCCATAAGTTACTTACTGAAATGAAAATTAATGCCGAGCTGACAAAGTGGCTTTGTTGAATAAATCAGATTCGGGGCGAGTGTCCCTGTAGCAGGGCAGAGTTTCAGGCAATACGGACACTTTCTGGCATTCCTGCCTTTGTCATTCTGTTCAGCGCTCGAACCATGGCCAGAG
>NZ_VZPF01000198.1 GCF_008801695.1 Pantoea stewartii subsp. stewartii
AATGGAGGCGAAGCGCCTCAAGGAGCCATGTCCGGTGTTTCACGCGATAGTGTCCATTAAAAAATGATGGACACTATTTTCCCGGAACCGGAGCCCGCTGCACAGACGGTTTAAATGTGACGCTTACCCACGAATGCTCCCTGAAAATAAGTTGAAAGGAGTACTCATTGGACAGATAAGACTGACCATCAGCGCCAATCCAAAAAGCAGATCGGCTTGCTAACTATCTGGCCGTCATATTGCTCATTCCGTTACCCGCCCGCCTGTTGATGCCGGAAGTGGGATCAGTATCTCCCAGAATGGATCTTCACCATTTGCATGTGTAAGACTTTCACCTGACCAGTACAGATGCGCCCGACGATATATATCCAGAAGCGGACCATCACTGTTAAGCAGTCTCATATCACCACGGTGAACAGGGTTCTGGTTCCTTACTTCATATATCGGTGCTGTCCGTATTCCATCATCACCACGCTCGTTGGCCAGCAATTCTCTGAATTGTTTAACCTCACTGATTTCCTGACAGGCAAACAGCGACTGATATCGGGACGGTTTATCAGGAAAGTCGCTACGCCGTACAAGTTCAAGGATGAGACCAATCAGTAAGGCGTTGTCCCTTTGATGGTCTTCATCGAAAAGCGCAGGATTATAGAGATAGTTATGGCCGTGCTTCGACAACCCATCGGGATGTATTTGATTAAGAAATTCAGCCAACTCTGGCTGTTTGGGGGTGTGGTGACGCAGCGTTATCTCATGAAATGGAAACAGACTATTTGCGGAATCGAGCGTGTAATATTTTTCCAACGGAAGGTACATCCTTTTCAAATCAGCTAAATAACGTGCTCTTATGCCACCATCCAGTAAACCGCATTAATAGCCGCCGAACATCCCAAAACCGCATCCTGGCAGTGAAAGAACGACCAGCCCGGTGCTCGAACACCGGACTGGTCATCAACCCACAGGTATGCACTGTGAGCCGACCAGGGTTCAGTCAGTCTCGCGAGACCAGACTAAATAACTGATCCTAATACCGCTACACTTTAGCCAGCCCATGTTTTCCCCCGGGGAATGGGCTGACGGTATTCATAAAGTGATGGACCTTTTTCAACAGTTGCCACATTGAACTGCACTGGTGATTTCGGGTTATTGTCTCATGAAGCGCCTGCCACAACCGTTCGACAT
>NZ_VZPF01000199.1 GCF_008801695.1 Pantoea stewartii subsp. stewartii
GGGGCAGTGACCGGGTAGCTGCGATAACTGCCAACTTTTCTTCCCTCCACCTTCACGCATAAACGAACGTTTGTGCAACCATCTCTGTCCCAACGTAACGATGCGGCCTTGTGCATTGCAAAAATGTATTGCAATATAAAAACAAATGGCAACAGGAAATCGCAATCATGCTCATCGGTTATGCCCGGGTTTCGACACAGGAACAGGATACTCAGGCTCAGATATCAGCACTAAAGTCAGCCGGGTGTGAACTGATATTCCAGGAAAAAGCGTCGGGAGGGCGATGGGATCGACCCGAGCTACAACGCCTTTTACAGCAAATACGCAAAGATGATCAGGTTATTGTATGGAAACTGGATCGCCTTTCCCGTTCGCTGAAGGATTTATTGCTGACGCTGGAGAAGATTGAAAACACGGGAGCTGATTTTCGCAGCATTACCGAAAATATTGACACATCCACTCCAGCGGGCAGGATGATGATGCAGATCGTTGGCTCCTTTGCTGAATTTGAACGCGCCATGCTTCGTGAACGGACAAAGAACGGGCTTGCGGCGGCACGCCAGGATGGCCGGGTTGGTGGACGACGCCCTAAGTTAACACCCCAACAGCAAAAAGAGATTGTCTCGCTCGTCACATCGGGGCAAAAAACGGGCGCTGATGCTGCACGTCTGTTCCGTGTTCACCCTTCCACCGTGGTGCGGCTTCTTGCCAGACACCGGATGACTGAGATCGGACAGACATAAATCGACGCGGGGGGATTTACTGCAGGGTATGGTTCACCAATCTGACAGCGATGAATTATCGGCACTGCGGGCAGAAAATGCCCGATTGACTTCGCTACTTGATGCCCATGGGATTGAGTGGCGACTTAAGCGGCAGATCCCGGTGCAAAAATTATCAACCTTATCAACTGACGACAAGGTTGCGCTGTTTCGCCGACTGTTCCGGGGGCGGGACGATGTATGGGCTCTGCGTTGGGAAAGTAAAAACAGCGGAAAATCGGGCTATTCTCCCGCCTGTGCCAACGAATGGCAGCCAGGTATATGCGGTAAGCCCCGGATAAAATGTAGCGACTGCTCTCACCGCCAGCTTATTCCCGTATCGGATCCTGTTATCTACCGGCATCTGGCAGGCGAACACACCATCGGTGTATATCCTTTGCTTGAAGATGACTTCTGTTA
>NZ_VZPF01000200.1 GCF_008801695.1 Pantoea stewartii subsp. stewartii
CAGGAGTGGCCATGGCGGATGAGCCGAGTGGCTTCGGGAGATGTCATAAATGTCATGATATTACTTCCTTATATTGTCTCAGTTACGAAAATTATGGCAAAAAAGCGGCAGTAATTCCCTGTCAGGGAGTACCTAAATTTACGCGAATTGCGAGTTGGGCCAGTGACCGGGTATCGCTGTATCCGCTGATCACTAGGCTATGAACTTCCTTCACCGCGCTTTGTGCATTCCGGTTTCGCCTGTAGGCATTCTGTTCCGGTGGCAGGTCGGCTTCGAATATAGGTTCGAGCACCAACATTGCCGCCATCTGGCAAACTCTGTCTTTCAGGCAAGCGATCCCCAGTGGTCGGGTTTTCCCGTTTGGCTTGGGTGTATGGATGCGTCTGACCGGTTTCGGGACGTATGTACCTTCCCGAAGTTGTTGCGCCAGTTCTCCGAGCCATCGTTCCACACCGTATAACTCAATATCGTCGAAGGTCTGCCCATCCGTACCCGCTGCGCCTTTATTTCGGCGACAACATTGGTACGCATAAATCAGCACACTGCGATGGTATATTTTGTCGTACAAATCGTGGAATCTAAGCTCAGATCTTTCCTTCGCTTTCACATGTAACGTCGTCTGCAATTCCTGAACGTATTTCGGAGTTCTTAGGTTGCCTAATCTCCAGTTCCTTATCACTTTCGGCATTGTTTCTGAACTAAGGCTCCTTTCCTCCACCGGAATTACCCGTCTTCCCCTGTACCCCAATAATTTGGTGGGTCGGCCTCCACATCGCGTTTTTCGAGGTCTGCTCAGCGTTCACTCACGTTACGGCCTGCATACTCGCTGAATCACTAAACTGATCCTATACATCAGAGGCTTCAGCCGCTTTGTTACCGCCACGACTGCTCTGATTACTACCGGCTGGAACGAAAGTTGCCGGGCGGGGTTCGCACCCGCTGAAAGACCGTGCCTTTGCACGGTGCACAAATGATCCTACACTAAGCTTTCCAGGCTTAACGTGATTTCGTTCCATTGAGCTGACCCCCTGACCGTAAGGGATGTACGGAAAGCAATTAAGGTAGTTGCAGGCACCGCACTGGTTTGTCGCATTTTGTAGCTTCGCTCCCACCAGGCCATACTGTCTGTTTCCCAAACCGCAAATATTTCGGTCATAGCAGGGGGATCACCTGGTA
>NZ_VZPF01000201.1 GCF_008801695.1 Pantoea stewartii subsp. stewartii
CCAACGGTACGGCCACCTTCGCGGATTGCGAAGCGCAGACCTTCGTCCATTGCGATTGGGTGGATCAGGGTAACAACCATTTTGATGTTGTCGCCTGGCATAACCATTTCAACGCCTTCTGGCAGCTCTACTGAACCGGTCACGTCAGTGGTACGGAAGTAGAACTGTGGACGGTAGCCCTTGAAGAACGGAGTATGGCGGCCACCTTCGTCTTTAGACAGAACGTAAACTTCTGACTCGAACTTGGTGTGTGGCTTGATGGTGCCTGGCTTCGCCAGAACCTGACCACGCTGGATGTCTTCACGCTTGATACCGCGCAGCAGAACACCACAGTTTTCGCCTGCCTGACCCTGGTCCAGCAGTTTGCGGAACATTTCAACACCGGTACAGGTTGATTTCGCCGTATCTTTGATACCCACGATTTCAACTTCGTCGCCGACTTTAACAACACCGCGCTCAACACGACCGGTTACTACAGTACCACGGCCAGAGATTGAGAATACGTCTTCGATTGGCAGCAGGAACGGCATGTCGATAGCACGAACCGGATCCGGGATGTAGTTGTCAAGGTGGTTAGCCAGCTCAACGATCTTCTCTTCCCACTCTGGGTTGCCTTCCAGCGCTTTCAGTGCTGAACCGCGAACGATTGGAGTGTCGTCGCCCGGGAAGTCGTACTGTGACAGCAGGTCACGGACTTCCATCTCAACCAGTTCCAGCAGCTCTTCGTCATCAACCATGTCACACTTGTTCAGGAACACGATGATGTAAGGAACGCCTACCTGACGACCCAGCAGGATGTGCTCACGGGTCTGCGGCATTGGGCCGTCAGTCGCAGCAACAACCAGGATCGCGCCGTCCATCTGCGCAGCACCGGTGATCATGTTTTTCACATAGTCGGCGTGGCCCGGGCAGTCAACGTGTGCATAGTGGCGAGACGGGGTTTCATACTCAACGTGTGCAGTGTTGATGGTGATACCACGTGCTTTTTCTTCAGGGGTGCTGTCGATCTGGTCGAACGCACGCGCCTGGCCGCCGTTGGTTTTAGCCAGAACGGTGGTGATTGCTGCAGTCAGGGTGGTTTTACCGTGGTCAACGTGACCGATGGTGCCCACGTTTACGTGCAGTTTGTTACGTTGAAATTGCTCTTT
>NZ_VZPF01000202.1 GCF_008801695.1 Pantoea stewartii subsp. stewartii
TGTAGCGCGGCAAAATATTTTGCACTGTTTTGGAAACTATTTTGCACAACTTGGACGGAGTTTGAGAGTGCAAAATAGTTTCCAAATCGCATAAAAAACGTTCTAAATCTCAACCTCTCGTTCCACTCTGCAAAGTCCAGTGGACTCGCCTTTCATGTCGAGTTAGTGTGCGCCGCAGCACATGATTGTGTGATTTTTCACCATGCAGAAGGAATTTATTGTGAACTTTTCACTTATCCGGCAGACCATGACGGACGACGCTTGCGACATTATCTCAGCATTAAGCCAGGCACCGGCGCTGACGGTTCGGGCCATCCTCTTTATTACCAAAGGCGGTGAGCACGCCACCCGCTTTATGCTTGAGCAGATGGCGGCATTAGGTGTGGCCACCGAGAGTAACGACTTGTGGCGGCTTACAGAGACATTTAAGGCATCATCTTATCAGGTAACGGTTTAAAATTGGTGATAATAAGCTCAGCGGCTTTATGGCCATTGTTACTGCCAACTGAGTAAGTCGTTTCAACACTCATCATTTCCAGCCCGCTAAACACCCGGCGCATGTCCGGGTGGTCATTGACCGATATCATCACGTAACCTTTAGCCGTTCTGGCCAGTGCAGCCATCTGCTCGTATTGTTCCATGCCGAACGGTACGCCATAGCCTTGTGTTTTCCAGTATGGCGGATCAAGATAAAAGAGCGTGCCAGTGCGATCATACCGCCGCATGCATTCCTGCCAGTCCAGGTGCTCTATGGCTACCCGGTGCAGCCGCATCCATGCTTCAGACAGGGTTTCTTCCATACGCAGGATATTCAGCCGTGATGGACTGGTTGCGCTTGTCCCAAATGTGCGGCCCTCGACCTTTGAGCCGAACGAGAGTTTCTGGAGATAGTAGAAACGTGCAGCGCGCTGGATATCGGTTAATGTTTCAGGCGGAGTGTCCTTCAACCATTTAAACATCTCACGACTCGTTAAAGCCCATTTGAACTGCTTTATAAATTCTTCCAGGTGGTTCTGGATGACGCGATAAAGATTAACGATGTCGCCGTTAATATCGTTCAGTACTTCCGCTTTTGACTGTTCCTTCATAAAGAATAAAG
>NZ_VZPF01000203.1 GCF_008801695.1 Pantoea stewartii subsp. stewartii
ACATTTTTGCAATGCACAAGGCCGCATCGTTACGTTGGGACAGAGATGGTTGCACAAACGTTCGTTTATGCGTGAAGGTGGAGGGAAGAAAAGTTGGCAGTTATCGCAGCTACCCGGTCACTGCCCCAAATAACATGTATATGCCATCAGTTTTCTCCAGCGACAGGTTCTGACGGAAAATAAGTTATTTCCGTCAGAGGGCAAATCGCTTAGCCTGTGTTATTGCAGAAATGACCACGCCCCCCTATCATTGGAATTTAATCTCTTTGTATTATTGCCTCACCGGTACTTTGTTAAAGCTTGAGAAACCCAATGTCAATTAAAAATAGCAGGTAAATAAGATTCATCTTTATAGATTTTAACCCCATTACTAAAAACATTTTTCATTAGCCACTTTGTTAATTCAACATTTCCATTAATACCATGTTTATTAAATACGGATATGTAACTTGGGAGGGAATCGACATGCTGTGAAGCGTCCAGTACAGTTATTTTCCCAAAAAATCCCTTAACGGTCTTTCCCGTAAGCGCTCTCATTTGAGATGAAAAAGAATCCGGGCCGTCGGCAGAATAGCAAGAAATTATTCTCAGGGTAGAGTAATTATCAATATTTACTTTCGCACTCAATAAGTTGTAGGTTTCTTTTGGGCTGCTTAATCTCCCGTTTATTTTTAAATAGCTTTTTTCTCCTATAATATTGCCATGTGCAACAATGTTAAGTCTACTCTGTCCTTTATATAAGTCTGTAAAAATATATGAGTCACTACCCAATAAAGTTAGGTCCCGCAGTGGTTTTTTAGAGATCTTAATATCATTTCCTATTTTACTTGTAGACGCCATTATTTCGTTATCTGCGAGAGCGGACCTTGGCACTTCTTCCCCCATCTTCTTGGACATTTGCCTAAAGCCGGCCGCCATGCCCGCGATTCCGGTGGCCATGGACACCCAGCCCAGCACCGACGACGCCTGTGGATTGCTGTCCTCGGTTGCCCCGCTGGCTATCCCCGTCGCGTCAGCCAGCAGACCCATACCGC
>NZ_VZPF01000204.1 GCF_008801695.1 Pantoea stewartii subsp. stewartii
TCTGACGCTCAGTGGAACGAAAACTCACGCTAAGCAATGTTTTCTTCCTCCGACGCCTCTTTTAATGGCCGCAGATGCCCTTTCGTCACCAGTTCTGCCAGCGTAAAGGAATAATGGCCGAGCATATTGATATGTCCGTGGCAAAGCGGTGAGAGACGTGCGATATCTTCATCATTCACGGATTCACCCTGTTCCCGGAGATGATCCAGGGCAGCCTGCATATAAATAGTGTTCCATAGTACGATGGCATTAGTTACCAGCCCCAGTGCTCCCAGTTGATCTTCCTGACCGTCAGTATATCGCTTTCTTATCTCACCTTTCTGTCCGTGGCAGATCGCTCTGGCAACTGCATGGCGGCTTTCTCCCCGGTTAAGTTGAGTCAGAATGCGTCTGTGGTAATCTTCATCATCAATGTAATTAAGCAGATACAGCGTTTTGTTAATGCGTCCCACTTCAATGATTGCCTGAGTCAGTCCGGAAGGGCGCTCACTTTTCAGTAATGAACGTACCAGCACCGAGGCCTGAACTTTTCCCAGCTTGAGGGAACCCGCTGCACGGATCATTTCGTCCCACTGAAGGACTATTTTTCGGGGATCTGACTGCCCTCTGGCAATATCATTCAGCACTCCATAATCGGCGTCATTGTCCATGCGCCAGAAAACCGAAGCACCAGCATCAGCATCAGCCAGGCGCGGGGAAAACTGGTATCCCAGCAGCCAGAAAAGGCCAAAGACAAGATCGCTGGCCCCTGCGGTATCGGTCATAATTTCGGTGGGATTCAGCCCGGTCTCCTGTTCCAGAAGGCCTTCCAGCACAAAGATAGAGTCCCTCAGTGTCCCCGGTATAACGATGCCATGAAAACCGGAATACTGATCGGACATAAAGTTGTACCAGGTGATCCCCCTGCTATGACCGAAATATTTGCGGTTTGGGAAACAGACAGTATGGCCTGGTGGGAGCGAAGCTACAAAATGCGACAAACCAGTGCGGTGCCTGCAACTACCTTAATTGCTTT
>NZ_VZPF01000205.1 GCF_008801695.1 Pantoea stewartii subsp. stewartii
CACCGCTGATTTACGCCCATGTAAACCCTTACGGGATATTTGAACTTGATATGGAAACAAGGTTGCCGATCGAGGTAGTTGCCTGAAAGTTGGCAGTTATCGCAGCTACCCGGTCACTGCCCCTATTTTTACGTGACCAACACTGTCGGAATGAGAAACAAGCAGCGTAAGTAAGTTTTACAGCTACCTTGAAGTACGCCGTTACTCACCGTTCTCCTTCACGGCCATATACAATGGCTACAAATGCGAGCCAATTTGCATTTTTTGTGAGCCGAAATCTGCGCTAATTTCGTTTCACTACATCTAATAATCAAAAAGATGGGGCGGCATTATATTATTTAACCAGTTTACAGGGCCTCTGCTAAAAAACTCTTCATCCGGGAGGTAATGCCCACTACGGACATTCCATTTTGACATGACGCCTTTATGAAAATGTAGTTCGCCAGCAATGTATACATTGTGCGGCACATATTTCCCCGAGGAATTTAGATATTGCGCAATGGAGGTATGCCCTTTAACCTCAGAATCCAAGGCAATCCTTATTCTCTCTGGTTCATCTGTTCTGTTAACAAAGAGGTATTTACCATCCGGGACTAATTTTTCATTGTTATTGACACTGTTTATTAAAACATATTTGTTATTTTGGCCAGGTGACTTGTGAAGGAAAAATATTTTATTTTCTGATATATGGCCTTGGAATGCTATTGCCGATAACTCATCCATATTCGCTGTAGCCCATAGCTTTGCCGCCACGGGAGCTCCGCGCCCTGACAGCCCCGTTTCTAGTATATTCCCCAGTCTCTGTCTGGTTCCTTCCGTTACCTGCATGATTGTCTTGGCTCCTTTAGATGCAATTGGCAGCCCGGCCGCCATGCCCGCGATTCCGGTGGCCATGGACACCCAGCCCAGCACCGACGACGCCTGTGGATTGCTGTCCTCGGTTGCCCCGCTGGCTATCCCCGTCGCGTCAGCCAGCAGACCCATACCGC
>NZ_VZPF01000206.1 GCF_008801695.1 Pantoea stewartii subsp. stewartii
ATTTCTGACCGAGGTGCCGGAGGATCTTTCAACGGGTACCACGCCCAGAAACGCCGCAACCTGTTCTGCTGTATCGAAATGATGACTCCGCAGGATAACCAGCATGTTCAGACCTAACTGAAAACCCACGGATTTTATTGATGTCAGCAGGTCAAAATCCGTCTTTAACTCAGGATGCTGATCAAGGTGAGTCAGGATCAATTCGTCAAGATGTTCTATCTCTGCACTCAGGTTACGAAGCACATTTTCGATAGATTCATCTATCGCAGGCGGAATGTCTGTTGCCCGGCATTTTTCCAGTCTGTTTTTTTCGCGGCTGCGGTCAGTGACAAGCGCATCCCGTCGACGCAGGAGGGCGCAGAGATAACGAACACTCTCTGGCGGAGGAACCCACGGTTCCGGCACCTTAAGTGCACCGTAGCAGGCGAGCATATAAGCATCAACCTGGTCATTTTTCGTCAGAATATCCATGCCACGCGCAAACTCTCTGCTGCGGTGTGGATTGGCGAGCGAAACTTTAGCTCCGGCCCTGTAAAGGCCATATGCCAGCGATTCATGATAAATCCCCGTGGCTTCCATGATGATATGGACATCGGCAGGAGCACATTGTTGTTTACCGAGCCAGGTGATTACTGTACTGGCTGCATTGACATCGTTTTTAATTCTGCGGGTTTTGACTCTGCCTTTTACACCTTCCCGCAGCAGGCATAAATCCAGGGTGTTCTTGCTGACATCGATACCTAACTGAAACATAGACGTTTTCTCCTTTCACTGAACCATCACGCCTATTACCCTTGTACATGCAGAGTCATTGCTCTTGGCAACCGTTCAATGTTAATGCTGGCGTGAAAGGTGAAGCGGAGGGCCTATGCTGCCAAACGAAGGTCACTGCCTTAGGGCGAAGGTCAGGCTCTCCCCGCTTCATGTGATGGTAGCTAACCACCACATCTCTATTACATACAAGGGTGAAGGGATGG
>NZ_VZPF01000207.1 GCF_008801695.1 Pantoea stewartii subsp. stewartii
AGAGCATCCTGAAAAAAATTCTGACATACTTTACGGGCAGGCATAGCGGTGATCCCATTGAATTTGTGGAAGAATCAGTAGATCACATCTTGCTATGTCTGTCTCATTTTTGTGGGGATTCGTCAGGGCTTTGGGGGCTTATTTCATATTTTCCAGTTACATACTTATTAATTGCGACTGGAGTAACTAATACGGCGCTAATAATCTCAGGGTTTTAAGTTTTAAATGGAAATTTATTGGAATGTAAACTCAGTTTATCTTTCAAATGAAAATAATGTGGCTCCAATTGCTGTCTTCCTGGAAGGAGTGTGTATTTTCCATTATCAAAATGAAAAGGATTAAATTGGTGCCGCAACGTAAATATTGTCATATATCAAATAAAAGTTTTTTTTGCGGAACCATTTTTCCCTGAGAATTTCACATACATTCAAACGCTATGCCCATAAATGCAGCAGGTGCGTGCTAAATATCATCTTTATTTTCAATATGATATGTGTTTATTTGCATAATCCACTAGCTGTGGAAAACGATCGATACTTGTTTTTTTGAGAGTTGATAACTATCAGATGCCTTTTTATGATCGGGTTTGACGTCGGTGTGTCGTTGTGCATAATGCGCTTGATTTTATTTTTACGGAAAGTTCTTACACCCGCGGGGTATTGCTGTATCTGTTAAAAAATATTTATCCATCTGATAAGGGCGGCAGGATGCTTATTTATGCTAAAGGAATTAAGGGAAAAATCCGGTACGGCAGGGTGACTTCAGTCATCACTGACGCGCAGTATTCTTAAAGACAGGATTAGGATTTACGGATTTATTCAGTGGGGGAAAAATATATCTTTTTTGGGTAATGCCTCTAAATAGTTGGATTATGTGATATCCTACAGTTATTTGAGGTGTCCTCCTGGCTACAGTTACTGTTCATTGCCCTCGTTGTGATTCCGATGATGTTTATCGACATGGCCTTAGCCCA
>NZ_VZPF01000208.1 GCF_008801695.1 Pantoea stewartii subsp. stewartii
AGAAAACGCTGATGCCAGACAGAACACCGTCATACGCAAGCATGTAATGCATTGATTTTATGTTATCTGAAACAACCGTTTTCATAGTACCACAGCATAAAATCCATTTATTCAACAAAGCCGGTTTGTTCAGGACATAGCGGGAAGGTAGCGGCCATGACCTCAGCAAAACTTTGCATTGCAGGAATGTGTAAACTGGCAGAACCCGAGAAATTGACGCTTTCTTGTGTTGAGGTGTCAAATCTGTAAAGCAATCCGTTTCGTTTTTTTGGAATTCAGTGGGGAAAGTGTCAACCTGTCAGCCCAGACACAAGCAGCATTGACACTTTTCAGCGGCTACTGTTGGGGTTTAGGCCAATCCGTAAGGGCGAGCATTCCTGTATAGCTAAAGCAATCAGGGTCATCCGGGCATTGATCCGCAACGTAACAAACCTCGCGGCGAATAAGTGCAATAGCCCGTTCAGCATTTTGTCTTAAATCGTATTTCTGAAAAAAATACTCCGTGTCTCCGTCATCCAGCCAGATTCCTTCATTCTCGATGAATTCCAAACCCCAGTTAAGTTCGGCGGCCGCATCAGTAACACGCTTTTTAATTTCATCTTCATGTACAGGTGCCGGCCGCTTGCCGTCATTCTCTTTGATAGTGCCCCAGAATTCAGCCCACGTCATTTCGAGCGTACGATGAGGCCACAAAGCGTTTTTTGTTTCGTAGGCTATTGGGGGCGGTTGCTGCCTCTCTGTCGCTGAGACATCAATTTTGGATCCTGAAATGACCACGGTGCCTTTAGCAACCCAGTGGCTTTGTTGAATAATAGGTAATCATTCTGTTTTGTCTGCACTGTTTTGGTAGAAAACGCTGATGCCAGACAGAACACCGTCATACGCAAGCATGTAACGCATTGATTTTATGTTATCTGAAA
>NZ_VZPF01000209.1 GCF_008801695.1 Pantoea stewartii subsp. stewartii
CATTTATGGCGCTTGCCAGGGCCGGAGGGCTTATTTTCTTAAACGGACTGATGCTGGCATTGCCGATCATAACCCTCCTGCTTACGCTCAATCTGGCGCTTGGGCTACTAAACCGCATGGCGCCGCAGCTTTCAATATTTGTTATCGGTTTCCCGCTTACGCTCACTGTCGGCATTATGTTGATGGCCGCGCTAATGCCATTAATTGCACCGTTTTGCGAACATTTATTTAGCGAAATTTTCAATTTACTTGCTGATATTGTTAGCGAGATGCCCGTAAATAATAACCCATAGTCTTTATCCTGTTTTACTAAGGTTTATCCGAAAGTAAATTTAAAGAAAACATCCACCAGGATATATCCGCTGCCCCTTATTTGTTTTTACTTTACTCACATAACGCAACATTCACATTACTTTAAGATGATTCCTGGCAAATTATATGCAACTTTACGGGATAGTAAGTTCGCCTGAAAAACGGCGTAAGCGTGTCTAAGGTGACTATTTGTGTTTCCGTCTGATTATGGTGAGTTATTCAGGTAAGGGGAATTATCGTTACGCATTGAGTGAGGGTATGCCATGTCAACGATTATTATGGATTTATGCAGTTACACCCGGCTAGGGTTGAGCGGGTATTTGGTCAGCAGAGGGGTGAAAAAAAGGGAAATCAACGACATCGAAACCGTTGACGAACTCGCTGTCGCTTGTAGCGCACATCAACCTTCGGTGGTGTTTATTAATGAGGACTGTTTTATTCATACACCTTCAGACAGTCAACAAATAAAGCAAATCATTAATCAATATCCCGACACGTTATTTATTGTTTTTATGGCTATTGCTAACGTACACT
>NZ_VZPF01000210.1 GCF_008801695.1 Pantoea stewartii subsp. stewartii
TTTCCGACGGCAACGTCAGATAACCGGGCAGGCTGGTGGAGAGCAGCCCTAAATCCGTTAAGCCCTGGATGTTAGAGTGGCCGCGCAAGGCGTTCACACCGCCGCCAGCCATCCCCATATTGCCTAGCAGCAACTGGATCATCGCCATGGTGCGGATGTTTTGCGCCCCGACGGTATGCTGCGTCCAGCCCAGCGCATACAGGAAGGTGGTCGTGCGATCCGGGGCGCTGGTAGAGGCCAGCACCTCACAGACCTTCAGGAAGTCCGCTTTTGGCGTACCGCAGATGTTTTCCACAACCTCTGGCGTATAGCGGGAAACGTGCTGTTTCAGCAGATTCCACACACACCGCGGATGCGTCAGCGTTTCATCGCGTCTGGCATAGCCGTTTTCAGCAAACTGATAGTTCCAGCTCGTTTTATCGTACTGGCGTTTTTCCGCATCGTAGCCGCTGAAAAGACCGTCTTCAAAGGCATAATCATCCCGCACCAGCAGGCTGGCGTTGGTGTAATGCTTAACGTATTCAGCGTTGATTTTGTTATTTTCAATCAGGTACAGCAACACGCCGGACATGAAGGTTATGTCCGTACCAGAACGTATTGGCGCATAAATATCCGCCACCGACGCTGTACGCGTAAAGCGTGGGTCAACGACAATCAGCGTCGCATCGTTATTATTTTTCGCTTCCATCGCCCAGCGAAATCCCACCGGATGCGCTTCTGCGGCATTGCCGCCCATCACCATCACGACGTTGGCGTTTTTAATATCCACCCAGTGGTTGGTCATCGCACC
>NZ_VZPF01000211.1 GCF_008801695.1 Pantoea stewartii subsp. stewartii
ACCCCACTTTACAGCAGGTTATATCCGCAGGCCAGGACGTTCCGTCCGCTGCGGGTGCTTCCAGTTAATTCCTTCCAGCAGCATGGACAGCTGCGCCGGCGTCAGGTGGACTTTTCCGTCGCGGGTCAGCGGCCACACGAAGCGCCCGCGCTCCAGGCGTTTGGTGAACAGGCACAGGCCGTCGCGGTCAGCCCACAGCATCTTTATCATGTCGCCGCGGCGGCCCCGGAAGATAAACAGGTGACCGCCGAACGGGTCAGCACGAAGCGTATTCTGTACCTTTGATGCCAGACCGTTGAAGCCGTTTCTCATATCAGTGATGCCGGCAACCAGCCAGATGCGTGAGCCTGTGGGGAGGGGGAGCATCGGCTCCCTCGTTTCATTTCGCGGATGAGCACCTGCAGCATTTCCGCCGTCAGTGTGCCTTTTAGTCTCACGGTACCGGAAGGAAGAACCAGTTCGCAGCACAGTGTTTCACCGGACGTATTTTCCGGCCCGGAGGACGGAACGGTGACGGTTCTGCCCGGTTCGGCGGACAGCATGACAGGAAGCAGTGCCGGCTCACTGTTGTGTGGAAGCAACAGGCCCTTCCTGTAAAGGCTGCGCCAGTTGAACAACAGGTTATCGTTAATGCCGTTTTCGCGTGCAAGCTGGGCCACATTAGTGCCTGGCTGCAGTGATTTCTCGACCAGTGCGATTTTGAACGCTCGCGGGAAGTTTGGTCTGCGGATGCGCTTTCTG
>NZ_VZPF01000212.1 GCF_008801695.1 Pantoea stewartii subsp. stewartii
TAGGTAGCTTAACCCCCGGGAGGGCGCTTACCACTTTGTGATTCATGACTGGGGTGAAGTCGTAACAAGGTAACCGTAGGGGAACCTGCGGTTGGATCACCTCCTTACCTGAAGATACCTTCGTGCGCAGTGCTCACACAGATTGTCTGATAGAAAGTCACGAGCAGAAAAAACCTCTACAGGCTTGTAGCTCAGGTGGTTAGAGCGCACCCCTGATAAGGGTGAGGTCGGTGGTTCAAGTCCACTCAGGCCTACCAACTTCGCACTCATGCTGCGTTATGTCTCCGGCTCGCATAGTTCACTATGCTTCGCGGACACACGCCTTGCCTGAGCACGAAGTGCATTTCTCATGAAATGCACGCAGTTGAGTGGTGGTAGTGGTCTCTGCAGTAACTGTATGGGGCTATAGCTCAGCTGGGAGAGCGCCTGCCTTGCACGCAGGAGGTCAGCGGTTCGATCCCGCTTAGCTCCACCATACTTGCTGTTTTTTCTGACAATACTTCAGAGCGTACCGGCGACGGTGTGCTGCGAAGTATTATGCTCTTTAACAATCCGGAACAAGCTGAAAATTTGAAACGACGCACGTCGTGTTCCTCCGTAATAAGGAACACAGCACGATGCGTTCGGGTCTCTCAAAAGCTTACAGCTTACAAGCAACTGTTATG
>NZ_VZPF01000213.1 GCF_008801695.1 Pantoea stewartii subsp. stewartii
TATTGGTGCTATGATCGACATTGCTCAGTCCGGCTGGTGATTTGGGATATTCAGCGATTGATCAGATCGCATAAACCGGACTGAGTTCCCTCTAAGGGATCTACTATTCCGAGCAGTTATTTAGTTGTAGACATGCTTCCTCTTATCTCCCGAACGGACCAGAGCGGCGCAATCATTGAGAACAAGCCGGTATATAACGTTCCTGTTTTCCGGCTTCAGCGTGGTAGTAGCGCCGTAATAATGAATCCGGTAGTCGGTGATATTGGTATGGCTGCCATCTGTGATCGTGATAACTCACTTGTGAGGGCCAACCTTAAGCAGTCAGCCCCCGGGTCGCCCCGAATGCACAGCAAATCAGATGCGCTTTATTTCGGGGGTTTTCTCAATGGCGAGCCGACCCAATTTATTGAGTTCGCGGATGGTGCAATCAACATCACCTCACCAAACCCTGTGAACATCAAATGCTCAACAGCAAATATCACTGCGCCGGGCGGCGTGAATGTGACCACGCCAGAAATGCACGTGACCGGCAACATAACCGTAAGCGTCACATTTAAACCGTCTGTGCAGCGGGCTCCGGTTCCGGGAAAATAGTGTCCATCATTTTTTAATGGACACTATCGCGTGAAACACCGGACATGGCTCCTTGAGGCGCTTCGCCTC
>NZ_VZPF01000214.1 GCF_008801695.1 Pantoea stewartii subsp. stewartii
ACTCCGTGAAGTCGGAATCGCTAGTAATCGTGGATCAGAATGCCACGGTGAATACGTTCCCGGGCCTTGTACACACCGCCCGTCACACCATGGGAGTGGGTTGCAAAAGAAGTAGGTAGCTTAACCCTCGGGAGGGCGCTTACTACTTTGTGATTCATGACTGGGGTGAAGTCGTAACAAGGTAACCGTAGGGGAACCTGCGGTTGGATCACCTCCTTACCTGAAGATACCTTCGTGCGCAGTGCTCACACAGATTGTCTGATAGAAAAGTAATGAGCAAAGCGTCTACGCGTTGGGGTGCGGTAACAATAACTATTGTCGCCTGATTATCTAATCTCACCTTCACGTGAAATAACCCGTGTCTGTTGCACAAAGATTTCACGTCCCCTTCGTCTAGAGGCCCAGGACATCGCCCTTTCACGGCGGTAACAGGGGTTCGAATCCCCTAGGGGACGCCACTTGCTTGGTGACAGGTGAAAGGTGTTGCCGATATATCTTAAAGACGACTTGCGAGTCGTGTTTAAGATATTGCTCTTTAACAATCCGGAACAAGCTGAAAATTTGAAACGACGCACGTCGTGTTCCTCCGTAATAAGGAACACAGCACGATGCGTTCGGGTCTCTCAAAAGCTTACAGCTTACAAGCAACTGTTAT
>NZ_VZPF01000215.1 GCF_008801695.1 Pantoea stewartii subsp. stewartii
TATTGGTGCTATGATCGACATTGCTCAGTCCGGCTGGTGATTTGGGATATTCAGCGATTGATCAGATCGCATAAACCGGACTGAGTTCCCTCTAAGTGATCTACTATTCCGAGCAGTTATTTAGCTGCTCGTTATATATATCGGCGTGGTGGTTTCCATACTGGTGTTATCGCGGAGTGAATATTACGACGGTATCAACCAGCATATCGAAACAGCATTGTCTTCAGGCTCAGGTTCAACAGAACCTGACCAGCAGTTTATGTCTCATCGAATGGTCCTTTCCGATGAGCGGGATGGATTGATTTCACACGAAAAGGCCAGGCAGGCATTCAGTATTACCGCAGGCTATTTCAGTGATGTCTTAAAAAACTGCATGAAGGATAATGACCAGCCGACAAAAGCGTTTTTATCCTGTGCCAACCAGCGTTTCGGCGAGCATTTTTACTATTATCCGTCCAGAGAAACGGGGATTGCCTGGGCGGGGCATTACTCCGACTGCGATTCGAACGTATACCTCCTGCTAAATAACTGCTCGGAATAGTAGATCACTTAGAGGGAACTCAGTCCGGTTTATGCGATCTGATCAATCGCTGAATATCCCAAATCACCAGCCGGACTGAGCAATGTCGATCATAGCACCAATAC
>NZ_VZPF01000216.1 GCF_008801695.1 Pantoea stewartii subsp. stewartii
TTGGTAGAAAACGCTGATGCCAGACAGAACACCGTCATACGCAAGCATGTAACGCATTGATTTTATGTTATCTGAAACAACCGTTTTCATAGTACCACAGCATAAAATCCATTTATTCAACAAAGCCGTGTGGAGCTGATAGAAGTACCTTCAAAATCCCTGAAAGCCACACCATTAACTAGTAATGATTCTGTTACTGCAGGAGACTGATGCACCTTTTGACGATGCTCAGGAAAGCCGTCACCTATGTTACGCAGATCTGAAATTCCATAAAGCGTGGTCACAGCCTGCACATCAGCGGACTGGCTGAGGAAATTGCCGTGATCAAATGATTTATCGCCATCAGTGGTACCGAGCATCTGAGCCAGCCATCCTCCAGCAGAATCACCTAATACACCAATTCGCGAGGGGTCAATTCCATAATCGGGGGCATGTTGACGAAGGTACCTTACTGCTGATTTAGCATCTATTAATTAATGGCGCAGGGAAAATATCCGGGATTGTCCTGTATTCGGCTTTGTTGAATAATAGGTAATCATTCTGTTTTGTCTGCACTGTTTTGGTAGAAAACGCTGATGCCAGACAGAACACCGTCATACGCAAGCATGTAACGCATTGATTTTATGTTATCTGAAACAA
>NZ_VZPF01000217.1 GCF_008801695.1 Pantoea stewartii subsp. stewartii
GTGGTTGCGTTACGTCATCGGTCATATACAGGACTGGCCGGTGAACCGGGTCCGCGATCTGCTGCCATGGAAGGTCGAGCTTCCCTCTGCCTGAACGTCAATACGGTCTGAATGCGACGCTTACCCCGAGTAAGCCCGCATGCACTCGTTCAATTAAACGTCCCGCGACCGGTGAGAGCAGCATGGTGGCCAGCGGCCACGGCGTAAGCAATAAACCGGTTTCGACCTCTGTACGCCCCAGCACGCTTTGCAGGTAGAAGGGCAGTGATACCATCGCCAGCATCTGCGCGCAGAAAGAGCAGACGGAGGTGCACATCGACAGGGCAAAAATAGGGATGCGCAGCAAATCAACCGGCAGCAACGGCACGGCCATCGTCAGCTGGCGTCGGATAAAAAAGTAGCCCACCACAAGCAGCGTGATAAGTTCTCCTGCGATAAGCCAGATCGATTGTCCCTGGGCAAAGCCACCCAGCGCCGAAATAAGCAGGCCGAAAAAGAGCGCATTCATTACCGCAGTAAGCGTCACATTTAAACCGTCTGTGCAGCGGGCTCCGGTTCCGGGAAAATAGTGTCCATCATTTTTTAATGGACACTATCGCGTGAAACACCGGACATGGCTCCTTGAGGCGCTTCGCCTCC
>NZ_VZPF01000218.1 GCF_008801695.1 Pantoea stewartii subsp. stewartii
TCGCCATAAAGCTGTACCTGATGAACAATCCGCGAATGGCTCACGGTGGCGCGATCGTAAATTTGTAAAATCTGCGCATGTTCATGCGTTAGTCCCTGAACGGCGAGAATTTCTGACTGGTTTAACACGCGGGCATCGCCATAAATCGCACACTCTCCGCGCACGGAAGAGGACTGAATAGTGACATTGTCACTTATCCGTGCGCCATCGCTGATATCAGCGCGATCAATCCAGACGTTATCGCCTATTCGCACGTTATTGTAGAGCGTGCACGGCTGCGTGATACGCGCATTACCCGTAATTTCCGTGCCCGCAAAGGCCATCGCGTTTTCATCATAAATCCAGCAATCCCCCTGTTGTGACAGCACATTATCGGCATCAACCCAGCCGCCGGAGGTTCCGGCTTTAACATCGTTAAAATCCGTTACGGCAATAACTTGTCGTAATAAGACGCTTTTCTTCTCACCGTCTACCTGATAAGTAAAAGCACGAGGTTCTTCACTCAGTCGATATTTGGTCATAGGGAAATTCCGTGTGAACGATTAAGATAACCGTAGCAAAGGTACTGGCAAAACAACCAGAAATTCCATAAAATGCATTTCAAATATACTTTATAAATTAAAC
>NZ_VZPF01000219.1 GCF_008801695.1 Pantoea stewartii subsp. stewartii
AAGTGCAGATGCAGGGCTTCAAGTAGCCAGGTCCGGTGTTTCATACGCTAATGTCCATTATAAATGATGGACATTATTGTCAAGGAGCCGGAGGGAAACGGACAGACGGTCTAAATGCGACGCTTACACAATTGTGAAGTATCAGCAGAACTTTGTAGAGGTGGGCATCCATTTCATCCGGCCGTTTTGCCAACCGCACGTTTAAACAGCGCGGTTTGATCACAGCCTGTTTAGCTATTTACAGGAGAGATTGATGCAAAGCATGGGCTAAAAGGCATAGACAGGAAAGGGCCGCTGACGACATATTCTTTCCTTTTACATGCAGAGGCAAGGTAAACGGACCAGGGAGGATGACCGGCAGGCGACGGCAGAGATCTGACCTGAAGCCCGCAGAGGCCCGGCAGCCCCCGCCCTCCCCGGACGACGGACGTAAAAAAGCCCCGTACTTCCGTACGGGGCTTCTTCACCTGATTGATGCCTGGCAGTTCCCTACTCTCGCATGGGGAGACCCCACACTACCATCGGCGCTACGGCGTTTCACTTCTGAGTTCGGCATGGGGTCAGGTGGGACCACCGCGCTACAGCCGCCAGGCAGATTCTG
>NZ_VZPF01000220.1 GCF_008801695.1 Pantoea stewartii subsp. stewartii
CCGAATCTATTCCCCCTTTTTTACGTTGTATGGCCGGCACCAACCAAAAACAGCCACACTGTAAAGCGCTCATTGGAGTGCCGGGAGAAAATGTCAGTTGCGCCATTTATGAAAACCGCCCTTCAACCTGTCGTGAATTTTCGATGTCGGGCGAAGGAGGCGAAGTAAATGAGGCCTGTAATCGCGCCCGCGCACGATACGGATTACCGCCGCTTTACAAAGATATGCTTTTCCATACAACTGCTGATGCTGCCACTGTAGAGTTATCCAGGGTACAATTACCCGCAAATTAACACCTGCAAAACTCAAGGAGAGTGCATGTCTATCACGGCGAAGTCCGTTTACCGTGACGCCGGAAATTTTTTCCGAAATCAATTTATTACTATCTTGCTGGTTTCGTTGCTATGCGCATTTATCACGGTGATCTTGGGTCAAGCCTTTTCGCCCAGCGATGCGCAAATCGCGCAACTCAGTGAAGGAGAACATTTGGCAGGTAGCGCTGGCCTGTTTGAGTTGGTGCAAAATATGACGCCGGAGCAGCAGCAGATCCTGTTGCGCGCGTCTGCCGCCTCAACATTTTCCGGGCTTATCGGCAACGCG
>NZ_VZPF01000221.1 GCF_008801695.1 Pantoea stewartii subsp. stewartii
TATGATCTTCCGGCGAGCCGTGAGAGAAGTTCATACGTACGACGTTTGCGCCCGCGGCGATAACCTTCTCAAGGTTGTTATCGCGGTCAGTTGCCGGGCCTAACGTGGTAACGATTTTGGTTCTGCGAAGCCTTCTGGACATGTAATACTCCGTTGACTAAAACAACTTGGTGTTGCGTGAACATTGATCCGGTCGTTCTGAAACCTTAACGGTATAAAATGAACATTCCCGGATGACGAATAGGGTAGAACATTGTTATTGCTTTTAGCGGCCATCACTCCTGGAGAGTAATTCTTTATCAAAACGCGATTCCTTGAGCGCTTCCTTGACACGCTTCAAGTTATCTCTGAATTTTGCCCCGCGACGCAAAGTAAATCCCGTTGCCAGCACATCTATCACGGTCAGTTGAGCAAGTCGAGAGACCATGGGCATATAAATGTCAGTATCTTCCGGTACGTCGAGGGTAATGGCCAGCGTGGCTTCGCGCGCCAGTGGCGTTCCTGCGGAAGTTAGGGCAATCACCATCGCGTCGTTTTCCCGCGCCAACTGCGCCAGTTCCACCAGACTCTTGGTTCTGCCAGTATGCG
>NZ_VZPF01000222.1 GCF_008801695.1 Pantoea stewartii subsp. stewartii
CTATCCAGTCAGCGTAAATCTCCACTTCATGCGATTCACTCTGGATAAATTGCCGATAGCTGGCGCGCAATAAACCCGGTTTTAGCGATAATGTTTTCCCAAAAAGCCGGGCTTTCAACGCACAATTAATCCCTGCCTTGAGGGTCCTGGGATCGGTTTGCTCTTCAACGTGCTTGAGTAGCGACTCCAGTTTTTTACGAACTATCTCTTCCAGGTCTTTACGACGAAGCAATTCACGTAAAACAAGAACTAAATCACTGGGGTCAGGAAACAAGCTACGCGCCTGACGTAAAAAATCTTCTAATGCGCCGCCATGTACGCTAATCAGCTTTAATATTTGCTTCGCCTTCGGTAAAGCCTCATCCTCCAGCACGCGTTCAAAACTGTTCGATAAATTACTGGATTTTTTTTCATAATCGCGACGGTTACGGAATTGCGCCAGCGCCGCTGACATTTCATCCGTCGACTGAACAAATTTCTGTACTTCCGCCCCTGGAGACGAATCCTCCGCAGCCTGTTGTATTTCCGCCTGTTGCGCATCAGTATGCTGCGTCGCATCCTGATGAGAGGTCTGCCTGGACAAT
>NZ_VZPF01000223.1 GCF_008801695.1 Pantoea stewartii subsp. stewartii
CGACTGCTGCGTTATCTGCAAGATCCTGGGATGATGCTGATTCGTTATAGCGATAATACACAGGCCAGTACTTTTGCCGCTCAGGCCTACGCCGCGCTGGTGCTGGCGCGCCAGCAGAAAGCGCCGCTCGGGGCGCTGCGCGAAATCTGGGAGCGCCGTAGTCAGGCGGCTTCAGGGCTGCCGCTGATGCAATTGGGCATCGCGTTAAAAACGATGGGTGATGCCAGACGCGGCGAAGAGGCCATTACGCTGGCTCTGAATACGCCGCGTCAGGACGAACGTCAATGGATAGCGGATTACGGCAGTTCTCTGCGCGATAACGCTCTGATGTTGTCGCTACTGGAAGAGAACAACCTCAAACCGGACGCGCAAAACGCGCTATTAAGCTCGCTTTCTGAGCAGGCCTTCGGTCAGCGCTGGCTCTCTACCCAGGAGAACAATGCCTTGTTCCTCGCCGCGCATTCACGACAGGCCAGCGCGGGCGCCTGGCAGGCGCAGACATCGCTTGAGGCGCAGCCACTGTCGGGCGATAAGGCGCTGACCCGTAATCTGGATGCTGACCAACT
>NZ_VZPF01000224.1 GCF_008801695.1 Pantoea stewartii subsp. stewartii
AGAAAACGCTGATGCCAGACAGAACACCGTCATACGCAAGCATGTAACGACTTGATTTTATGTTATCTGAAACAACCGTTTTCATAGTACCACAGCATAAAATCCATTTATTCAACAAAGCCAAACCGCCACTAACATTCTGTGGAAAGGTATGAATAAAGTCACTGACTTGGTATTTTAGGGCTGCTTTGACCCTGACCCAAAATCCTGTTCCATTCATAAACACAATTCCGGCATGATTAATACTCCCCCGAGCGGACATAGAGCAGCGGGGAGAAAATGTAGTTGCCCGAAACGGGGATGAGGTAATTGTGATTATTTTTTATGTGGTATGTCATTGAGGGGATATGAGGTACACCCGCCCACAGTAGGATGAAGATTAAATAATTGTAAGCCACTAATATTTTAGAATAAACCAACCATAATAAGGTATAATCGTAAGCGTCACATTTAAACCGTCTGTGCAGCGGGCTCCGGTTCCGGGAAAATAGTGTCCATCATTTTTTAATGGACACTATCGCGTGAAACACCGGACATGGCTCCTTGAGGCGCTTCGCCT
>NZ_VZPF01000225.1 GCF_008801695.1 Pantoea stewartii subsp. stewartii
CGTACGTCCGTTACGGTGTGGCGACGCCTATTCTCGCCTTAGTCGGTTCGAATTACATAACCACAAAGTGATAACCAGCAATAGGATCGCCGCCGAATAGAGTAATACATCCATTGGCGTTTTATGATCGACAATGATCAGGCGCACTATCGCCGTGATCCCAATGTACACAAAATAGCGCAACGGAAAGTGAAAGCCAGACTTAAAGTACTTCACAATCAGCGCAATAAATTCGAAATAAAGAAAGTAGATCACCAGCCCTTCCACCAGTTCATATTTACTGGCTTGCTCAGGCACGAATAACGCATCCGCCAGATGCACTGTCTCTTTACCGAGAAAAAGGACCAGGATCAGGCCGAGGGTAAGCAGCCCCAAATTCAGTACGTTTTGTAAAATAGTGGCGATGAGCTCAAGATGTGAGCGCGATAATGACATCATAACAGCCCCTCTTTCTCTGTAGCGAGGCTTCTGTATAACGCAAAAATGTGACGAACATCTATATTTTTTATTTATGTTTAAATTTTATTCAATAAGATGATTTTCCGGACAGCTC
>NZ_VZPF01000226.1 GCF_008801695.1 Pantoea stewartii subsp. stewartii
TATTGGTGCTATGATCGACATTGCTCAGTCCGGCTGGTGATTTGGGATATTCAGCGATTGATCAGATCGCATAAACCGGACTGAGTTCCCTCTAAGGGATCTACTATTCCGAGCAGTTATTTAGGATTAGTGCGTAGTACCGCCTTTGCGGTCAGTTAACCATGCCTGAATTGAAGCAATATCAAAGCGAGTTACACCATCACTGAGTTTTACGGGTTTTGGAAACTTGCCTTTTTTAACCCAACTCCAGAGTGTGGATTCACTAATCTGGAAATGGTGCATGACCTGAGCGGGGCGCATATAGCCGGATTCTGGAAGGGTACCCATAATGAAAGCCTCATGGAGTGTTATACAGTCATGAGGAGCATAACGATGAAATTAAATTAATTGAAATGGCAAGCTATTTTGCACGTAAGCGTCGCATTCAGACCGTATTGACGTTCAGGCAGAGGGAAGCTCGACCTTCCATGGCAGCAGATCGCGGACCCGGTTCACCGGCCAGTCCTGTATATGACCGATGACGTAACGCAACCA
>NZ_VZPF01000227.1 GCF_008801695.1 Pantoea stewartii subsp. stewartii
TAAAAGGGCTTAAATCAGCATAATCATCGCTGTAAGCCTGCATGGCTGTTCAGGGCGGGAGGGGGATACCACTCTCCTGATAGTCCTCCACCGGCTTACGCCGGGCTTCGGCGGTTTGACTACAGAGTTATATAAAACAATGTCATGCCGCCTTACATGCGCTACGCGCATCTGAAGACAGGTATTCAGCATCGAACGGCTTTTGTGTTTTCAGAACGCCATAGCACCAGTGGACGAGCTTTCGCATCAGTGCACCTATGGCGCACATTTTTGCCTTGCCACTCAGACATAACCTCTCATATATCGCTTTCATCGCCGGGTTAAATCTCATACCGCACATCGAAGACAGATACAGCTTCGCCCGTATTTCCGGCGGGCCGTTTTTGGATAATTTAGGTTTATTTCTGAGTAAGCGTCACATTTAAACCGTCTGTGCAGCGGGCTCCGGTTCCGGGAAAATAGTGTCCATCATTTTTTAATGGACACTATCGCGTGAAACACCGGACATGGCTCCTTGAGGCGCTTCGCCTC
>NZ_VZPF01000228.1 GCF_008801695.1 Pantoea stewartii subsp. stewartii
GCGTGGCTGCGTTACGTCCTCGGTCATATCCAGGACTGGTCGGTGAACCGGGTCCGCGATCTGCTGCCATGGAAGGTAGACCTTACCTCTGCCTGAACGTCAATACGGTCTAGATGCGACGCTTACAAAGGAACTGCGCAAGCTGCCGGGGATCCTGAGCATTAATTCTTCGATTTCGCTCAGGGAAGTGAAGAAAAGCCATCCCCTGCCGGTCTGAGGGTACGGTTTACTTTCTGACCCAGGATAGCGGGCCTGGAGAATTTATACAAAGAAACTGTACCAGGCGACGATGGAAGGAGTCTTGCCAGCCGGTTCAGTGCAAACAGCAGCGTAGGATATCGGGCTCAAGAGGCTTTAAACGGCCATAAGATTCTGCCCGGCTGGCTGCTGAACCATGATTTGCGGACGTAAAAAAGCCCCGTACTTCCGTACGGGGCTTCTTCACCTGATTGATGCCTGGCAGTTCCCTACTCTCGCATGGGGAGACCCCACACTACCATCGGCGCTACGGCGTTTCACTTCTGAGTTC
>NZ_VZPF01000229.1 GCF_008801695.1 Pantoea stewartii subsp. stewartii
GGGCGGGAAATCTTTTCCCGTTCGGCGCGGTGTTGGACAAGCCGCAGGCGCGTCAGTGGTTTTAGCGGGTTTCGGGGCGCAGCCCTGAACCAGTCACGTAGCGCTAGCGGAGTGTATACTGGCTTAATATTGTAAGTTGAAGTAGTGATTCAGGGAAGTGCTTCCTGTGGCAGGTGAAAAATGCGGGTGGCTGGCGTAAGTGCGAAATGCCGGTGTCGGTGAAATGACGCCTCCTCGCTCACTCAGTCGCTGCGCTCCTGCCGTGATACTGCGGCGGGCGTTACCGGCTCACGGATAACAGGATGAGAAGTGAGGCGTTCAAGTCAGAGGAAAGCAGAAAAAGGATCCGGCGTTGCCGTTTTTCCATAGGCTCCGCCCCCCTGACGAGTATCACGAAATCTGACGCTCAAATCAGTGGCGGCGAAACCCGACAGGACTATAAAGATCCCAGGCGTTTCCCCCTGGTAGCTCCCTCGTGCGCTCTCCTGTTCCTGCCTTTCGGTTTACCGGTGTCATTCCGC
>NZ_VZPF01000230.1 GCF_008801695.1 Pantoea stewartii subsp. stewartii
GTTTCAGATAACATAAAATCAATGCATTACATGCTTGCGTATGACGGTGTTCTGTCTGGCATCAGCGTTTTCTACCAAAACAGTGCAGACAAAACAGAATGATTACCTATTATTCAACAAAGCCGGTCGAATCCTCCAAAATCTCTTTTGCCATTGAGGTCAGTATTTTTTCGCCCTGCTTGAATACATCGCTCATGCTGCTGGTACGCCATTCAATTTCAAACTGGAAGAAGTTATAAAGGTGTTTTCCTGAATGTTCTTCACCATCCATCACCAGTCTCAGACAAGGCGCCACACAATACACTTTCTCCAGAAATTCAAGCGACATTTGTTTTTCAACCACATGGCTTACCGGGAGGTAATATTTTTCTTTCCCTTTTACCTGTACCTTCCCAGGGGCTTTGTTGAATAATAGGTAATCATTCTGTTTTGTCTGCACTGTTTTGGTAGAAAACGCTGATGCCAGACAGAACACCGTCATACGCAAGCATGTAATGCATTGATTTTATGTTATCTGAAAC
>NZ_VZPF01000231.1 GCF_008801695.1 Pantoea stewartii subsp. stewartii
GGGCGGGAAATCTTTTCCCGTTCGGCGCGGTGTTGGACAAGCCGCAGGCGCGTCAGTGGTTTTAGCGGGTTTCGGGGCGCAGCCCTGAACCAGTCACGTAGCGCTAGCGGAGTGTATACTGGCTTAAGATGGTAAAGCAGAGTTTGGATTAAGGAAAGTGCTTCATGTGGCAGGGGGAAATATGCAGAGGAAGTGTGTAAGTGCAAAATACAAATGACAATGAAATGACGCCTCCTCGCTCACTCGGTCGCTACGCTCCTGTCGTGAGACTGCGGCGGGCGTTATCTGCTTACAAATAACAGGATGGAGCTAGACGAGCAGTAGAGAGAGAAAAAAGGATGCTGCGATGCCGTTTTTCCATAGGCTCCGCCCCCCTGACAAGCATCATGAAATCTGACGCTCAAATCAGTGGCGGCGAAACCCGACAGGACTATAAAGATCCCAGGCGTTTCCCCCTGGTAGCTCCCTCGTGCGCTCTCCTGTTCCTGCCTTTCGGTTTACCGGTGTCATTCCGC
>NZ_VZPF01000232.1 GCF_008801695.1 Pantoea stewartii subsp. stewartii
TTCGATCAAAAAGCGAGAAGACTAACCCTGGGATCTGCCAATTTATATTTTATTAGATCAATACCAATAAATGACGTTGTGTCTGAGATCTTATAGGTAGGTATTCCCATTGTTGAAGGTCCTGTTGATAGAACTGGAGCCACAGGCGAGATAGTATCTATCTACATCAGGAGCCCTGATAGAAATTTAATTGATATATTTAATGTCAAAGCTTACTTCTTACGGAGGCCAGACCCGGTTTTCGTTCTGTCGGGATTGGTTCTACCCATGTGACGTGGACACAGCCCTAAGCGGGGTTCTGGTTTTCAAACTGTTCCGGACTAAGATCACCACAGGCACTCTGGCATCGCCAGCGATTGTAATTACATCCGATATAATTGTTGAATACCGTGACCCGCATTATTTCGCGGCTGGCAAAGTGCTCTCCGTGGAGGCCTTCTACCCTCAGCGAGTGAAAGCACCTTTCTGCGCAGGAGATATCATAGCAGTTGCCTCTGGCACACTTATTCCCGCGC
>NZ_VZPF01000233.1 GCF_008801695.1 Pantoea stewartii subsp. stewartii
GTGGTTGCGTTACGTCATCGGTCATATACAGGACTGGCCGGTGAACCGGGTCCGCGATCTGCTGCCATGGAAGGTCGAGCTTCCCTCTGCCTGAACGTCAATACGGTCTGAATGCGACGCTTACTGTTAACTAGAAAGTTTCATTAGTTTTCATCCACCCAAGTTGCGGAAGACCCACTTTTTACCCGTTGTTGACAAGTGCACCCCACCTCTGACATTTCGTGCAGTTGTCTCCTGAAAATGACAGGGTTGATGTCATGTAGATAAACAGTACCGGATTCTGCCAGTTCGGTATAGGGATACCCAAAACGGACAGAGCGATGAGACACTAATGCCGCCTCATAAGGGTTTAAACCAGATTTACGAGACGAGTAGCATTCGACATCTAAATAACTGATCCTAATACCGCTACACTTTAGCCAGCCCATGTTTTCCCCCGGGGAATGGGCTGACGGTATTCATAAAGTGATGGACCTTTTTCAACAGTTGCCACATTGAACTGCACTGGT
>NZ_VZPF01000234.1 GCF_008801695.1 Pantoea stewartii subsp. stewartii
TGCGAGATCGCCATACCCTAAATCATCCGCCAGAATAATAACTAAGTTCGGGCGCTTTGCAGTTGCCGCTTGGGCGGTTGATAATACACTTCCAGCGCATAGCACCAACCCTATCATACTGGCAACGACTGTTCTTTTCATTTCAACTCCTTTGAGTTATCGCACGGTCTGATTACGATATATTTGCCGATAGACCAGGCTGCGGAATACAGCCTAAATTAATTGCACTATTACATTCTATTTATCTTATATTTCTTCCATTAACATCGCTTTATTGCAGAAAATATTCACACATACTATAATATTAACGCCATAAATATATTTTGCGCTAAAAAAAACACACCTGAAGCAGTCTATAAAAAAAGGGACCGCGAGCGAGTGATACAGATCTCAAATACTGTTCATATGCCAGATATCACTTTGCAATGTCAATATATGTTGCTTTTTCAACGATAACCCCCTCATTTACTGACAACAAGTCGTTTTTGCG
>NZ_VZPF01000235.1 GCF_008801695.1 Pantoea stewartii subsp. stewartii
GATCTGAACTGCGGTGCTGGCGGCGCGTGGACCGACCTGGGCGCTTACTAATACCGTGAATTCATCACAAGGCATTGAGCTTCATGATGCAAGCCCCGGTTTACCGGGGCTTTTCTCCAACAGGGACAGAAGACGATTGACGATGACCATTTCCATTCATACCAGCACATTTGACGTCAATAGCTGGTACCAAAAAGTCACCTTAACCTTCATCAATGAGAGCGGCAATCCGGTCGATATGAACCATGCCTCGATAACATTTACGGCTTCCGGACATATCGATCCATGGGGAAATATTGGCGGTACGCTCAAAGGGAACCTGCCGCTTACGCTGAATAATACGTCGCATGGCACGCTGGAAACTAACGACATCATCATTAATAACAGCGACGTGTTACTTTTTCAGCCGGGTGAACGTTTAGCCTCGTGGCTACACAGGTACCGGTAAAAATGTCCGCTATCACGTTGACGCTGGCGTCATCTTC
>NZ_VZPF01000236.1 GCF_008801695.1 Pantoea stewartii subsp. stewartii
CACACAGATAATTGTGCTTATGCTTTTCTCCCGTCTGCGGGACGATACGATGTTTCGGACAGCCTCCCTGACACAGAGCTTTGACCTCGCACTGCTGACACATTTGGGTCAATTTTTCCTGTTTTGCATTCCCAAAACGCTGTTGCTGGCGTGATGTAGCCATTTTTACCAGCGATGTGTTAGCAATATTACCTAGCAAGTAAGCCGGATAGACATAGTGATCGCAGCTGTAAATATCGCCGTTAGTTTCAATGATCAGCGCCTGACCGCACGTAATCGCTTGCACACAGGTTGATGCCGGATATCCCATCCAGGTTCCCAGTAAGCTGTCAAACTCACGTATATAGATAGAACCAACACCTTCTTTCACCCAAGCATCAAACACAGCATTCATAAAGCGCCCGTAACCATCTGCCGGAACACTAAAAGGCGACAATACGGCATCTGCTGGTGGTGAGTAATGACCCTTTGTATGGGGCAAAC
>NZ_VZPF01000237.1 GCF_008801695.1 Pantoea stewartii subsp. stewartii
CGCCATCTGCAGATCATCTTTGAAATCAACGACTACTTCCTGAAAACTCTGCAGGAGCAGTATCCCGATGATGCCGGGCTGGTCAGCCGCTGTTCCATCATTGACGAATCCAACGGCCGCCGGGTGCGCATGGCCTGGCTGGCGGTGGTAGTGAGCCACAAGGTCAACGGGGTGTCAGAGCTGCACTCGAACCTGATGGTGCAGTCGCTGTTTGCCGACTTCGCCAAAGTCTTCCCGATGCGCTTCCTTAACGTCACCAACGGCGTCACGCCGCGCCGCTGGCTGGCGCTGGCGAACCCGCCGCTCTCTGAGGTGCTGGATGAAAACATCGGCCGCACCTGGCGTACCGACCTGAGCCAGCTGTCAGAACTGGCGCAGCACATCGATTTTCCGGCGGTGAACCAGGCGGTGCAGCGGGCCAAGCTTGAGAATAAAAAGCGGCTGGCAGACTACATTGCCCAGCAGCTCGGGG
>NZ_VZPF01000238.1 GCF_008801695.1 Pantoea stewartii subsp. stewartii
TAATAACTGGCTCTCGCAGGAGTCCTACGCTATCGGCCTGGGCGGCTTAATCACCGACCTGCTGAACACTTACTCGACCTTTATGGTCCATGATAAAACCAATTACAGGGTCAATGAGCCAAGCAGCTCCGGCAAGACGTTAACCATTCAGTTTGTCAATCAGCGCCACTATCGGGCGCAACAGTGCTTTATGTCTGTGGTACTGATTGATAACGCCGATGGTTCAACCATGCTGGATAAGCGCTATTTCGTCACCAATACTAACCAGTTGTCCATCCAGGATGATCTGTTTAATAGCCTGTCTTTCGTTTTAACACAGCCCTGGCCCGATCGTATGCGGGAACAACTGGCTCTATTCAGAACACCGCAAAATACCGCGCTGATGCATTTTTATGAGGCGCGCCAGCTTATTCTGAGCGGGGATGCGCAGGCACTAAGTAAAGCCAGCGATATTTTGAATGGCATTATAAAG
>NZ_VZPF01000239.1 GCF_008801695.1 Pantoea stewartii subsp. stewartii
ATGTTTATCGTGATGGTGAATAGTTTTCAAAGGCGAAGTGTAGCCTTTTTCCCTGCCTAAGCCCAGCCAGCAGATCGCACTCGCAATAAAAGTAAAAAAGTGTCCGTAACGTGGCGCAAATGGCTATGACTGGTTAGCATAAATTCATTACGCGGCATGAAGCTGCATTGGATAACAATTGAGGAAGTGCTTGTGGATAGAGCCAAACCATTTGCCTGGCGTCTCATCGCCGCCAGCGTATGTCTGCTGACTTTTTGTCATCTCGCGCGGGCCGACTCACTGGAAGAGCAGCGTAATCGTTATGCGCAGATTAAGCAGGCCTGGGATAATCGCCAGATGGATGTAGTAGAGCAGATGATGCCGGGTCTGAAAGATTATCCGCTTTATCCTTATCTGGAGTATCGCCAGATTACTGACGATCTAATGAATCAACCCACCATTACCGTCACGAATTTTGTACGCGCTAACCC
>NZ_VZPF01000240.1 GCF_008801695.1 Pantoea stewartii subsp. stewartii
TTTCCCGTGGTATCACGTAACTCAACATTCCCCAAAACCAGGTTGGTTAAGCCATCTTTTAAAGTTGTGGTATTACCATTAGAGGTCGTAACTATCAAGTCAAAACCACTTACTTTGTATGATTTTATATCAGAAATAGTTTCTGGCTTAAGGTTGGTATTATCTGTTGAGGAGGTGTTTTCTTTCATTGTCATACTGCCTATTTCCTAATGATAGTTGAACGGGTAGCTGAAAAAATAATGATTTTAATAGTGTGCTAACTTGTTTTTAGCGAAGTTTAATTTTACATTTCTGCCAGTTCGAAATAAATCAAGCAATATGCCAATGGTCTAAAGTTATAATATGTCAGGCCTATGCTTATATGTCTGAATAGTACTTATTAATTATAATTAAATCATGTCCAACAATATCAAGAAAAAGCTATGAGTGCAGAAGAAAATAATAGTGATGAAGAACTGGCGCCAATGG
>NZ_VZPF01000241.1 GCF_008801695.1 Pantoea stewartii subsp. stewartii
GAGACGATGATTCTGCGCGACCCGTTCGACGCGTAATTGATGGGTTATGCCCGGTGGCGCTATGCTTACTGGGCCTACGGTGAGTACGCGTTTGTAGGCCGGATAAGATGCTTTGCATTGCCATCCGGCTCAAATGCGTCATTGTTCCTCGCTTTTTTCCTTCCTGAACCGAAATAAATTAGCAGCCTGACAGGTGGCTGGTTTATCATCAATACAGATAAGTTATATCCCGTTTTCCCTTTTCCTGAGGTTGATGTGCAGTTAACGAGTTTCACCGATTACGGATTACGTGCGCTAATCTACATGGCGTCGCTGCCCGAAGGACGTATGACCAGTATTTCTGAGGTGACAGAAGTCTACGGCGTGTCCCGTAATCATATGGGCAAAATTATCAATCAGCTTAGCCGTGCGGGCTTTGTCACTGCCGTTCGAGGAAAAAATGGCGGTATCCGCCTGGGTAAACCGGCT
>NZ_VZPF01000242.1 GCF_008801695.1 Pantoea stewartii subsp. stewartii
GATACCTTGCATTTGATGCAGACGCAACAGGTTCGCCCCTGGCCCGGTAGCGCGTTGCCCTGCCTGAATCGTGATGAGCTGGAACGGCTGTTATGACATTGACTGACTGGCCGTGGCGCCACTGGCGACAGCTTCGCGGATCTGCGCCCGCGCTGCGTCTGAATGATGAGGTGTTAAGCTGGCGCGCGCTCTGTGAGCGTATTGATGTGCTGGCGGGCGGGTTTGCCGCGCAGGGGGTACGGGAGAGTGACGGCGTCCTGCTGCGCGCCTGGAATCATCCGCACACTCTATTGGCATGGCTTGCGCTGATGCAGTGCGGCGCGCGGGTTCTGCCCGTCAACCCGCAGTTGCCCCAGACATTGCTGGAGGCGCTGGTGCCGGAGTTAACGCTGCGTTTTGCACTGACACTGGAAGGCGAAAACGCCTTTTCCGGGTTAGCCGCGTTGCAGATGCGAAAAAGTACAGAAG
>NZ_VZPF01000243.1 GCF_008801695.1 Pantoea stewartii subsp. stewartii
AATAACTGGCACCCAGGAAAGAGACAATATCGCGCCGCGCCAGTTCCGGCGCTTTAAAGACACGGAAACCGGCGAAACCGAGATCGGTCTGCCCTTCCAGTTGCGCCGTATCGACGCCGGCATCGTTGTATTTAAACAGTTCCGGGCGAAAGTGAATCTCGCGAGCAAGATGAGTTGTCGTATCAACGGAAAACATACGTACTCGACGGCGAAACCCCATTCCTACGTGGAAAAACTGTATATCGAGCTGTCGATTGGCAACGTTGTTCCAGAGAGAATACGCCGCGTCATACTGGATACTGTTATATGCCTGCGGCGTCAGATTGGCGAGCGTATCCGGCAACGGTCTCGGCGCGCCGTCCCAGGGTTTTTTCGCTAACGCCTGGGCCATTGATTGCAGACCAGGAAAATCAAAACGGACAATTTTACCATCCGCAATATCAGATTCCGCCGCAAACGCCGCCT
>NZ_VZPF01000244.1 GCF_008801695.1 Pantoea stewartii subsp. stewartii
CTGAGCGCTATTGTATCAGGTGACAAAGCTTATGGTTTTCTGGTGGACTATATGGCCATTCGAGCAAAGGCTAAAGGCGCTCCAATTGAGTTCGTATTCCCAAAAGAGGGGGTCAGTATCGTAACTGAGCCAGTAGCAATAATGAAAGCCTCTAAAAACCCTCAAGGAGCAAAAAAATTTATCGATTTCTTACTCTCAAAAGAGGGACAAAATATGGTTTTACAGCAAGGATATATCCCTGCAGATGCAGCACTACCAGTTCCAGAAGGCTTTCCACCACGCAACAGTATTAAGTTAATGCCATTTAATAGAGCAAAAGCTCTGACAAATACCGAAGTTAATAAAAAGTGTTTCGCAGAACTGTTTGGGAGTCATTAATTGACAAGTCAGTATGCTCCAATATCAAAGTATAAACCATAATCGATACAAATGGTGGTCATGGCTATTATTCTGCTTTATCA
>NZ_VZPF01000245.1 GCF_008801695.1 Pantoea stewartii subsp. stewartii
GCTGCCAGGCGCTGAATTCTGCGTGCTGTTCAGCGCTGAAGGTAAGCGCCAGCTCACCGCACAGCGCCTGCCAGCGCTCGCGGGTGGCGGCGATCTGCTGGTCGAGATCGGCGATTTCCTGTTGCAGCGCCTGCTGTTGCTGCTGCGACAGTTTAAGCTGCTCGCCCCGCGCGGTGCCGGCTTCCCTGAGCTGCGCCACGTGCGTTTCCAGCGCCGACTGCCGCTGCTGATTTTCATCTGGCTGCAACTGCTGGTAGCGGTCGATGGCCGGATGCTGGCAGGAGCCGCACAGCGGGCAGGGCTGTTCCGGCTGCAGCCGGGCCCGCTCGTCGGCCAGCTGAATAATGGTGCGCTCCAGCTCGCACAGGCGACGCACATCCAGCAGCGTCTGATGCTCGCGCTTGTACTCCTCGCGCAGCTGCTGCAACGCCAGCGCTTCCTGCTCAGCATGCTGCTGTAA
>NZ_VZPF01000246.1 GCF_008801695.1 Pantoea stewartii subsp. stewartii
GATGCATAGCGATTCGTCATGCACCATGCCATAACGCACGCCGTTAATATTCAACGTGTTCGCTACAACGCGTCCTGCCATCCCACTGACCGCCGCCAGCGCGCCGACGCGGGTAATAAATTGACGTCGGGTGCAACTCATGGCTGCTCCTTAAGCAACGGAACGGACGCCGGATTAAAGTGCGGGTTAGTACGCTGATCGCTATGGCAATCCACGCATATTTTGATCCGCCCTTTCTCGCTTAGCGTCTGCATCGTATCTTGCTGCGGATGCAGGGAATGGCAACTGGCGCAGGTCACTTTAGTAACATGAACATCGTGCGGCCAGAACGCTTTTTGTAGTTGTTCAGGCAGATGGCAGGACATGCAGACGCTGTTCTGCTGCTCCAACGTATACATCGGGTCGTTAAAACGCATCACATCTTTCACCCCTTCACGGTGATGAAGCGACGGTTGGCC
>NZ_VZPF01000247.1 GCF_008801695.1 Pantoea stewartii subsp. stewartii
AACGTTCCATGCGTGTTCTCGATGGTGCGGTAATGGTTTACTGCGCAGTTGGTGGTGTTCAGCCGCAGTCTGAAACCGTATGGCGTCAGGCAAACAAATACAAAGTTCCGCGTATTGCGTTCGTTAACAAAATGGACCGCATGGGCGCGAACTTCCTGAAAGTTGTTGGTCAGATCAAAACCCGTCTGGGCGCGAACCCGGTTCCGCTGCAGCTGGCAATTGGTGCTGAAGAAGGTTTCACCGGCGTTGTTGACCTGGTGAAAATGAAAGCCATCAACTGGAACGATGCCGACCAGGGCGTTACCTTCGAATACGAAGATATCCCGGCTGACATGCAGGACCTGGCTAACGAATGGCACCAGAACCTGATCGAGTCCGCCGCAGAAGCTTCTGAAGAGCTGATGGAAAAATACCTGGGTGGTGAAGAACTGACTGAAGAAGAGATCAAACAAGC
>NZ_VZPF01000248.1 GCF_008801695.1 Pantoea stewartii subsp. stewartii
GCTTCCTTCCTGAACGTACCAATAAGCTTTCTGTATACCACAGGTCACAAATTATTAATGCCACATGGCGTCTTGCCAGAAAGAAACAGAACTGTCTGGTAAAAGACACCTTCTCTACTAAATTTGGAAAAAACCGTCGTAATGAGTATCAAAAGTTTCTCCGGAATGGTGGAAACGTCAAAAGCCTGGATGATTTTTCAGGTGATGAACTGGTGTGGATTTACCAGTCATTATTCCGCTCACGGTTTGGTGATACTCTCCCGTGTTATCCGACAGGCAACCTGACCGACTTTTTTTCCCGCCTTCGCCACCTCTTGTATGGTTGTGTGCTCTATGTTGAAAACTCACCATGCGCTTTTGATATTGTTTTAAAGGCAGAGAGCCGCCTTAATGTATATTTTGATGTTCCAAACGGCGGTGTAAAAAAAGAATGCATGAATCTTAGCCCCGGAAG
>NZ_VZPF01000249.1 GCF_008801695.1 Pantoea stewartii subsp. stewartii
AGCCTCTCCGGCGGGGAGCGCCAGCGGGTGCACATTGCGCGTGCGCTGGCGCAGACGCCCAGCGAAATTCTGCTCGATGAACCGACCAACCATCTGGATATTCACCATCAGATGCAGCTGATGCAGCTGATCAGTGAGCTTCCGGTCACCAGCATTGTGGCTATTCACGATCTCAACCACGCGGCGATGTTCTGTGATTCGCTGATTGTGATGCAGAACGGGCAAATCATCGCCACCGGGACGCCCGAAGACATTCTTTCCGAAGAGCTTCTTTGGGAGGTGTTTCGGGTGAAAACGAAAATTGAGATCTCCCGCTTCCATGGCAAAAAGCACATTCACTATATCGTTTAGGATCGGGTAGCATGTCTCCTTTCTCCCTGCGACCTGCCACAACGCTTCGGCCGCCCGTGTTACTGGGCAGCCAGTTTGTTTTCAACATCGGCTTTTACGCGGT
>NZ_VZPF01000250.1 GCF_008801695.1 Pantoea stewartii subsp. stewartii
CGGGAGGTCGATATTTATCAGGGCGATACCCGTTTCTGCCACTTTGCCTATATCGAAAAAGAGGGCAATGCCCTGATGCAGGATCTGGAAGAGGAGGGCTACCTGGTCGGTCTGGCGCATGAAAAGTTTGTCGAGCGGCTGGCGCATTACTACTGCGAAATTAACGTACTCCACCCCTTTCGTTTGGGGAGTGGGCTGGCGCAGCGCATCTTCTTTGAACAGCTGGCGCTACATGCAGGCTACGCGCTGAGTTGGCAAGGTATTGCGGTTGAAACATGGAAGCAGGCGAACCAGAGCGGCGCGATGGGCGACCTCTCCGCCTTGCAGGCGATTTTTCAGAAAGCGATAAGCGAAGCTCGCGAAACTGAGTAAAATAGTACGGTTCTACTGATTCGGAGCCGCCATGATCCTGCTTATCGACAACTATGATTCCTTTACCTGGAACCTCTACCA
>NZ_VZPF01000251.1 GCF_008801695.1 Pantoea stewartii subsp. stewartii
TCACGACGAGCCGGCGCATGGCGTGGCCGAACTCGCCCGGCAGCGGGCGATAGTTCTGCGGCGCGAACCAGACAGGCTCAGGACATTTGCAGGTGACGGCGTGATCGCCGCGATGGCGCCCGTCAGGTCTGGAGGTCGGGTCGTTTAACCCGATTAAAATCTGGTCATTCACCCTGTCCTGAACTTATGGCGGACAGGGGTTGTCTTATGAACTGCATGCGTTATAATCCTTCACAGGCCAGCGCCTGCTTTTGGACCCCCTGATTTCTGACTCTTCCGCCAAGTTGAATCCAGATTTCGGGGGGTTTTTGCATTCAGAGCCCGGTAAATCCCGCGCTCCGTACCCTGGACGTTTTAACGGATACGTCCCATCCGGTTCAATTCTGCCCGCGCCGCGCATGTCCGGCCACAGGTTTTCGCACATCCCCGTCGTCAACCACCACAGTATTCGA
>NZ_VZPF01000252.1 GCF_008801695.1 Pantoea stewartii subsp. stewartii
AAAGGCGGCAAGATTAAGCTGGTTATCCCACCGGCGCTGGCCTACGGCAAAACGGGCGTTCCGGGTATCCCGGCGAACTCCACCCTGGTGTTCGACGTAGAGCTGCTGGATATCAAACCAGCGCCGAAAGCGGATGCTAAACCTGCCGATGCGGCTGACGCTAAAGCCGCAGATGCTGCTAAAAAATAAAAACTGAGAGCCGCCGCTTGTTATAGCGGCGGTTTTTTTTATGCAGGCCGGATATATTACTCACCATAATTTGATTTGCGGGTAACGGCGTTTGCGCTGGTCGTTAAGGGCGATACCGTCGGCTGAGTTACCGCCAACGCATATACAGCCTGAAATAGACGAGTAAATTAGTACTGGAAAGAGGAACCCTCACTGTATTAATTTAATCATCCGCGTAAATAATGAGCCTGCCCTGAAAACATAACGACAGGCTCCTGAAAAG
>NZ_VZPF01000253.1 GCF_008801695.1 Pantoea stewartii subsp. stewartii
TGGCAGGACGCCCCAGCGTTTTGCCGACCACAGCCAGCCAAAGCAGCCGGGAATGATCGCCAGGCCGACCAACGACCAAAGGTGCGCCGTGAGCAGCGGAGAACCCGCGCTTTTCGCCATCAGAGGTAAATAGGTGGCGACAATGATGTAGCCGAATCCGGCGAGACCGTACAGTAGCGCCAGTTGCCACCAGAGCATTGGCTGATTTTCGATTCTTGCTAAAGGCGCGGGCGGCAGTGCATGAGCGCGGGGCGGAATCAACATCGCCACGATTGACAGCAATATACCGGCGAGCGCCCCGGCCCCCAGCCATAGCGAATGGGCCGAAAGCGCATAACGTAGACCGCCAGTGACATATTCATTACCCAGTACAATCCCGGCTCCGACGCCGGAAAAGAGGGCGGCGATAACAAACGGGTGGCGGGTATGATGCAACACAATCATCGATCCA
>NZ_VZPF01000254.1 GCF_008801695.1 Pantoea stewartii subsp. stewartii
CAAAGAGGTGACTCCGGTAATGAAAGCGGGCGGCATTATACACAGACGCTATGCTTTTCACTATTCGAGCTGTTGCAACTCGCCGTGCGGCGTCACCCGCCAGCGATGCTGGCAAAAATAGAGCAGCGGGTTATCCTGTTTGCTGTCGCTGTAGCCGCTATAAAGACGCAGCGGCGTACCGATTTTACGTTCCAGTTGCGCGACTTTTTCATGGCCCAGACAGCGCACGGTCAATACCCAGCCACCATACCTTCGCGCCATCTGGCTGGCGATAAGGTTAACGCGCGGCAGCCACGGCGTATCAAAATAGACTTGTTCTACCAGTGATTGAGGAGAACCGGTAATAAGCCAGATGTCCGCGTCAGAGCTCAACAGATAGGTGGTCAGACGTTCCTGAACAACCGGAAACGCCGTAACGTTAGCGCGAAACCAGCGAACAAAATCCGCCTGA
>NZ_VZPF01000255.1 GCF_008801695.1 Pantoea stewartii subsp. stewartii
CGCGATCGGCATTGCAGGACAGCGCAACGGCAGGCTGATTGACCGGGCCACGCTGAAAGAGGCGATGCAGTTCTGGCGCAGACAGGCGGAACGACTCGGCTTAACGGGACAGAACTCACCGCATTCGCTGCGTTACGCCTGGGCGCAGATGCTATTCGCTATTATCTGGCGCAGGGATTCAGTGAACAGGAGGCGCTGGCGATGACGGCGATGGATCTGGGCCACGGCGACGGACGGTATCGTGGCGCAGGTTTACGGGCGAAGGGATGAGGCTGGTTGATAGCCTTGAGCTTGCTATATGATGGTTATCCATTGTTATCCACCGAAAAAATTTCTACGTAGAAATTTTTTGTACGGTTTCCTCTTAATAACAGCCTCTAAGGATGGTTTAGCCTGTTAACGGGCTTCTGGTGCAGCACTACGACAATTTTACTGATGATTGCGCCAGTA
>NZ_VZPF01000256.1 GCF_008801695.1 Pantoea stewartii subsp. stewartii
ATAACGCCGAGACGGTCCAGGCTATCCTTGAAGTGTGTAGAGAAATGAAATCACCCGTGATCCTCGCTGGGACGCCGGGTACTTTTAAGCATATTGCGCTGGAAGAGATCTATGCGCTATGCAGCGCGTACTCTACCAGTTTCGATATACCACTGGCGCTGCATCTCGATCACCACGAATCGTTGGATGACATTCGCCATAAGGTGAATGCTGGCGTGCGTAGCGCCATGATCGATGGTAGCCACTTCCCATTTGAAGAGAACGTAAAGCTGGTGAAATCGGTCGTAGACTTTTGCCACTCACGTGATTGCAGCGTGGAGGCAGAGCTAGGGCGACTGGGCGGTGTCGAAGATGACATGAGCGTTGATGCGGAAAATGCTTTTCTGACCGATCCGCAGGAAGCCAAACGCTTTGTCGAACTGACGGGTGTAGACAGCCTCGCTGTTG
>NZ_VZPF01000257.1 GCF_008801695.1 Pantoea stewartii subsp. stewartii
CTAACCGGTGTTGTCGCGAAGTCAGTATTTGCATTCGGTCACCCTTTATTTTGGTAAAACCTAATGGGATTTTTCCTTGTGGCATTTATTTCATTGCCAGCAAGCCGTCGCGAAAAAGGTGTGTCGTATGGAGTATGAATTTAGGAAAGGATGGCGGCAGCAACAATACTAAATGTTGTCCCGTCAGGCGGACAGCATTAATACACCGGGAACCAAAGAGCTAAAGTGATCACACTAAGATGCGGAGGTAAGGTTATTTACGTGATGCTGTTCACACTCTTTGGCTATTTTAAATTACAAACAATGTTAAACCAGTCGTTATCTTTCTGCGGTTTGTTCGCTGACTGATTTAAGTTTTTTCGGATTATAGCCGCCACATAAGGCAATCATCGTTATCAGGGGCTGGCATCTATGGTGCTTAACTGGGATCTTATCGACAAAATCGT
>NZ_VZPF01000258.1 GCF_008801695.1 Pantoea stewartii subsp. stewartii
GCACGTTACTTATTAAAGACGAGACTATCTTTACGCTAAAGGCGGGAACAGGGCGGCTGGCGCTTGGCGACCAGCTTTATGATGAAAAAATCATTAATCGCCCTCGGGTATTTCAGTGGCTGCTGCGCGTTGAGCCTGAGTTATCGCACTTTAAAGCGGGAACCTACCGTTTTATGCCCGGCATGACCGTAAGGGATATGCTTGAGCTGCTGGAGAGCGGGAAAGAGGCGCAATTCCCGTTGCGATTTGTTGAAGGGATGCGTCTTAGCGACTACCTCAAACAGTTACGAGAGGCGCCGTATATCCGCCATACGTTGCCGGATGATGACTATGCCACCGTCGCCCGGGCATTAAAGCTTGCTCACCCGGAATGGGTAGAAGGGTGGTTCTGGCCTGATACCTGGATGTATACCGCCAACACCAGCGATGTCGCTATTCTCAAGCGA
>NZ_VZPF01000259.1 GCF_008801695.1 Pantoea stewartii subsp. stewartii
CGTTTATCGATGCGGAACACGCGCTTGACCCCGTTTACGCCCGCAAGCTGGGAGTCGATATCGATAACCTGCTCTGTTCTCAGCCGGACACCGGCGAGCAGGCGCTGGAAATCTGTGACGCGCTGGCGCGTTCAGGCGCGGTGGACGTCATTGTGGTCGACTCCGTAGCGGCGCTAACGCCGAAAGCGGAAATTGAAGGCGAAATCGGCGACTCTCACATGGGCCTCGCGGCGCGTATGATGAGCCAGGCGATGCGTAAGCTGGCGGGGAACCTGAAACAGTCCAACACGCTGTTGATTTTCATCAACCAGATCCGTATGAAGATTGGCGTGATGTTCGGCAACCCGGAAACCACCACCGGCGGTAACGCGCTGAAATTCTACGCCTCTGTTCGTCTTGATATCCGTCGTATCGGCGCGGTGAAAGAGGGAGATAACGTCGTGGGT
>NZ_VZPF01000260.1 GCF_008801695.1 Pantoea stewartii subsp. stewartii
GTTGAATAAATGGATTTTATGCTGTGGTACTATGAAAACGGTTGTTTCAGATAACATAAAATCAATGCATTACATGCTTGCGTATGACGGTGTTCTGTCTGGCATCAGCGTTTTCTACCAAAACAGTTCAGACAAAACAGAATAATTACCTATTATTCAACAAAGCCGAACAAACCTTTAAGCGACAGATGCATCATTGAGTTAATGGAATTGAATTAAGGGGTACATTTGGGGGTACTTTCTTTCATTTCAATTAAAATAATGCATATAAAACAAAAACATCATTAATTAATTCGATTCCTGCAGGCACCAAATGTTAGGTAAGCGTCGCATTCAGACCGTATTGACGTTCAGGCAGAGGGAAGCTCGACCTTCCATGGCAGCAGATCGCGGACCCGGTTCACCGGCCAGTCCTGTATATGACCGATGACGTAACGCAACCACG
>NZ_VZPF01000261.1 GCF_008801695.1 Pantoea stewartii subsp. stewartii
AAAAACAGCGTTACTTCGTTAATAGGGTAGTTAGCGGCGACATAAAGCGCATTCAGTAAATTAATTTGCCCGTCGGAGCGCAGCTCGGCCAGCGGTATTTGTGACCCTGTCACAATAACCGGTTTACCCAGATTTTCCAGCATGAAAGAGAGCGCTGATGCGGTAAACGCCATCGTGTCGGTGCCGTGCAGAATAACAAAACCGTCATACTCGTCGTAGTGCGTTTTGATATCCTCAGCGATATGCTGCCAGTCTTCCGGCGTCATATCTGATGAATCCATCAGCGGGGCATATTCATGGATGGTAAAGTCCGGCATCTCCGGGCGATGGAACTCCGGCATCAGCGCTAGCTGACGCTGAAGATGCCCGGACACCGGGATATACCCCTGCTCTGAGCGCTGCATACCGATAGTACCGCCGGTATAGGCAACGTAAATTGATTTCT
>NZ_VZPF01000262.1 GCF_008801695.1 Pantoea stewartii subsp. stewartii
GCTCGTCAAACAGCGCCAGAATATCGGCGGCCTGGCCACGTTTGAGGTGGACCAGAATGGTAGCGATAATCTGCGGGTGCTCGTCGCGAATCAGGTCGGCAGCACTCTGCGGCTCCATAAAATTGAGCGTTTCGATACCGCTGGTGGTATCGCGCGTTTCCAGAATATCTTCCAGCAGGCTGGAAGCTCGCTCCTCGCCCAGCGCTTTTACCAGCACGGAACGCAGATATTCGTTGGCGTTGATATTCAGCGCGGCGAACTGCTCCGCTTCCTGCTCAAACTCTGACAGCACGTCCGTCAGTTGTTTGTTGGAGATTTGACGCACGTTAGCCATCGCCGTACTCAGCGCCTGCACTTCGCGGGTGGAGAGGTGCTTAAACACCTCTGCCGCCCGGTCCTCGCCAATGGTCATCAACAAAATGACGCTTTTATCGGTACCGCTAA
>NZ_VZPF01000263.1 GCF_008801695.1 Pantoea stewartii subsp. stewartii
ACTCAATATAGCCAACTTTATCTTGCCCTTTAACGTCTTTGCTTTTCTGGAACAGAGCAATTTTCATTATTTACAGCAGGAATTGGTAACGTAATTCAACGTCATAATTTTATTTTTTAAAATATATCGCTGTCAGTGAAATATAAATTCACCACGCAATAAAAATAATAATATTTATATTAGTTTATAAAAATATATTTACTTGTGGGGTTGGTGTAAATGAGTCTTATTCCCCATTAAGAAAAAATGATGGTGATTATGCTGCTTATTGCCCACTAAATTTTCCGTATGTTATCTGGTTTACACACTCCAGTTATTTTTCATATTTCAAAGGATATCTGACAACCTAAGATATTAGGCCGAACGGTAATTATGTCTTACTTATACAATTATACCTCCACACTATACACACCTGCATGTAAATAATATAATTATAAATTTAAT
>NZ_VZPF01000264.1 GCF_008801695.1 Pantoea stewartii subsp. stewartii
GAAAGAGAACAATGAAGAAGACGCCATGCGTCTGGCACGTATCAACGATCGGTTTAAACGCGAGGGTAAACCGTTGCTGAAGAAACTGGACGATCTGCCGAAGGATTACCAGGAGCCGGACCCGTATCTTGATGAAACAGTGAAGATTGCTCTGGACCTGGCGCATCTTGAACAAGAAAAACCAGCGGAGCAGGCGGCAGCCGGTAAGTAACGCTAAACAGGCACAAGAAATTGTGCCTGTTTTTTTTAACAAGCTCATAAAGCCGTCAGTATAATGCTACAAAATGTAAAGTTGTGTTTTTCTCGTGACTTACAGCCTGATAATACTTGAAAATAGCCATAAGACCCATACGATGTGGGTAATCGCATAGTGCGCTTTGTTAAATTGAGGTTAAAAGAAAATTATGATGCGAATCGAGCTCTTCCTGCTGACGAACCTGGCGG
>NZ_VZPF01000265.1 GCF_008801695.1 Pantoea stewartii subsp. stewartii
TCGTAACAATCACTTAGTTATGTCTTATAACCAAAAATGATTTATTCGCCCGCCCGGCGATGTTTACTCTGAATCTCCTGATAAGACACAACAGAACAATAATATGACAGACGTAATCAATTCGGCGCCGATTGCAGCGGCAGGGTCACCCGACGGGGAAGTTAAATGGATACGCGGCGCGGCGGACGTTTCGCGCCTGATTAACGAGGGCAGCAGCGGGCGCAACAACGCGCGCATCGTCATGGGCATCGCGCTGGGCGGCATTTTTCTCGATGCCTACGATCTTGGCTCCCTGGCCTTTGGCCTGAAGGACATTACCCGTGAATTCAACCTGACGCCCGCCGGCACCGGCATGGTGGCCTCGGCCATCACCTTCGGCGCCATCGTCGGCGCGCTGCTGGGCGGCTATCTGACGGATAAAATCGGCCGCTACCGCGTCTTT
>NZ_VZPF01000266.1 GCF_008801695.1 Pantoea stewartii subsp. stewartii
ATAGGTACGTCCGCCCATCACGGCGGAGATCAACCGCATCTGGCCTTCCGTTGCGGAAGCGACCAGATTATAGCCTGCTTTGCTGGTATGACCGGTTTTGATGCCATCCACATTCAGACTGTTATCCCACAGCAGACCGTTACGGTTTAACTGGCGAATGCCGTTAAAGGTGAACTCTTTCTCTTTATAAACGGCATATTCGTTAGGCACATCGCGAATTAACGCCTGGCCAATCAGCGCCATATCGCGAGCTGAACTGTATTGTCCGTCGGCGTCCAGGCCGTGTACGGTCTGGAAGTGAGTATTTTTCAGCCCCAGCGCGTTCACATAGCTGTTCATCAGCCCGACGAAAGCATCCTGGCTGCCGGCGGCGAAATCGGCCATCGCAACACAGGCGTCATTGCCGGATTGCAGATTAATGCCGCGTATTAGCTGGGAGAC
>NZ_VZPF01000267.1 GCF_008801695.1 Pantoea stewartii subsp. stewartii
AGTTAGGTCATTTCAAACGTGTTGAAGGGGGAATTATTGTGGAAACGTTAGATATTCAGCATATCGAAGAAGAAAAAAATGAAACAGAAACTGCAGAAATTCTGCCTGGCCTTAGTCAATTACCCGTCAAACTGGAGTTTGTTTTGTATCGTAAGCAGGTTACCCTGGCCGATCTCGAAACAATAGGGCAGCAACAACTATTATCGTTACCGATAAATGCTGAATGTAATGTTGAGATTATGGCGAATGGTGTTTTGCTGGGTAATGGCGAACTGGTACAGATGAATGACACCTTAGGCGTTGAGATTCATAAATGGCTGAGCGAGTCTGGTAATGGGGAATGATATCTCATTAATTGCCTTACTGGCATTTTCCACCCTATTGCCATTTATTATTGCATCAGGAACCTGTTTCGTTAAATTTTCTATCGTATTTGTCAT
>NZ_VZPF01000268.1 GCF_008801695.1 Pantoea stewartii subsp. stewartii
TCATATTATCGCCAACGACGCCACTGTCATTAACCAGTTCGATCTTATTGATCGTGATGTCGGTATCGACTGTGACCGACAGTGGCGCAGAATAGCGAATATTACCCGCCTCATCTTCCACTTTCACTGTCAGTGTATAGCGACCATCACCCCAGACGTTGTCCGGCGTGAAATGCCAGCGGCCATCCGTGCCTCGGGTTGCCGTCAATACCTCCTTGATGCTGCCATGCTGGATTTCTACCGTGACGAAGCGCGCATCTGAGTCAATATTGCCCAGTAAAAATGTCGGTTTATTAACGTTGGTCAGATCATCGCCTTTGGTTCCGCTGTCATCCGCGTTGTCCAGCGTGATGGTCGGGACCAACAGGGTGGTGTCAACGGTAAAGTCCAGCGTCCGCGTCGCCGTGTTGCCCGCCACGTCGGTGACTTTCACAGTCAG
>NZ_VZPF01000269.1 GCF_008801695.1 Pantoea stewartii subsp. stewartii
TTTTCGCACAGGATAAGCGCTTCCGCCTGCATCCCCTGCTCTATTTCTTTGCGCGTTTGGTTAAGCGCATCCAGCTCGCTGGCCAGAACACGCGCTTCGCCGAGGTTGTCGCACAGCAGTAACGCCACGCCGACGGACATATCATCCAGTCTGCCGGCGGCATTCAAACGCGGCCCCAACGCAAAGCCTAAATCACTGGCGGCAAGCCGTTGCGGATCGCGATTCGCTATCTCCAGCAACGCTTTGATTCCCGGTCGGCACTTCCCGGCACGAATACGACTTAGCCCTTGCCAGGTCAGGATGCGATTGTTGGCATCCAGCGGCACAACGTCCGCTACCGTTCCCAACGCCACTAAATCCAGCAGTTCCGCCAGATTTGGCGGCGCGATGCCGCGCTCGTCGAACCATCCTTTGTCGCGCAAAAATGTCCGCAACGCC
>NZ_VZPF01000270.1 GCF_008801695.1 Pantoea stewartii subsp. stewartii
TGATCGTTATCTTTCGCGCGCATGCCGCTCACCATCAGCTGCAGTGGTCCGACGAAGTTATTCAGCGACAGGATGTAGTTTTGCGCGGTGTTGTCGTTATTTTCGATGTCCCCGAAGGTGCGGCCATAAATCGACAGGTTGCTGCGGGCGTCATCGCCCCACTTCATGTCGTAAATACCGGCCCCGGTTCCGGCGAGGAACACCACATCGGAATCGATCCAGTGGATGTCGAAGTTATCCCGGTCGAAACGCTTACCGGCCCACACCGTGGAGTCTTTGAACGCACCGGTGAAGGTCGGTAGCTGCCCCAGTTCGACAAACGCCTGACGCAGGTTGAGATCGCTGCTGGCGGCAGTCCAGTCGTTGTAGGTGCGCTGTCCGTCGGCCAGCATCGCCTTGAAGCGCGTGGTGGCACCGTTGGCCAGCGTTTGTTTATG
>NZ_VZPF01000271.1 GCF_008801695.1 Pantoea stewartii subsp. stewartii
AACAATAATCCTTTTTAAGCGTCAGCTTAACGCAAGTAGCTGACGCGTATATGCTTGTTGCGGTGCGGTAAACACGCGCTCGCATTGTCCCTGTTCAATCACTTCCCCCTGCCGCAGTACGATAACCTGATGGCACAGCGCGCGGACTACATGCAGATCATGGCTAATGAAGACATAGGCCAGACGATGCTTTTGCTGTAGCGATTTCAGGAGGGAAAGAATCTGCGCCTGAACGGTTTTATCCAGCGATGAGGTCGGTTCATCCAGGATAATGAGCGATGGTTTTAAAATCAGCGCCCTGGCGACGGCGATACGTTGACGCTGTCCGCCGGAAAACTCAGCGGGATAGCGATGCCGCGTTTCAGGATCCAGGCCGACTTCCATCATAACGGCTTTCACCTGCTGTTCGCGCTGCACGCCTGAAAGGGTGGGCTGAT
>NZ_VZPF01000272.1 GCF_008801695.1 Pantoea stewartii subsp. stewartii
TCACCACCGGCCGGATTACGCGACCAGAGCGGGCTGTTGTTGTGACCGCCTGCGGTCAGGGTCAGTCCTGTCGGGGTGGTCACACCCAGACAGGCGTGCCCGTGGCGGATATACCGGGTGGCCCCGGCTGTTGTCATGAATGTCATAATGCGATTACCTTATATGGTCTCAGTGAAAAATAGTATTGCAGCAGATTGTTAGCCAGTCTACAGAATGCCGCTTCAGCGGCATGGAGGCGCCAGCTGATGTTGAATATGGCACTATCGCTGAATGGCGCAGCCGGTTACGTTGTTGACAGGTTCCACCAGGCCATCCCTTCACCCTTGTATGTAATAGAGATGTGGTGGTTAGCTACCATCACATGAAGCGGGGAGAGCCTGACCTTCGCCCTAAGGCAGTGACCTTCGTTTGGCAGCATAGGCCCTCCGCTTCACCT
>NZ_VZPF01000273.1 GCF_008801695.1 Pantoea stewartii subsp. stewartii
CTGCGCTGGCAAGTCCAATCACCACCGAAGTTCTCGGTCTGGCGGGATTTGACTGGCTGGTGCTGGATGGTGAACACGCGCCGAACGACGTGACTACCTTAATTCCGCAGTTAATGGCATTGAAAGGCAGCGCCAGCGCGCCTGTGGTACGTGTGCCGACCAATGAACCGGTCATTATCAAACGGATGCTGGATATCGGGTTTTATAACTTCCTGATCCCCTTTGTTGAAACGCAAGAGGAAGCGGCTCGCGCTGTCGCCTCTACGCGTTATCCGCCGGAAGGCATTCGCGGTGTCTCCGTTTCTCACCGCGCCAACATGTTCGGCACGGTGCCTGATTACTTTGCGCAGTCGAACAAAAACATCACCATTATTGTTCAAATCGAAAGCCAACTGGGTGTAGACAACGTTGATGCCATTGCCGCAACGGAAGGCGT
>NZ_VZPF01000274.1 GCF_008801695.1 Pantoea stewartii subsp. stewartii
AGTGCCAGCCCGTCGCTCAACAGAGATAATTTTGCCCTTTTGAAGCGCATCATGGCAGTGACCCCGCCGCCGTTCTGTCATAAAAAACTCATTATCATGGAAGGTTCTGCGTCGAGTGGAGATAGCAGGCAAAGCCACATGGCCAGGCTCCTGCAAAAAGTTCAGAAGACCGTAATAACGCTTGAGAACAACGGCGTTAACGCTGCCTTACAGGACTATCCGGGCCAGGGCCATGGGCCCATGTTTAACGTCTCTTTTCGCAATGCGTTGCTGGATATCAGTCGCGAGCAGGCAGGCCAAAAGTCACGCTGCAATTAACCCGTCGCCAGAAAATGCCCGCCAGCGGCGGGCATAACCCATCAAAACGACGCCGTCACACCGGCATAATAATCCCGCCCCGGTTCGTTATAGGTATTTGCCCCTTCAGCGGAGCGAT
>NZ_VZPF01000275.1 GCF_008801695.1 Pantoea stewartii subsp. stewartii
GCTGTTCACTGGCGTTAGCCACGCTGTCTGATAGCGCCGCTATACGCGCTTCAAGCTCCTGATGCAGCGCTTCCAGTTCGTCAATATCAAAATTTTTGCCCTGGCGTTTACAGAACTCCGCCAACAGACGTTCCGCCTCTTGTTGCTCGCGCAGCCGCTGTTCCAGCTCGCTCAGGCGCATTCGCAGCGGCTGTACCTGTTCCGCCAGGTGACGCTGGTTTACGCCGTCCCGCAACAGCTCGCGCGCCACGTCCCAGGCTTCTCCACGCGCCAGCGGGCCGTTGATCGCCGCAACCAGTTGGTAAGCCTGCTCAAACTGACTATGCGCGGTTTGCGCCACGCTCATTTTTTGTTCCAGAGAAAGCAGTTTTTCCGTGGCTTCCTGTTCTTTTGCCTGGAAAGTATCCAGCCATTCGGCGGCGCTTTCCGGCGTTA
>NZ_VZPF01000276.1 GCF_008801695.1 Pantoea stewartii subsp. stewartii
CGAGGATGACGACGTCATGACCATTTTGCAGCAATTGTACGCAGGTATGACTTCCAATGTAACCGCTACCACCTGTAACCAATACTCTCATAATTCGCTCCGTTAAGCCTATAGTATGGAATAACCATAGCATAACAAAGATGCGAAAAGTGTGACATGTAATAAATTAGTGGAATCGTTTACACTTGAGTTCGCTCACAAATAGACGTCAATCATTTGATGGTAAATCAACGGATTTCAGCATGATCACGCCTTTTATCTGAAAAAGCACGAAAAAAGCGCTTTACACGCCCGGAATGGCATTAAGGTAATGCAGATTGCCGATAGAGATAGTGGTCGCCGTCCGGTACAAATTCCAGCCGATGAGTAATACAGGCTGGCGCATCCTCCGCATGATGCGAAACAAACAGCAGTTGGGTCTCTCCCTGGTGAAGT
>NZ_VZPF01000277.1 GCF_008801695.1 Pantoea stewartii subsp. stewartii
TGAACGGCCCGGCGCGAGTAGTTTGACGCGATATTTTAGATAATCTCTACATACAGGATCTCCTCGATGCCAAGAGCGAACGAAATTAAAAAGGGTATGGTACTGAACTACAACGGCAAATTGCTGATTGTGAAAGATATCGACATTCAGTCCCCAACCGCCCGTGGCGCCGCCACACTGTATAAAATGCGTTTTTCCGATGTCCGCACAGGTCTGAAAGTGGAAGAACGTTTCAAAGGCGACGATATCGTTGATACCGTCACCCTGAGCCGTCGCGGCGTTGACTTTTCTTATGTTGATGGCAACGAATATGTTTTCATGGATAAAGAAGATTATACGCCGTATACCTTCACCAAGGATCAGATCGAAGAAGAGTTGCTGTTTATGCCTGAAGGCGGAATGCCGGATATGCAGGTTCTGACCTGGGACGGCCAA
>NZ_VZPF01000278.1 GCF_008801695.1 Pantoea stewartii subsp. stewartii
CAATATGCAAACGCCGCAGAATATCAATAGTAACAATGGCCTCTGCCTCTTCAAATCCTGGCGCCAGCAGCACTGCGACCTTTTTCATTGCCTACTCCTTGTTAACGTGTCAACCATCAAAACCGTGCTCAACCGAATAATGAGCCCGTGTGATTTATGACATTAAAAATGATCTGCCGCAAAATCCTTTTTTATAAAAAAGGTGAATTTGCTATCAACCGTTCTTACATGTGACAGCCAGATCAGATAATGTTTATCTTATTGAGATTACCATGATTTAAACGCCTTTTTTATGATTTGAAACAATGTTTCACAAAGCGAATGGTGATGATGTATAATTATTTTCAACCAGTTATAATTACACAAACACAACAAAAAACATTATCACTGGAAAGTCCCGCTACTGAAAATGTTTTTTGTTGTGATAATGTTTT
>NZ_VZPF01000279.1 GCF_008801695.1 Pantoea stewartii subsp. stewartii
GGTAATCGCATAGTGCGCTTTGTTAAATTGAGGTTAAAAGAAAATTATGATGCGAATCGCGCTCTTCCTGCTGACGAACCTGGCGGTGATGGTCGTCTTCGGGCTGGTTCTGAGCCTGACAGGGATACAGTCGAGCAGCGTACAAGGCTTGCTGATTATGGCGCTGCTGTTTGGTTTTGGCGGTTCTTTTATTTCATTGCTGATGTCCAAATGGATGGCGTTAAAATCAGTAGGAGGGGAGGTTATTGAACAGCCTCGCAATGAAAGAGAACGCTGGTTGATGAACACAGTAGCAACGCAAGCGCGGCAGGCCGGTATCGCTATGCCGCAGGTTGCCATCTACCATGCGCCAGACATTAACGCGTTTGCGACGGGCGCACGCCGTGACGCCTCATTGGTCGCTGTGAGCACCGGTCTGTTGCAAAACATGAGTC
>NZ_VZPF01000280.1 GCF_008801695.1 Pantoea stewartii subsp. stewartii
ATCCTGCTCAGGTTTGCTCCCGGCGCTGGCGCCGAGCCAGATCTCCAGCAGGACGCCGATCCAGCCTTTGTCTCGCTTTAAATCTTTAGGCGTGGTCATGCCGGCCATCGCCGCCAGTTCGCCTAACGTATAGCCGGAAAGCTGCCGCGCCTGGGCTAACAGCAGTGCCTCCGAAGCAGGCGGAGTCAGTAGCGGAAAAAGAGCGGACATAATAATTACCATTGATTAAAAAATGAGCAGTGATTTTATACCGTGTGGACAGAGTTTATCTTTTTCTGTGTGCTATATTCAATATACTGATTTTTATTGCTTTTTTTGAGGTGTTTCTTCGTGTTGCGCAACGCTGAAGCTGGTTTTCCAATTCTGGTCACTGACAATAAACAGGATCTTACACTATGTTATCCACAGAAAGTTGGGATAACTGTGTAAAA
>NZ_VZPF01000281.1 GCF_008801695.1 Pantoea stewartii subsp. stewartii
GTTTTCCGCATCAGTAAGATCATCTTCGCTAAGTTTCTCTGAAACACTATTTTCAATAGGATATTTATTGGGTTCACATATAGTTAAGTCTTGAGCTTTATTCTTATATATATGATTTAATAGTGTACTCTTCGATATCTCTATAAGTTCAGGGAATAATAGTGGGCTTCGTGTGCCAGCAAATGAGCTTGTTAGTACGGATAATGCAATATCGCTATCCGTTTGCATAATGTTATTAATTAAATAAGTTGATAGAATAGCTAACTCACGGGTGCTGTCAACCATAGAAAATGAGGAGTCGTATTCTGTGAATGCTTCTTTGAACCATATATACTCGTTGTCATTGTCGATATTATAGTATAATTGAATAAGATCAAATAATTCGGCCCCAGTATTATTATCGATTATATGTTTAATTGCTGATAATTTTA
>NZ_VZPF01000282.1 GCF_008801695.1 Pantoea stewartii subsp. stewartii
GAAACGATGATAAACGGCGGCGCTACTTCGGTCAGTTGCTGGATGAACTGGATATCTATCAGGAGAAATTACGTATCTGGGAGGCGCCTCCGCAGGTGACGGAACCGGTTAAACGCCTGACGGGCATGTTACATAAATACCAGAACGCGCTTACCGATAGCTAATTCACAAGAACCGATGCTAAAAGCGTGGGTTTTTTTATGTCTATACTTATTTGAGATACAAAAACAGCGCAAGAGTGCTCCGGGACTGAAAACATTTCTGGAATTGAAACCTCTACATAATGATGCTTTGTAGTAAAACAGACAATTGTCTGTCGGGGATGATAGCTGGCTATGAATGTCTATACATTTGATTTTGATGATATTAAAAACCAAAGCGATTTTTATCGCGAGTTTACGCAGACGTTTGGCCTTGCCAGTGAGAAAGT
>NZ_VZPF01000283.1 GCF_008801695.1 Pantoea stewartii subsp. stewartii
CGTACAGCGGCTCCAGCAGTTCGCTCACCGCGCCGGACCAGCGACCCAGCGTGGCGCGACTCAGCTCCACGCCCTGACGATGGTATATCTCTGACTGACGATAGTGAGGCGTGTGCTCTGCGAACTTCGCCGTGACGATGCGCGCCAGCAGGCCGGGGCCCGCATAGCTGCGTTCGATGGGTTTTGACGGCATGGAAGCCTGAACGATGTGGTCACAGCTGCAGCAGGCCAGCTTCGGCCGCTGCGTTTCGATAACCTTAAAGGCGCTGCTGATAAGCTCCAGCTGCTCCGATACGTCGCAGCCCAGCGCGTTGAGTTCGCCGCCGCATGCCGGACAGGTGGTTTCTGCCGGCGACAGCGTGAGGGTTTCGCGGGGAAGTGAGGCCGGCAGCGGTTTGCGGGCGGAAGACTGGCGCAGC
>NZ_VZPF01000284.1 GCF_008801695.1 Pantoea stewartii subsp. stewartii
TGTTTCAGATAACATAAAATCAATGCATTACATGCTTGCGTATGACGGTGTTCTGTCTGGCATCAGCGTTTTCTACCAAAACAGTGCAGACAAAACAGAATGATTACCTATTATTCAACAAAGCCGTGGAAAGTTAAAAAGCACGGCAAAGAGCGCCGCCGTACCTGGCGTAAACTGCATGTGGCTGTTGATGGTAAAACACACGAAATCATCTGTGCGGATTTGTCACTGAACAACGTAACGGACTCAGAAGTCTTCCCGGGTCTTATCCGGCAGACTCACAGAAAAATCAGAGCAGCAGCGGCCGATGGCGCATACGATACGCGTCTGTGTCATGATGAACTGCGGCGTAAGAATATCAGCGCGCTTATCCCTCCCCGAAAAGGGGCGGGCTACTGGCCCGTTGAGTAT
>NZ_VZPF01000285.1 GCF_008801695.1 Pantoea stewartii subsp. stewartii
ACCAGTGCAGTTCAATGTGGCAACTGTTGAAAAAGGTCCATCACTTTATGAATACCGTCAGCCCATTCCCCGGGGGAAAACATGGGCTGGCTAAAGTGTAGCGGTATTAGGATCAGTTATTTAGTGTTAATGACGCTACATTATTAAATAAAATCATACTTTGCTTTTTCTCACCTGATTGATACAGCAACCACCGGGGGCAGTACCATGCTTAAATCAAGCTACTATTATGTGTGTCCATACAACAGAAGCGGATGGATCATTCATAAAGAAGTAAGCGTCACATTTAAACCGTCTGTGCAGCGGGCTCCGGTTCCGGGAAAATAGTGTCCATCATTTTTTAATGGACACTATCGCGTGAAACACCGGACATGGCTCCTTGAGGCGCTTCGCCTCCA
>NZ_VZPF01000286.1 GCF_008801695.1 Pantoea stewartii subsp. stewartii
CCTTCGCTCCTTCAGGATTTCTGCGGACCGCCAGGCCGCGCCATCCGTGGCGCGGCCCGGCTCTCGCCGACGTCCTGTCGGCTCATCCGGAAATCCCTCATCCGCTCAGCGGGTGGGAAGGCCGCCCCAAACCCCCGCTTCTCTATCTCTGTGTTAAAGCCACTTCCATTGTCGCTGTAGGTGACCGGAAAGTCATACAGTCTGCTGGTTTTGAGTCAATGCCTGTTTATTAAAGCGTTCATTTTTGATCCTCACTTCATACACTGACCGTAAGCGTCGCATTTAGACCGTCTGTCCGTTTCCCTCCGGCTCCTTGACAATAATGTCCATCATTTATAATGGACATTAGCGTATGAAACACCGGACCTGGCTACTTGAAGCCCTGCATCTGCACT
>NZ_VZPF01000287.1 GCF_008801695.1 Pantoea stewartii subsp. stewartii
CCGGTTGTAGCGGTTCATATCACCTTACCGGCGCTTATCGCAGATTAGCACGCCCTTCATCGCCTCTGACTGCCAGGGCATCCACCGTGTACGCTTGGTCGCTTAACCTCACAACCCACAGGCGTTTATCTGTTTACCGTAACGGCTGCGCGTAAAGAATGCATCGTTGCGCGGTGCTCGCCATGCTCACGTACTTCAGTACGCTCCGCTGGCTGTGCGCCGACGCGCCTTGCTTTCTTTACTGCTCGCGCGCTACTGCATAACAGTTGCTTGTAAGCTGTAAGCTTTTGAGAGACCCGAACGCATCGTGCTGTGTTCCTTATTACGGAGGAACACGACGTGCGTCGTTTCAAATTTTCAGCTTGTTCCGGATTGTTAAAGAGCA
>NZ_VZPF01000288.1 GCF_008801695.1 Pantoea stewartii subsp. stewartii
GGAGGCGAAGCGCCTCAAGGAGCCATGTCCGGTGTTTCACGCGATAGTGTCCATTAAAAAATGATGGACACTATTTTCCCGGAACCGGAGCCCGCTGCACAGACGGTTTAAATGTGACGCTTACAGTAATCCAGCCACCAACGTAGCTCATCCCATTCAGTGGCCTTTAATGCCGGTATCTTTACTTCCCATCCCTTTACAAGAGAATCAGCAATAGCTATTATCTTCTGCATTGCCATTTGAACGCCCTCTATATGTTTAGTGTCATAGGTATCAGGCTGTTCCAGCAACCTGATACCTCTCCAATCAAATCTTTTTTTCCTCTCTGGTTAATGCTGATATTATTTCATTTTTGGCCTGCTCCTGCTCTGCCG
>NZ_VZPF01000289.1 GCF_008801695.1 Pantoea stewartii subsp. stewartii
GGTATTGGTGCTATGATCGACATTGCTCAGTCCGGCTGGTGATTTGGGATATTCAGCGATTGATCAGATCGCATAAACCGGACTGAGTTCCCTCTAAGTGATCTACTATTCCGAGCAGTTATTTAGGATGGGATGACAATACTTATCGCAGTCTTTTAGTCCGCTTAACAGGCAAGAACTCTGCAACCCGCTGCAGCCTTGAGGAACTGCAGACTATCCGCGAATATATGCATCAACAGGGGTAAGCGTCGCATTCAGACCGTATTGACGTTCAGGCAGAGGGAAGCTCGACCTTCCATGGCAGCAGATCGCGGACCCGGTTCACCGGCCAGTCCTGTATATGACCGATGACGTAACGCAACCAC
>NZ_VZPF01000290.1 GCF_008801695.1 Pantoea stewartii subsp. stewartii
GTAGAAAACGCTGATGCCAGACAGAACACCGTCATACGCAAGCATGTAATGCATTGATTTTATGTTATCTGAAACAACCGTTTTCATAGTACCACAGCATAAAATCCATTTATTCAACAAAGCCGTGGTTTCCCACCAGACAGGCGCACCGGTCTGTTCATCCGTCCATGAGAGGAAAGCGTGTCCGGGGGCATAAACGATGCTGGCCGTTTTGCCAGCCAGCCGGAGAGCATCTAAATAACTGATCCTAATACCGCTACACTTTAGCCAGCCCATGTTTTCCCCCGGGGAATGGGCTGACGGTATTCATAAAGTGATGGACCTTTTTCAACAGTTGCCACATTGAACTGCACTGGT
>NZ_VZPF01000291.1 GCF_008801695.1 Pantoea stewartii subsp. stewartii
TGGAGGCGAAGCGCCTCAAGGAGCCATGTCCGGTGTTTCACGCGATAGTGTCCATTAAAAAATGATGGACACTATTTTCCCGGAACCGGAGCCCGCTGCACAGACGGTTTAAATGTGACGCTTACTCTTTTTTTTTGCTGCCCTGACACATGTCAGGTGAAAGTGCGCTGTAATTGTGTGATCATCAGCATCAGGCTCATCTGATGGGCGTAAACTAAAACGAGTGGTATCGGCATAGGAGGCAGGCATCTCAGCCTGCTCCCCTGCCACACCACCCGGCATGCGGGCCCGCACCGGGCGGTTCGAAAGTTTGAGGTTACACGAGTCGGGGTAAACCTTGTCTGTCGAACCACGC
>NZ_VZPF01000292.1 GCF_008801695.1 Pantoea stewartii subsp. stewartii
GGCAGCGGCGGTGGAACGGCAACCATGAATGGCCCGGTGACGGTTAATAACGATGTAACAGCGGGCGGCAAGAGCCTGACCGGCCACACTCATGGTGGCGTGCAGAGCGGTAGCGGCCACACTGGCGCACCGGACTGATGGAGGTATCAGTAAATTATGTTGATGAGCAAAGCAGAATATGCGCGATATAGGGGCGTCAGCCGCCAGACAGTCTATGACTGGGTTGGGCTTTGTTGAATAAATGGATTTTATGCTGTGGTACTATGAAAACGGTTGTTTCAGATAACATAAAATCAATGCGTTACATGCTTGCGTATGACGGTGTTCTGTCTGGCATCAGCGTTTTCTAC
>NZ_VZPF01000293.1 GCF_008801695.1 Pantoea stewartii subsp. stewartii
TGTGAAGGCCATCACGCGACCTGACTCTCTTTCGTTTTTGCTGGGTTATCTTGTGGGGGCTGAGCGCTCAGTGATGCCTGACTGCGAGTGGGTGTCGGAAATTTCGGCGGTTCCGGCGTAGAACCCCAATATGATTCATATCGGTGAGGAAGGTACCCAAAAAACGCACGCATCCTAAATAACTGATCCTAATACCGCTACACTTTAGCCAGCCCATGTTTTCCCCCGGGGAATGGGCTGACGGTATTCATAAAGTGATGGACCTTTTTCAACAGTTGCCACATTGAACTGCACTGGTGATTTCGGGTTATTGTCTCATGAAGCGCCTGCCACAACCGTTCGACAT
>NZ_VZPF01000294.1 GCF_008801695.1 Pantoea stewartii subsp. stewartii
CTGACCTGCCAAATGTCAACCTAAGCGGAGCCAACCTAGCCCATGCTAACTTGACAATGGCGTACCTGAGTGAAGCTGACCTGAGCAACGCTAACCTGAGCAACGCTGACCTGAAAAGAGCTGACCTGAGCAACGCTAACCTAAGCGGAGCCGACCTGACCAATGCCAACCTGAACCAAACTGACCTGCCAAATGTCAACCTAAGCGGTGCCAACCTAGCCCATGCTAACTTGACAATGGCGTACCTGAGTGAAGCTGACCTGAGCAACGCTAACCTGAGCAACGCTGACCTGAAAAGAGCTGACCTAAGCGATGCCAACCTGAGCGATGCCAATC
>NZ_VZPF01000295.1 GCF_008801695.1 Pantoea stewartii subsp. stewartii
TTCATGAGACAATAACCCGAAATCACCAGTGCAGTTCAATGTGGCAACTGTTGAAAAAGGTCCATCACTTTATGAATACCGTCAGCCCATTCCCCGGGGGAAAACATGGGCTGGCTAAAGTGTAGCGGTATTAGGATCAGTTATTTAAGATCGCCTAAATAACTGCTCGGAATAGTAGATCCCTTAGAGGGAACTCAGTCCGGTTTATGCGATCTGATCAATCGCTGAATATCCCAAATCACCAGCCGGACTGAGCAATGTCGATCATAGCACCAATACCCAGAACCGAACGACGCCTGATGCAGAAAACTATCCATAAAACAAAGGACAAAAAC
>NZ_VZPF01000296.1 GCF_008801695.1 Pantoea stewartii subsp. stewartii
GTGGTTGCGTTACGTCATCGGTCATATACAGGACTGGCCGGTGAACCGGGTCCGCGATCTGCTGCCATGGAAGGTCGAGCTTCCCTCTGCCTGAACGTCAATACGGTCTGAATGCGACGCTTACCAAAGTACTGACGAAAACGCACACTATAACTACGGTGAAGACATGGAAAACGTGTTAAACGCACTCACCGGACTAAATAACTGCTCGGAATAGTAGATCCCTTAGAGGGAACTCAGTCCGGTTTATGCGATCTGATCAATCGCTGAATATCCCAAATCACCAGCCGGACTGAGCAATGTCGATCATAGCACCAATA
>NZ_VZPF01000297.1 GCF_008801695.1 Pantoea stewartii subsp. stewartii
TCTGGCCATGGTTCGAGCGCTGAACAGAATGACAAAGGCAGGAATGCCAGAAAGTGTCCGTATTGCCTGAAACTCTGCCCTGCTACAGGGACACTCGCCCCGAATCTGATTTATTCAACAAAGCCCTGTGCCCTTCCCGTTTCTTTTTCGATATACCGCTGTCAGCAACGATTTTTGAGATGAGAGTAAGCGTCGCATTCAGACCGTATTGACGTTCAGGCAGAGGGAAGCTCGACCTTCCATGGCAGCAGATCGCGGACCCGGTTCACCGGCCAGTCCTGTATATGACCGATGACGTAACGCAACCACG
>NZ_VZPF01000298.1 GCF_008801695.1 Pantoea stewartii subsp. stewartii
TATTGGTGCTATGATCGACATTGCTCAGTCCGGCTGGTGATTTGGGATATTCAGCGATTGATCAGATCGCATAAACCGGACTGAGTTCCCTCTAAGGGATCTACTATTCCGAGCAGTTATTTAGTCCTTGCCTATCACCAGTAACATACGTAATAACTTTAGAATTTCTGGTAAGCGTCGCATTCAGACCGTATTGACGTTCAGGCAGAGGGAAGCTCGACCTTCCATGGCAGCAGATCGCGGACCCGGTTCACCGGCCAGTCCTGTATATGACCGATGACGTAACGCAACCACG
>NZ_VZPF01000299.1 GCF_008801695.1 Pantoea stewartii subsp. stewartii
CGGGCAGCGGTAAAACGCGCACGGCCCGGCTGTGGGTATACGTGCGGGACGACCGCAACGCGGGCTCACAGCTTCGACCGGCGGTCTGGTTCGCGTACTCGCCGGACCGGAAAGGCGTACATCCACAGCGGCACCTTGCGGGGTACAGCGGTATCCTGCAGGCGGACGCTTACGGTGGTTATAATGCGCTGTACGAAGATGGCCGCATAACCGAAGCAGCCTGCATGGCGCACGCCCGGCGAAAAATCCACGACGTGCATGCCCGGACACCGACCG
>NZ_VZPF01000300.1 GCF_008801695.1 Pantoea stewartii subsp. stewartii
CCTCAGGGTCACGTTTGAGATATTTGCTCTTTAACAATCCGGAACAAGCTGAAAATTTGAAACGACGCACGTCGTGTTCCTCCGTAATAAGGAACACAGCACGATGCGTTCGGGTCTCTCAAAAGCTCATAACACGCAAGCGCAAAACGCCTGTGGGTTGTGAGGTTAAGCGACCAAGCGTACACGGTGGATGCCCTGGCAGTCAGAGGCGATGAAGGGCGTGCTAATCTGCGATAAGCGCCGGTAAGGTGATATGAACCGCTACAACCGG
>NZ_VZPF01000301.1 GCF_008801695.1 Pantoea stewartii subsp. stewartii
TACCAGGTGATCCCCCTGCTATGACCGAAATATTTGCGGTTTGGGAAACAGACAGTATGGCCTGGTGGGAGCGAAGCTACAAAATGCGACAAACCAGTGCGGTGCCTGCAACTACCTTAATTGCTTTAGGTACTCCCTGACAGGGGTTCTACGCCGGAACCGCCGAAATTTCCGTTACCTCAGTTTCACCCCGGCAACCAGCGCATCCAGGTCGATAATTTCATTGCTGCTCTGGAAGGTATAATGCCCGTTCAGCAAAATATGCTGC
>NZ_VZPF01000302.1 GCF_008801695.1 Pantoea stewartii subsp. stewartii
CCCGGATAAAATGTAGCGACTGCTCTCACCGCCAGCTTATTCCCGTATCGGATCCTGTTATCTACCGGCATCTGGCAGGCGAACACACCATCGGTGTATATCCTTTGCTTGAAGATGACTTCTGTTAAATACGCAACTGCGTTAAAACAGGGAACCGCAGAACCAGAAGCCATTTTACGCCGGTTTACCAGGAACAACGTTCAGCATCCGACTTATAAGGCTCTGGCGGAGCTGGGGAAAGCAATAAAAACCATTTT
>NZ_VZPF01000303.1 GCF_008801695.1 Pantoea stewartii subsp. stewartii
CGAGCTGGCGATTACTCCCTGAAAAGTGTTGCCGTGACGGTTAAGTGGGTTGTAGAGCGGTGTTTTTGCTGCTGTGATTTGTTGTGCTGCAGTGGAGTGAATATTTTTAATCGTCCCGGGCTGTGTGCCCGTCGAGCTGGCGATTACTCCCTGAAAAGTGTTGCCGTGACGGTTAAGTGGGTTGTAGAGCGGTGTTTTTGCTGCTGTGATTTGTTGTGCTGCAGTGGAGTGAATATTTTTAATCGCCCCGGGCTG
>NZ_VZPF01000304.1 GCF_008801695.1 Pantoea stewartii subsp. stewartii
TGTGAAGGCCATCACGCGACCTGACTCTCTTTCGTTTTTGCTGGGTTATCTTGTGGGGGCTGAGCGCTCAGTGATGCCTGACTGCGAGTGGGTGTCGGAAATTTCGGCGGTTCCGGCGTAGAACCCCATCCTGCATCCACTCGCTATGCAGCTCTTCATGGCTTATCAGTCTCACCGGACACCTCCAGATTCACTGTACTGCGCTTTTTTTAGTACCAGTAATTTTGTATGAAAGCACGCCAAACAGGACGCA
>NZ_VZPF01000305.1 GCF_008801695.1 Pantoea stewartii subsp. stewartii
AAAGCCCATTTGAACTGCTTTATAAATTCTTCCAGGTGGTTCTGGATGACGCGATAAAGATTAACGATGTCGCCGTTAATATCGTTCAGTACTTCCGCTTTTGACTGTTCCTTCATAAAGAATAAAGGTAAGCGTCACATTTAAACCGTCTGTGCAGCGGGCTCCGGTTCCGGGAAAATAGTGTCCATCATTTTTTAATGGACACTATCGCGTGAAACACCGGACATGGCTCCTTGAGGCGCTTCGCCTCCAT
>NZ_VZPF01000306.1 GCF_008801695.1 Pantoea stewartii subsp. stewartii
TGGAGGCGAAGCGCCTCAAGGAGCCATGTCCGGTGTTTCACGCGATAGTGTCCATTAAAAAATGATGGACACTATTTTCCCGGAACCGGAGCCCGCTGCACAGACGGTTTAAATGTGACGCTTACGGGTTTTCCGCACTACATTTCGCCAGTGCTTCATGGATAGCGACCATTTTTTCTTCTTTGTGTGGGTCACGGATACGCAGTGTCGGCGCGGCTCTCCGCCATACCAGGCCGGCAGCAGGTAACCATC
>NZ_VZPF01000307.1 GCF_008801695.1 Pantoea stewartii subsp. stewartii
CTGCTGTGCCCGCTCATCGATTGGTCGCTGGATTAACTGGTTCACTCTGTCTGGTGCTGAAGGCCTGAAGTCATTACCGTCAGGACGCGGGAGGCGCTGGCCGTTCGAACATATTTGCGCATTGCTGGTAAGCGTCACATTTAAACCGTCTGTGCAGCGGGCTCCGGTTCCGGGAAAATAGTGTCCATCATTTTTTAATGGACACTATCGCGTGAAACACCGGACATGGCTCCTTGAGGCGCTTCGCCTCCA
>NZ_VZPF01000308.1 GCF_008801695.1 Pantoea stewartii subsp. stewartii
GCGTGGTTTTTGTCCTTTGTTTTATGGATAGTTTTCTGCATCAGGCGTCGTTCGGTTCTGGGTATTGGTGCTATGATCGACATTGCTCAGTCCGGCTGGTGATTTGGGATATTCAGCGATTGATCAGTAAGCGTCACATTTAAACCGTCTGTGCAGCGGGCTCCGGTTCCGGGAAAATAGTGTCCATCATTTTTTAATGGACACTATCGCGTGAAACACCGGACATGGCTCCTTGAGGCGCTTCGCCTCCA
>NZ_VZPF01000309.1 GCF_008801695.1 Pantoea stewartii subsp. stewartii
GGATGGTTATCCCATCAGAACTAATAACTTGTCGGCTGGATTGCCATCCACAAGGTAGTTGTAAAAGTGTCTTAAGTGAGGGCATAACATTATCCATAACTTAAAACAGCTTAGATCCTTGTTAACTGTAAGCGTCACATTTAAACCGTCTGTGCAGCGGGCTCCGGTTCCGGGAAAATAGTGTCCATCATTTTTTAATGGACACTATCGCGTGAAACACCGGACATGGCTCCTTGAGGCGCTTCGCCTCC
>NZ_VZPF01000310.1 GCF_008801695.1 Pantoea stewartii subsp. stewartii
CAGGAGGACACCAGCACACGGCTTCGTTATCTCACGGAGCATGGCAGGCCGTTTACCACGCTTGTATACATTCCGGGGCATATCATGCTGTATACCGGTAATACGGTCATTAACGGACAGAATGTACGTAAGCGTCGCATTCAGACCGTATTGACGTTCAGGCAGAGGGAAGCTCGACCTTCCATGGCAGCAGATCGCGGACCCGGTTCACCGGCCAGTCCTGTATATGACCGATGACGTAACGCAACCAC
>NZ_VZPF01000311.1 GCF_008801695.1 Pantoea stewartii subsp. stewartii
CAGGAGTGGCCATGGCGGATGAGCCGAGTGGCTTCGGGAGATGTCATAAATGTCATGATATTACTTCCTTATATTGTCTCAGTTACGAAAATTATGGCAAAAAAGCGGCAGTAATTCCCTGTCAGGGGTTCTACGCCGGAACCGCCGAAATTTCCGACACCCACTCGCAGTCAGGCATCACTGAGCGCTCAGCCCCCACAAGATAACCCAGCAAAAACGAAAGAGAGTCAGGTCGCGTGATGGCCTTCACA
>NZ_VZPF01000312.1 GCF_008801695.1 Pantoea stewartii subsp. stewartii
GGGTTTTCAGTTAGGTCTGAACATGCTGGTTATCCTGCGGAGTCATCATTTCGATACAGCAGAACAGGTTGCGGCGTTTCTGGGCGTGGTACCCGTTGAAAGATCCTCCGGCACCTCGGTCAGAAATGTAAGCGTCGCATTCAGACCGTATTGACGTTCAGGCAGAGGGAAGCTCGACCTTCCATGGCAGCAGATCGCGGACCCGGTTCACCGGCCAGTCCTGTATATGACCGATGACGTAACGCAACCAC
>NZ_VZPF01000313.1 GCF_008801695.1 Pantoea stewartii subsp. stewartii
CGTGGTTGCGTTACGTCATCGGTCATATACAGGACTGGCCGGTGAACCGGGTCCGCGATCTGCTGCCATGGAAGGTCGAGCTTCCCTCTGCCTGAACGTCAATACGGTCTGAATGCGACGCTTACTCATGAAGCGCCTGCCACAACCGTTCGACATGATTGACCCACGGCGAGTAAATCGGCTGGTAAATGACCCTGAACTTTGGGTTTGCTTTCAGCCAGCGCAACGTTTCACGGCTTTTGTGGATGATG
>NZ_VZPF01000314.1 GCF_008801695.1 Pantoea stewartii subsp. stewartii
GTGGTTGCGTTACGTCATCGGTCATATACAGGACTGGCCGGTGAACCGGGTCCGCGATCTGCTGCCATGGAAGGTCGAGCTTCCCTCTGCCTGAACGTCAATACGGTCTGAATGCGACGCTTACGTTTTTGTCCTTTGTTTTATGGATAGTTTTCTGCATCAGGCGTCGTTCGGTTCTGGGTATTGGTGCTATGATCGACATTGCTCAGTCCGGCTGGTGATTTGGGATATTCAGCGATTGATCAGATCGC
>NZ_VZPF01000315.1 GCF_008801695.1 Pantoea stewartii subsp. stewartii
CGCTACACTTTAGCCAGCCCATGTTTTCCCCCGGGGAATGGGCTGACGGTATTCATAAAGTGATGGACCTTTTTCAACAGTTGCCACATTGAACTGCACTGGTGATTTCGGGTTATTGTCTCATGAAAGTAAGCGTCACATTTAAACCGTCTGTGCAGCGGGCTCCGGTTCCGGGAAAATAGTGTCCATCATTTTTTAATGGACACTATCGCGTGAAACACCGGACATGGCTCCTTGAGGCGCTTCGCCTC
>NZ_VZPF01000316.1 GCF_008801695.1 Pantoea stewartii subsp. stewartii
GTAGAAAACGCTGATGCCAGACAGAACACCGTCATACGCAAGCATGTAATGCATTGATTTTATGTTATCTGAAACAACCGTTTTCATAGTACCACAGCATAAAATCCATTTATTCAACAAAGCCACTTTCCACTCACCTTCACCAAAGACCTTCAGCCCGGTGGAGTCAATCACCAGATGCGCGATTTCACCCCGGGTGGGCGTTTTGAAACTGACATTGACCGACTTCGTCCGTTTGCTGACGCTGCTGT
>NZ_VZPF01000317.1 GCF_008801695.1 Pantoea stewartii subsp. stewartii
TGGTTGCGTTACGTCATCGGTCATATACAGGACTGGCCGGTGAACCGGGTCCGCGATCTGCTGCCATGGAAGGTCGAGCTTCCCTCTGCCTGAACGTCAATACGGTCTGAATGCGACGCTTACCATTGCTGCGTGAGCTTGTTAAGCATTCTCCCGGCGATTTTGGTTATCAGCGTTCCCGCTGGAGCACCGAACTTCTGGCGATAAAAATCCGTGATATCACCGGTTGTCCGCTACATGCTTCAACCAT
>NZ_VZPF01000318.1 GCF_008801695.1 Pantoea stewartii subsp. stewartii
GTGACCCACACAAAGAAGAAAAAATGGTCGCTATCCATGAAGCACTGGCGAAATGTAGTGCGGAAAACCCCGTGTTTTACGAAGATGAAGTGGATATTCATCTCAACCCGAAAATCGGTGCTGACTGTAAGCGTCGCATTCAGACCGTATTGACGTTCAGGCAGAGGGAAGCTCGACCTTCCATGGCAGCAGATCGCGGACCCGGTTCACCGGCCAGTCCTGTATATGACCGATGACGTAACGCAACCAC
>NZ_VZPF01000319.1 GCF_008801695.1 Pantoea stewartii subsp. stewartii
GTTTCAGATAACATAAAATCAATGCGTTACATGCTTGCGTATGACGGTGTTCTGTCTGGCATCAGCGTTTTCTACCAAAACAGTGCAGACAAAACAGAATGATTACCTATTATTCAACAAAGCCCCACGGCGAGTAAATCGGCTGGTAAATGACCCTGAACTTTGGGTTTGCTTTCAGCCAGCGCAACGTTTCACGGCTTTTGTGGATGATGTAGTTATCTACAATGAGCGTAATCGTTTTTGCACGCCG
>NZ_VZPF01000320.1 GCF_008801695.1 Pantoea stewartii subsp. stewartii
GGTTGCTAAGCTGCAACGTATGCAGTTCGGCAAAAGCTCCGAAAAGCTGCGTGAGAAAACGGCCCGCCAGGTGCGCGAGGCAGAGGAGCGCATCAGCGCCCTGCAGGAGGAGATGGCTGAGGTGCTGCGCCAGTCTTCCGCCCGCAAACCGCTGCCGGCCTCACTTCCCCGCGAAACCCTCACGCTGTCGCCGGCAGAAACCACCTGTCCGGCATGCGGCGGCGAACTCAACGCGCTGGGCTGCGACGT
>NZ_VZPF01000321.1 GCF_008801695.1 Pantoea stewartii subsp. stewartii
AAGCGTCCGCCTGCAGGATACCGCTGTACCCCGCAAGGTGCTGTTGTGGATGAACACCTTTCCTGTCCGGCGAGTACGCGAACCACACCGCCGGTGGCAGCTGCGACCCCGCGTTACGGTCATCCCGCACGTATACCCACAGCCGGGCCGTGCGCGTTTTACCGCTGCCCGGCTCCTGTACCGGCACAGGGATATCGTCGGTGTGCACCTTGCCCGGCATCAGCACGTACTGGCGCAGCAGGCCGTACA
>NZ_VZPF01000322.1 GCF_008801695.1 Pantoea stewartii subsp. stewartii
AGCTGGCCTGCTGCAGCTGTGACCACATCGTTCAGACAGCCATGCCCTCAAAACCCATCGAGCGCAGCTATGCGGGCCCCGGCCTGCTGGCGCGCATCGTCACGGCGAAGTTCGCCGAACATACGCCTCACTATCGTCAGTCAGAGATATACCATCGTCAGGGCGTGGAGCTGAGTCGCGCCACGCTGGGTCGCTGGTCCGGCGCGGTAAGCGAACTGCTGGAGCCGCTGTACGGCCTGCTGCGCCAGT
>NZ_VZPF01000323.1 GCF_008801695.1 Pantoea stewartii subsp. stewartii
GCCTGCTGGCGCGCATCGTCACGGAGAAGTTCGCCGAACATACGCCACACTATCGTCAGTCAGAGATATACCGTCGCCAGGGCGTGGAGCTGAGCCGGGCAACGCTGGGGCGCTGGTCCGGTGCGGTGAGCGAACTGCTGGAGCCGCTGTACGACCTGCTGCGCCAGTACGTGCTGATGCCGGGCAAGGTGCATACAGACGATATCCCTGTGCCGGTACAGGAGCCTGGCAGCGGTAAAACCCGCACGG
>NZ_VZPF01000324.1 GCF_008801695.1 Pantoea stewartii subsp. stewartii
GCCCCGGACAGCCTCATCCACCGTCCGTTCAGAGCGACGATGCCCCCTGCTGTGAGCTGGTTCTGCCCGCCGGCACGCTTCGTATCAGCGGAAAGCTGACGCCAGAGCTGCTTCAGATGCTTATCCGTGAAATGCAGGGAGGGAGCCGGTGATATCACTCCCTGCAGGTTCCCGCATCTGGCTGGTCGCCGGCGTCACGGACATGCGCAACGGCTTCAATGGTCTGGCTTCCAGGGTGCAGAATACGTT
>NZ_VZPF01000325.1 GCF_008801695.1 Pantoea stewartii subsp. stewartii
CACCAGTGCAGTTCAATGTGGCAACTGTTGAAAAAGGTCCATCACTTTATGAATACCGTCAGCCCATTCCCCGGGGGAAAACATGGGCTGGCTAAAGTGTAGCGGTATTAGGATCAGTTATTTAGACCGTATTGACGTTCAGGCAGAGGTAAGGTCTACCTTCCATGGCAGCAGATCGCGGACCCGGTTCACCGACCAGTCCTGGATATAACCGAGGACGTAACGCAGCCACGCCTCGGGTTCAACGCC
>NZ_VZPF01000326.1 GCF_008801695.1 Pantoea stewartii subsp. stewartii
GTTGCGTTACGTCATCGGTCATATACAGGACTGGCCGGTGAACCGGGTCCGCGATCTGCTGCCATGGAAGGTCGAGCTTCCCTCTGCCTGAACGTCAATACGGTCTGAATGCGACGCTTACGAAAACTATCCATAAAACAAAGGACAAAAACCACGCCCGGCGGCTCACCGCCATGCTGATGCTGCATCGTGGTGACACCGTCAGTCATGTTGCCAGAACACTCTGCTGTGCCCGCTCATCGATTGGT
>NZ_VZPF01000327.1 GCF_008801695.1 Pantoea stewartii subsp. stewartii
GTTGCGTTACGTCATCGGTCATATACAGGACTGGCCGGTGAACCGGGTCCGCGATCTGCTGCCATGGAAGGTCGAGCTTCCCTCTGCCTGAACGTCAATACGGTCTGAATGCGACGCTTACGAAAACCCCGTGTTTTACGAAGATGAAGTGGATATTCATCTCAACCCGAAAATCGGTGCTGACTGGCAGTTACGCGGGCAGCAAAAACGAGTTGTCACTCCGGGCCAGAATGAAAAGTACTATCTTG
>NZ_VZPF01000328.1 GCF_008801695.1 Pantoea stewartii subsp. stewartii
AGGGAAGCTCGACCTTCCATGGCAGCAGATCGCGGACCCGGTTCACCGGCCAGTCCTGTATATGACCGATGACGTAACGCAACCACGTCTCGGGGTCAACGCCGTTAAGCCGGCAGGTGACGATCAGCGAGTACAGCACGGCGGCCCGCTCCCCGCCTGCGTCTGAACCGGCGAACAGCCAGTTTTTCCGGCCCAGGGCTACGCCCCGCAGTGCGTTCTCCGCGATGTTGTTGTCTATCTCCGCCCA
>NZ_VZPF01000329.1 GCF_008801695.1 Pantoea stewartii subsp. stewartii
CGGGCAGCGGTAAAACGCGCACGGCCCGGCTGTGGGTATACGTGCGGGACGACCGCAACGCGGGCTCACAGCTTCGACCGGCGGTCTGGTTCGCGTACTCGCCGGACCGGAAAGGCGTACATCCACAACAGCACCTTGCGGGATACAGTGGTATCCTGCAGGCGGACGCTTACGGTGGTTATAATGCGCTGTACGAAGATGGCCGCATAACCGAAGCAGCCTGCATGGCGCACGCCCGGCGAAAAA
>NZ_VZPF01000330.1 GCF_008801695.1 Pantoea stewartii subsp. stewartii
TCAGCGCTTCGGTGGTGATGTCGGTCGGTGTCCGGGCATGCACGTCGTGGATTTTTCGCCGGGCGTGCGCCATGCAGGCTGCTTCGGTTATGCGGCCATCTTCGTACAGCGCATTATAACCACCGTACGCATCCGCCTGCAGGATACCACTGTATCCCGCAAGGTGCTGTTGTGGATGAACACCTTTCCTGTCCGGCGAGTACGCGAACCACACCGCCGGTGGCAGCTGCGACCCCGCGTTACGGT
>NZ_VZPF01000331.1 GCF_008801695.1 Pantoea stewartii subsp. stewartii
CTGGACATGATAAAGGTACTGTGGGCCGAGCAAGGGCTTCAATGGTCTGGCTTCCAGGGTGCAGAATACGTTACGGGATGACCCGTTCAGCGGGCATCTGTTCATCTTTCGCGGCCGGCGCGGCGACATGATAAAGGTACTGTGGGCCGACCGGGACGGCCTGTGCATGTTTACCAAAAGGCTGGAACGTGGCCGCTTCGTCTGGCCGGTGACCCGTGACGGCAAAATCCACCTGACGCCTGCGC
>NZ_VZPF01000332.1 GCF_008801695.1 Pantoea stewartii subsp. stewartii
GTGAAATCCCTGTCGCCCGCAAACGACCACGACGCCCCAACTTCCCCCGCGACTTCAAAATCGCCATGGTGGAGCAGTCGATGCAGCCCGGCGTCAGCGTGGCACAGCTTGCCCGTGAAAATAACATTAACGATAATCTCCTGTTCAACTGGCGGCGACTTTATCAGCAGGGGCTGCTGGCTGCGCGGACAGATGCGCCGGTCATGTTGCCCGTGACGCTCGCTGCTGAATCAGGCCCCGGAC
>NZ_VZPF01000333.1 GCF_008801695.1 Pantoea stewartii subsp. stewartii
ATTTAATCGCGCATAGACAGTCTTAACCAATATCTAAAAACTTCATGTGTTACCGTTAAATCAGCCATTTATCGAAATTTACCTGACTTACCGATATTCACAGATAATCTAAATCGGCTATCCTGCGAAGTAAAGTTGCATCTTTTAACTGTTTGTTATCCCGACGATCTAACTGGCGCGTATCCTTTCTGTAGTCCTACGCAAAGTCCTTTAGAGTAGCGGCTGTATCGTTATTGATGGATG
>NZ_VZPF01000334.1 GCF_008801695.1 Pantoea stewartii subsp. stewartii
TACCGCTGCCCGGCTCCTGTACCGGCACAGGGATATCGTCGGTGTGCACCTTGCCCGGCATCAGCACGTACTGGCGCAGCAGGCCGTACAGCGGCTCCAGCAGTTCGCTTACCGCGCCGGACCAGCGCCCCAGCGTTGCCCGGCTCAGCTCCACGCCCTGGCGACGGTATATCTCTGACTGACGATAGTGTGGCGTATGTTCGGCGAACTTCGCCGTGACGATGCGCGCCAGCAGGCCGGGGC
>NZ_VZPF01000335.1 GCF_008801695.1 Pantoea stewartii subsp. stewartii
TACGCAAACGTCAAAAAGCACTGGAACAATATACAGTGGGTTTTGGGCGTTAAGTGTTTGATAAATAATGAAATAGAGAAAGCATAAGAAAGCACAAAAACCATAAATGATAATTGTGGCGATAACTAAGCATTTACATTAAACCTGTTGATTTTAAACGGTTTAAATTCAAACTATGGCAAAAATTCGAATTTATTACCCCACCGATTACCCCACGGACTGACGCATAGTAACGCACGAA
>NZ_VZPF01000336.1 GCF_008801695.1 Pantoea stewartii subsp. stewartii
CGGACATGACGGATGCGCGTCAGCGCATGTAAGGCGGCTGGATGAAATGACAGGTAGCACTGAAGGTTAGCCGCCGATACCAATGAGGGATCGAAAGGGATCGCCTATCCATCCCTTCACCCTTGTATGTAATAGAGATGTGGTGGTTAGCTACCATCACATGAAGCGGGGAGAGCCTGACCTTCGCCCTAAGGCAGTGACCTTCGTTTGGCAGCATAGGCCCTCCGCTTCACCT
>NZ_VZPF01000337.1 GCF_008801695.1 Pantoea stewartii subsp. stewartii
CGGCCGCTGCGTTTCGATAACCTTAAAGGCGCTGCTGATAAGCTCCAGCTGCTCCGATACGTCGCAGCCCAGCGCGTTGAGTTCGCCGCCGCATGCCGGACAGGTGGTTTCTGCCGGCGACAGCGTGAGGGTTTCGCGGGGAAGTGAGGCCGGCAGCGGTTTGCGGGCGGAAGACTGGCGCAGCAGCTGCGGGAGTGCCGGGTCATGCTGCTCGCCCAGCACCTCAGCCATC
>NZ_VZPF01000338.1 GCF_008801695.1 Pantoea stewartii subsp. stewartii
TGAAGCAGTGGGACGCGTTAAACCTGTACTGCAGCAATGGCTGGGCGGAGATCGACAACAATATCGCGGAGAACGCGCTGCGTGGCGTTGCCCTGGGTCGGAAGAACTGGCTGTTCGCCGGTTCAGATACAGGCGGAGAACGTGCGGCGATCCTCTACTCTCTGATCGTCACCTGCCGGCTTAACGGCGTTGACCCCGAGACGTGGTTGCGTTACGTCATCGGTCATATAC
>NZ_VZPF01000339.1 GCF_008801695.1 Pantoea stewartii subsp. stewartii
GACCCGCGACGGAAAAGTCCACCTGACGCCGGCGCAGCTGTCCATGCTGCTGGAAGGAATTAACTGGAAGCACCCGCAGCGGACGGAACGTCCTGGCCTGCGGATATAACCTGCTGTAAAGTGGGGTTATGGATACCTCATACCCTGATGAAAACGCCCGGCTCAGGGCGCTGCTGCAGGAGCAGCAAACGACCATCCGCAAAATGGCGGAATATAACCGTCTGCTCTCG
>NZ_VZPF01000340.1 GCF_008801695.1 Pantoea stewartii subsp. stewartii
GCCGGGCCGTGCGCGTTTTACCGCTGCCCGGCTCCTGTACCGGCACAGGGATATCGTCGGTGTGCACCTTGCCCGGCATCAGCACGTACTGGCGCAGCAGGCCGTACAGCGGCTCCAGCAGTTCGCTCACCGCGCCGGACCAGCGACCCAGCGTGGCGCGACTCAGCTCCACGCCCTGACGATGGTATATCTCTGACTGACGATAGTGAGGCGTGTGCTCTGCGAACTT
>NZ_VZPF01000341.1 GCF_008801695.1 Pantoea stewartii subsp. stewartii
AGTACGCGAACCAGACCGCCGGTCGAAGCTGTGAGCCCGCGTTGCGGTCGTCCCGCACGTATACCCACAGCCGGGCCGTGCGCGTTTTACCGCTGCCCGGCTCCTGTACCGGCACAGGGATATCGTCGGTGTGCACCTTGCCCGGCATCAGCACGTACTGGCGCAGCAGGCCGTACAGCGGCTCCAGCAGTTCGCTCACCGCGCCGGACCAGCGACCCAGCGTGG
>NZ_VZPF01000342.1 GCF_008801695.1 Pantoea stewartii subsp. stewartii
ACCGTAACGCGGGGTCGCAGCTGCCACCGGCGGTGTGGTTCGCGTACTCGCCGGACAGGAAAGGTGTTCATCCACAACAGCACCTTGCGGGATACAGTGGTATCCTGCAGGCGGATGCGTACGGTGGCTATAATGCGTTGTACGAAGATGGCCGCATAACCGAAGCAGCCTGCATGGCGCACGCCCGGCGAAAAATCCACGACGTGCATGCCCGGACACCGACCG
>NZ_VZPF01000343.1 GCF_008801695.1 Pantoea stewartii subsp. stewartii
CCACGCTGGGTCGCTGGTCCGGCGCGGTAAGCGAACTGCTGGAGCCGCTGTACGGCCTGCTGCGCCAGTACGTGCTGATGCCGGGCAAGGTGCACACCGACGATATCCCTGTGCCGGTACAGGAGCCGGGCAGCGGTAAAACCCGCACGGCTCGCCTGTGGGTCTACGTCCGGGATGACCGTAACGCGGGGTCGCAGCTGCCACCGGCGGTGTGGTTCGCGTACT
>NZ_VZPF01000344.1 GCF_008801695.1 Pantoea stewartii subsp. stewartii
AAGTTCGCAGAGCACACGCCTCACTATCGTCAGTCAGAGATATACCATCGTCAGGGCGTGGAGCTGAGTCGCGCCACGCTGGGTCGCTGGTCCGGCGCGGTGAGCGAACTGCTGGAGCCGCTGTACGACCTGCTGCGCCAGTACGTGCTGATGCCGGGCAAGGTGCATACAGACGATATCCCTGTGCCGGTACAGGAGCCTGGCAGCGGTAAAACCCGCACGG
>NZ_VZPF01000345.1 GCF_008801695.1 Pantoea stewartii subsp. stewartii
TTTTGGTTATCAGCGTTCCCGCTGGAGCACCGAACTTCTGGCGATAAAAATCCGTGATATCACCGGTTGTCCGCTACATGCTTCAACCATCCGGCGATGGTTACCTGCTGCCGGCCTGGTATGGCGGAGAGCCGCGCCGACACTGCGTATCCGTGACCCACACAAAGAAGAAAAAATGGTCGCTATCCATGAAGCACTGGCGAAATGTAGTGCGGAAAACCC
>NZ_VZPF01000346.1 GCF_008801695.1 Pantoea stewartii subsp. stewartii
CCGCGAAAAAAGCCTGGGATAAATGACTTCATAAAGTGATGGACCTTTTTCAACAGTTGCCACATTGAACTGCACTGGTGATTTCGGGTTATTGTCTCATGAAGCGCCTGCCACAACCGTTCGACATGATTGACCCACGGCGAGTAAATCGGCTGGTAAATGACCCTGAACTTTGGGTTTGCTTTCAGCCAGCGCAACGTTTCACGGCTTTTGTGGATGATG
>NZ_VZPF01000347.1 GCF_008801695.1 Pantoea stewartii subsp. stewartii
CATCCCGTAACGTATTCTGCACCCTGGAAGCCAGACCATTGAAGCCGTTGCGCATGTCGGTGATGCCGGCAACCAGCCAGATGCGGGAACCTGCAGGAAGTGATATCACCGCGAACTCCCCTGCATTTCCCGGATAAGCATCTGAAGCAGCTCTGGCGTCAGCTTTCCGCTGATACGAAGCGTGCCGGCGGGCAGAACCAGCTCACAGCAGGGGGCATCGTC
>NZ_VZPF01000348.1 GCF_008801695.1 Pantoea stewartii subsp. stewartii
CTCATGAAGCGCCTGCCACAACCGTTCGACATGATTGACCCACGGCGAGTAAATCGGCTGGTAAATGACCCTGAACTTTGGGTTTGCTTTCAGCCAGCGCAACGTTTCACGGCTTTTGTGGATGATGTAGTTATCTACAATGAGCGTAATCGTTTTTGCACGCCGGTATGTCGCCTTCAGATGTTTTAACAGTCTGATAAATAAGGATGAACCTTTACTG
>NZ_VZPF01000349.1 GCF_008801695.1 Pantoea stewartii subsp. stewartii
CGGCCAGACGAAGCGGCCACGTTCCAGCCTTTTGGTAAACATGCACAGGCCGTCCCGGTCGGCCCACAGTACCTTTATCATGTCGCCGCGCCGGCCGCGGAAGATGAACAGATGCCCGCTGAACGGGGCATCCCGTAACGTATTCTGCACCCTGGAAGCCAGACCATTGAAGCCGTTGCGCATGTCGGTGATGCCGGCAACCAGCCAGATGCGGGAACC
>NZ_VZPF01000350.1 GCF_008801695.1 Pantoea stewartii subsp. stewartii
GGTTCCCGCATCTGGCTGGTTGCCGGCATCACCGACATGCGCAACGGCTTCAATGGTCTGGCTTCCAGGGTGCAGAATACGTTACGGGATGACCCGTTCAGCGGGCATCTGTTCATCTTCCGCGGCCGGCGCGGCGACATGATAAAGGTACTGTGGGCCGACCGGGACGGCCTGTGCATGTTTACCAAAAGGCTGGAACGTGGCCGCTTCGTCTGGC
>NZ_VZPF01000351.1 GCF_008801695.1 Pantoea stewartii subsp. stewartii
GGTTTCTGCCGGCGACAGCGTGAGGGTTTCGCGGGGAAGTGAGGCCGGCAGCGGTTTGCGGGCGGAAGACTGGCGCAGCAGCTGCGGGAGTGCCGGGTCATGCTGCTCGCCCAGCACCTCAGCCATCTCCTCCTGCAGGGCGCTGATGCGCTCCTCTGCCTCGCGCACCTGGCGGGCCGTTTTCTCACGCAGCTTTTCGGAGCTTTT
>NZ_VZPF01000352.1 GCF_008801695.1 Pantoea stewartii subsp. stewartii
CGCAGCGGCCGAAGCTGGCCTGCTGCAGCTGTGACCACATCGTTCAGGCTTCCATGCCGTCAAAACCCATCGAACGCAGCTATGCGGGCCCCGGCCTGCTGGCGCGCATCGTCACGGCGAAGTTCGCAGAGCACACGCCTCACTATCGTCAGTCAGAGATATACCATCGTCAGGGCGTGGAGCTGAGTCGCGCCACGCTGG